>NZ_JBFUDI010000005.1:0-416840 GCF_056404795.1 Cellulomonas sp. P2_B4
GCGTCGGCAGCGTCCGGGTCGGGGTGGGCAGGTTGTCCCCGCCGTTGCACGCCGCGAGCAGGAAGAGGGCGAGCACGATGCCGACCACGTACGGCACCCGGCGGACGACCTTCTGCGGTGCGCTCACGCGACGCCCCTCTCGGCGGCTTGCGCGGCGACCACCGACGCCGCAGGTGCCGAGGCCGGGAGCCCGGAACGGCGTGGCCCGAACGTAGCGGTCGCGGATCGCCCTGAAAAGGGGTCAGCACCTGCGCGTTCGCCCGCGGTTCGCTCCACGCCGCAGGCCCCGGCGGTACCTACCCTGGCGACATGCCCGCCCCCCGCACCCGCCAGGCGCGCTACGCCCAGCGGCGCAAGCGCCGGATGGCGGCCGTCGAGCACGACCTCAGCCCCGAGCAGTGGGCCGGCCTCACCGAGGCCTGGGGCGGCTGCGCCTACTGCGGCGCCACCGGCGTGCCCCTGCAGCGCGACTGCGTGCTGCCGATCTCCCGCGGCGGCCGGTACACGCTCGACAACATCGCTCCGGCCTGCGGCTCGTGCAACGCGAGCAAGTGCAACGACGAGGTCACCGGCTGGCTGCGGCGCAAGCGGCTCGACGAGCGCGCGTTCCTGCGACGACACGTCGAGATCCAGGCGGTGCTGGCCGGGCGGTTCCGTGAGCCCGTCGTCGGAGCCGACGAGGCTCCGACCAGCGGCTAGGACGGCTCGAACGTGTGCGTCCAGACCGTCGAGCCGTCGGCGTTCAGGTACGTGTACGCCACCTTCTGGGTGGGCCCCACGCCGGCGTTCGACATGCTCGGGAAGACGTCCGTTTCGGCCGTCGACTGGAACGTCGGCAGCATGCTCTCGAAGTACGGGACGGCCTCGGCCGGATCGACCGGCTGCGCGAACCGATAGGTGAACTCGAGCGTGTCGGGGTGGACGGCCGTGATCGTGATCTCGGAGTACGTGCCCGGGGACGTGTCCATGATCGCGGGGATCTGAGGCTGCGCGGCCGCGACGAAGTCGTCCAGCGCCTGCGACGACTCCCCGTCCTGCGCCGGAGCCACCACCTGCGGGGTCATCTCCATCGTGGGCGGCGGTGCTGCCGTCTCGTCCTCGCTCGTGGGCGCGCACGCGGCGAGCACGAACGCCAGCGCGCAGACCGCCGAGAGGCGGGCAACCGTCGTGGTCACGTGGACCCTCCGTCTGTGTCGTCTGATGGGTACTGGATCGTCTATCGGCCCGCACTCTGCGCGTCTTGATGGGCGAGCCGCGACGAACGAGCCCGCGGACGGTCGTCGTCAGCTCTCAAGCCGCCACGCCCGACGGCCGAGATCCTCAGGGTGAACACGACCCGGCGGTTGACCAGAGGAGTGTTCCTGCTGACGGCTGTCCTGCTGGTGGCCTACGTGGGCTGGAGCGCGGAGCCCGCGGGGGACGCTGCACCGCCCCCGGTGGCGGGCGTCGAGGGCCCTGTGGAGCCGGAGGTCGCGCCGGCCGAGTGCCTGATCAAGGGCAACATCTCCCGCAACACGGGCGAGTGGATCTACCACGTGCCGGGCCAGGAGCACTACGACGAGACCGTCGTCGACGAAGCGGCCGGCGAGCGGTGGTTCTGCTCCGAGGCCGAGGCGCAGGCCGCCGGCTGGCGCAAGAGCACGGTGTAGCTCCGCATCGAGACCGTCCGGAGCCGGGCACAGAAAGGCCCGGCAGGATCAGATCCTGCCGGGCATCTCCGGACTGCTGAGCCGTGGTTTCCCACAACCCCTGTGTGCGCGAGGGGGGATTTGAACCCCCACGCCCTTTCGGACACTGGCACCTGAAGCCAGCGCGTCTGCCGTTCCGCCACTCGCGCGCGCCGGAGAACATTAGCACGATGGAGCAGCCCTCCCGAACACGGCTGCCACCCACCGACGGACCGTCGGAACGCCGCCGGAGGGTGCGTGACGAGGCTCCGGCGAGCGCCGCGACGGTCCGTCGGTGCAGGAGCGACCACCGGGCCGCCGGGCCACCCGATCGGGGGTACCGGGCCTCCGCCGCGCGCGAACGCGCCGACATCCGGGTCCGGACGCTTGCGGCCCGGATACCATCGAGTCGAGACACGTGTGCAGGTCAGCACGCGCGGGACGAGCCGACGGACGAAGGAGGTGGGCGTGGGCATCCTCGACAGGTTCGAGAACGGCGTGGAGCGGGTGGTCAACAACGCGTTCGCCAAGGCCTTCAAGAGCGAGCTCAAGCCGCTCGACCTCTCCGGCGCCCTGCGCCGCGAGGTGGACGACCGGGCGGCCGTCGTCGGGCGCGACCGCACCGTCGTGCCCAACGAGTTCACGATCGAGCTGGCCACCGCCGACTACGACCAGGTCGAGTCGTGGGGCGCGGAGGCACTTGCCGACGAGTTCGCGGCGAACGTCACGGACTACGCCGCCAGCCAGCGGTTCGCGTTCGTCGGACCGGTCACCGTGCGGTTCAGCGAGGACACCGAGCTCGAGGCGGCCCGCTTCCGGGTGGTCAGCGCGACGGTGCGCGGAGCGGTGGCACCGGCCGCGGCGACCGCGACGCCGAGCGCGCGGCACCCGCTGGTCGACATCGACGGGCAGCGCTACATCCTCACCGGGCCGGTCACGGTCATCGGGCGTGGGTCGGAGGCCGACATCATCGTCGACGACCCGGGCGTCTCGCGGCGGCACCTCGAGATCAAGGTGACGCCCGACGGCGTGATCGCGAGCGACATGGGATCCACCAACGGGCTCTTCGTCGAGGGCCACCAGGTTCCCGCTGCGACGCTGCTGGACGGCAACACGCTGACCATCGGACGCACGCGGATCCTGTTCTGGACAGGCGGCGAGCCGGACCCGGACGAGTGACGCCGGCGCATGAGTGAGCTGACGATCACCCTGCTGCGGCTGGGTTACCTGGCCTTGCTGTGGGTGCTCGTGCTCACCTCGATCGGCGTCCTGCGGCGCGACCTCTACGGCACGCGCATCACCGACCGTCGTCGCAGGAGCAAGGTCCTGCAGCCCGCCGGGGCGCCGACGGCCCAGCCGACCCCAGCCCCGTCGAAGCCGGCACGGAACACCGGGCCGAGCCGGCTCGTGGTCACCGAGGGTCCGCTGCGTGGCACGATCATCCCGCTCGGGTCGTCGGCGGTCCTGCTCGGTCGCGCCCCCAGCTGCACGCTCGTCCTCGACGACGACTACTCGTCGTCGCGGCACGCACGGATCTATCCGCAGGGTGGCCAGTGGTTCGTCGAGGACCTCGGATCGACGAACGGGACATTCGTGGCGGACCAGCGCGTCGAGGCCCCGACCCCGCTGCCGACCGGTACACCGGTCCGCGTGGGACAGAGCGTGCTCGAGCTGCAGAGGTAACCGGTGACCGTCGCACTCAGATATGCGGCACGGTCCGACGTCGGGCTCGTGCGCTCCAACAACCAGGACTCGGCCTATGCCGGGCCGCACCTGCTCATGGTCGCGGACGGCATGGGCGGGCACGCCGGCGGCGACGTCGCGTCGTCGGTCGCGGTCGCGGCGTTCGCGCCGCTGGACGGGGAGTCGCACGGTTCCGACGACGCCCTGGACCAGCTCGAGGCCGCGCTCGCCGACGCGCGCGAGGAGATCATCCAGCGCAGCGAGACCGACCCCGAGCTCGCGGGGATGGGCACGACGGTGCTCGCGATCCTGCGCGCGGGCAACAAGCTCGCCATGGTGCACCTGGGCGACTCGCGCGGGTACCTCATGCGCGACAAGGTGCTCACGCAGGTCACCACCGACCACACGTTCGTCCAGCACCTGGTCGACATCGGCAGGATCACGCCCGAGGAGGCCGAGGTCCACCCGCAGCGGTCGGTCGTCATGCGGGTGCTCGGCGACTTCGACCCGGACGTCGCCCCGGACCTCTCGGTGCGCGAGGCGCGGCCCGGCGACCGCTGGCTGCTCTGCTCGGACGGCCTGTCGGGGTTCGTCAGCGCGGAGACCATCGAAGAGACCATGGCGACGATCGACGACGTCGACACGTGCGCCGACCGGCTGGTCCAGCTCGCCCTGCGCGCCGGCGGCGGCGACAACATCACCGTGGTGCTCGCGGACGTCATCGAGCTGGACGACGTCGCGGACGGCGAGGGTCCGACGACGCAGGCGTCGGTCGTCGGGGCCGCTGCCCTGACCCGCAACGACCCCACGGCCGCCGACGAGAGCCCGGCGGCCCGCGCGGCGAGCCTGACCAAGCCCGAGGAGCCCGTCGAGGCGGTCGACGACCTCGAGGACGACGAGGAGCCCGAGCCGCGCCGCCGCTGGGGGGTCCTGATCGCGTGGCTGGTCGGGTTCCTCGTGGTCGCGGGCGGCATCGCACTGACGGTCGCCTGGATCAACACGCAGTACTACGTGGGTGTCGACGAGGGCCAGGTCACCATCTTCCGCGGCCTGCCGCAGAACCTCGGCCCGATCGAGCTGTCGACGCCGATCGAGCACTCCGGGACCGACGTGGAGGACCTGCGCTCGGCCTACCTGCGCGAACGCGTCGAGCAGACCATCCACGCCGACTCCCTCGACGACGCCCGCGCCCAGGTCGTCATGCTGCAGGACGACACCGAGTCGTGAGTGCGCGAGTGAGCGGGTCCTGATGGCCACCGTCCAGCCGCACCGCGTGCGCGCGGGTCGCGGCGTCGAGCTGGGTCTCCTGGTGCTCGCGCTGGTCATCGGCGTTGCCTCGTACGCGCTCGTCGGCATCGGCACCACCGACAAGGTGCCGCCCGACGTCATCGAGTACGGCATCGGCATGGCGGTGCTCGCCGTGGGCATCCACCTGGTCCTGCGCTGGCGCGCGCCGTTCGCGGACCCGGTGATCCTGCCGATCACGGTCGCGCTCAACGGCATCGGCCTGGCGATGATCTACCGGATCGACTTCGCCTACGAGGCGCGCGGGAAGACGGCCGGGTTCGCCGACCGGCAGCTCGTGTGGACCGCGATCTCGGTGCTCCTGGCCGCCGCCGTGCTGATCTTCCTGCGCGACCACCGCACTCTCCGGCGGTACACCTACACGGCCGGGGTCGTCGGCCTCGCCCTGATCCTGCTGCCGCTGGTGCCGGGCGTCGGCGTGCTCATCAACGGCGCCCGCATCTGGGTGCGCGTCGGGGGCGTCGGGTTCCAGCCCGCCGAGTTCGCCAAGATCGCGTTCGCCATCTTCTTCGCGGGGTACCTGGTCACGCACCGCGACGCGCTCGCGCTGGCGGGCCCCAAGGTGCTGGGCCTGCACCTGCCCCGCGCGCGTGACCTCGGACCGATCCTCATCGTGTGGGCCGCCTCGGTCGCCGTCCTCGTGCTCGAGCGCGACCTCGGCACCTCGCTGCTCTTCTTCGGGCTGTTCGTCGCGATGCTCTACCTGGCCACCGAGCGGCTGTCCTGGGTGATCATCGGCCTCGGCCTGTTCATCGTCGGCGCCGCCCTCGCGGCCACGGCGTTCTCGCACGTCGGCGCCCGGTTCGACGCGTGGCTGCACGCGTTCGACCCCGCCGTGTTCGACAAGGCGTACGGCGGGTCCGGCCAGCTGGTCCGTGGCCTGTTCGGCATGGCCAGCGGCGGCCTGTTCGGCACGGGCTGGGGCGACGGCCGGCCCGACCTGGTGCCGTTCGCCGAGTCCGACTTCATCGTCGCGTCGCTCGGCGAGGAGCTGGGCCTGACCGGCCTGATCGCGATCCTCATGTGCTACCTGATCCTGGCCCAGCGCGGCTTCCGCACGGCGATCGGGGTCCGCGACGGGTTCGGCAAGCTGCTCGCGGGCGGTCTCGCGTTCATCGTCGCGCTGCAGACGTTCGTCGTGGTCGGTGGCGTGACCCGCGTGATCCCGGTGACCGGGCTGGTCACGCCGTTCATCGCGTACGGCGGCTCGTCGCTGGTCGCCAACTGGGTCATCGTCGCGCTGCTCCTGCGGATCTCCGACGAGGCCCGTCGGCCGGCCCCCAACCTCCGGGTCCCGACGCCGATCGCGGGCGTGCCCGTGGTCGCTGGCACCAGCACCGGCAAGGCGGGCGGCGACCAGCCCACCGAGGTCATCGGCAGGCAGTCGTGAACACCCCCCTGCGCCGCCTCGCCACCGTGGTCATGGCCATGTTCCTCGTGCTCATCGGCAGCGCGACGTGGGTCCAGTACTTCCAGGCCGACAGGCTCAACAACGACTCCCGCAACGTGCGCGGCCTGTACCGCGAGTACGGCAACGCGCGCGGCCCGATCGTCGTCGGCGGGAACGCGATCGCCTTCTCGACGCCCGTCGACGACCCGTACGGCTACCAGCGCCAGTACACCGACGGCAGCACGTACTCGGCCGTGACGGGCTTCTACTCGATCGTCAACGGCAAGTCCGAGCTGGAGAACGCGGCCAACGCCGAGCTCACCGGCCGGGGCGACCAGCTCTTCTTCACGCGGATCCGGGACCTGATCACCGGCCGCAAGCCGGAGGGCGCCGCGGTCGAGACGACGATCAACGCCGCCGCGCAGGCCGCCGCCGTCGCCGGGCTCGGCGACCAGCAGGGTGCGGTCGTGGCGATCGAGCCCTCGACCGGCAAGATCCTCGCGCTCGTCAGCACGCCCGGCTTCGACCCGAACACCCTGGCGACGCACGACACGGTGGCCGCGAGCGCGGCGTACCAGGCGCTCGACGCCGCGCCGGGCAACCCGATGCGCAGCAACGCGATCAAGGAGCGGTACGCCCCCGGGTCGACGTTCAAGCTGGTCACCGCCGCTGCCGCCCTGGAGAGCGGGCAGTACACGCCCGAGTCGACGCTCCCCGCGCCGCGCGAGCTGGACCTGCCGCAGACGACCTCGACCATCGGCAACTTCGGCGGCGGCGGGTGCGGGGCCGACCCGATCACGCTGGCGGACGCGCTGCGCATCTCGTGCAACACGGCGTTCGCGCAGCTCGGCCTCAACGTCGGCGCCGACGCGCTCCAGGCACAGGCCGAGAAGTTCGGCTTCAACGACCCGGGCCAGACCATCCCGATGCTCGTCGTCGAGAGCGTGTTCCCCGACGACCTGAACGCCCCCGAGACCGCGCAGTCGGCGATCGGGCAGCGCGACGTGCAGGCGACGCCGATGCAGATGGCGATGGTCTCCGCGGCGATCGCCAACGGCGGCCGCCTGATGACGCCGTACGTCGTCGACGCCGTGCGGTCCGCCGACCTGACGACGGTCACGACGACGAAGCCGACCCTGTACTCGACGGCGGTGTCGCCCGCGACCGCCGCCGCGCTGACCCAGATGATGGTCGGCGTCGTGCAGTCCGGCTCGGGCACCTCGGCGCAGATCCCGGGCGTGCAGGTGGCGGGCAAGACCGGCACCGCCCAGACGACCGCCGACCAGCCGCCGCACGCGTGGTTCACCGCGTTCGCGCCGGCCGACAACCCGCGGGTCGCGGTCGCGGTCCTGGTCGAGCACGGCGGCAGCATCGGCAACGAGGCCACCGGCGGACGCGTCGCCGCACCGATCGCCAAGGCGGTCATGGAGGCGGTGCTCAACTCATGAAGACGGCACCGGGTGTGGCCCTCGGCCAGCGGTACCAGCTGGTCCGGCAGATCGCGGTCGGCGGCATGGGCGAGGTCTGGGAGGCGCACGACGACGCCCTCGCCCGGCCCGTCGCGGTCAAGGTGCTGCGCTCGGAGTTCGCCGGCGACCGCGGGTTCCTCGAGCGGTTCCGCACCGAGGCCCGCAACTCGGCATCCCTGTCGCACCCCAACATCGCGCAGCTGTTCGACTACGGCGAGCAGGACGGCTCCGGGTTCCTCGTCATGGAGCTCGTCGTCGGCGAGCCGTTGTCCGACCTGCTCGAACGGGAGCCCGTGCTGCCGACCAGGCGGCTGCTGCCGATCCTCGCGCAGACGGCCCGCGGCCTGCACGCGGCCCACATCGCCGGTGTCGTGCACCGCGACGTCAAGCCGGGCAACATCCTGCTGGGCCGCGGCGGACGCGTGAAGATCACCGACTTCGGCGTCTCGCTGGCCCGCAACCAGGTGACCATGACGGCGACCGGCATGGTGATGGGCACCGCCCAGTACCTGTCACCGGAGCAGGCGGTCGGCCACCCGGCCACCCCGCTGTCGGACCTGTACTCGCTCGGGATCATCGCGTACGAGGCCCTCGTCGGTCACCGGCCCTTCACGGGACCGACCGCCGTCGACATCGCGGTCGCGCACGTGAACAACCCCGTCCCGCCGCTGCCCGCCAGCGTGGACAAGCCGCTCGCGGACCTCGTCGTGCGCCTGCTGTCGAAGGAGCCGAGCCAGCGGCCGCAGTCGGGCGAGGAGCTCGCGGCGCTGCTGGACACGCTCGTGCCGCGCACCCCGCCCAGCGGCGTCCCGATGCTCGTGGAGCAGCCCACCCGCACCCCCGACACCTACGCCACGGCCGCGACGCCGATCGCTCCGGCCGCCGCGCCGGCGGCACCGCCCCCGTCGTACCCCCCGCGGCGCACGCGGCGGCTCGAGGAGCCGGCGCCCCCTCGGCGCTCCCACCCGGCCCCTCTTCCGACGAAGGCGGAGCACCGCTGGTCGTGGCCGGTCCTGGTCCTGATCCTCGTGCTCGTCGCGCTGCTCGGTGCGTTCGCAGCGAAGTCGATGCTGAACGCCGACGGGGCCCCGACCGGCACGACTGTGCTGGTCGCAGCCGCACCGCCGGGACCGAGCGACCCGCGCGCGAACACCGCCCGATACGCTTCTGACGGGGGTGGGGATGCGATGATCGGCCAGTACGGCCGTGCCCAGAACGGGCATGCCTCCTACGGGAAGGCCGCGGAACCCTTTCCCGGCACGGCATCAACGGAAGCAGAGGACGCCTAGTGGTGGACGACGGATCACGGATCCTCGCCGGACGGTACGAGGTCGGCGAGCTCATCGGTCGTGGTGGCATGGCCGAGGTGCACATCGGCCACGACACCCGCCTCGGTCGCACGGTCGCCATCAAGATCCTGCGTTCCGACCTGGCCCGTGACCCGAGCTTCCAGAACCGGTTCCGCCGCGAGGCCCAGTCGGCTGCCGCGCTGAACCACCCGGCGATCGTGTCCGTCTACGACACCGGCGAGGACGTGTTCACCGAGCCGACCGGCGTCGTCGCGCACGTGCCGTTCATCGTCATGGAGTACGTCGAGGGCCACACGGTCCGGGACATCCTCCGCGACGGCCACGCGGTGCCCATCGAGGAGGCCGTCGACATCACGGCCGGCGTGCTGTCCGCCCTCGAGTACTCCCACCACGCCGGCATCGTGCACCGGGACATCAAGCCCGCCAACGTCATGCTCACGCCGACGGGCGCGGTCAAGGTCATGGACTTCGGCATCGCCCGGGCCGTGGCCGACTCCGCCGCGACGATGACGCAGACGCAGGCCGTGATCGGCACCGCGCAGTACCTGTCGCCCGAGCAGGCGCGCGGCGAGACCGTCGACGCCCGCTCCGACCTGTACTCCACCGGCTGCCTGCTCTTCGAGCTGCTCACCGGCCGCCCGCCGTTCACCGGCGACTCCCCGGTGGCCGTGGCCTACCAGCACGTTCGCGAGGCCGCGCCGGTGCCCAGCTCGTTCGCGTCCGACGTGCCCGACACGCTCGACCGGATCACGCTCAAGGCCCTGGCCAAGGAGCGCGACGCGCGCTACTCGTCGGCCGCCGAGTTCCGCGCCGACCTCGAGGCCGCCGTCCGCGGAGGCGTCGTCACCGCGCCCGCCGTCGGCGCGGCGGCCGCCGCCGCCGTCGTCGCCGCCTCGGCCGCCGAGTCCACCCAGCTCATGGCCCCGCCGGTCGCACCCACGCAGACCATCCCGGCGGCCACGCCGTGGCAGTCCACCGGCACGCTGGCCACCATGCCCGACGACGATCTCGAGGAGTCGCGGAGCAGCAAGGTGTGGCTCTGGGTGCTCATCGCGATCGCGCTGCTCGCGGTCGGCGGCATCCTGTACCTGCTCCTCAAGGGCGACGGGACGCCGGAGCAGGTGGCGGTGCCGGACGTGACGAACCAGCAGGAGGCAGCCGCCAAGTCGGTGATCGAGGCAGAGGGCTTTGTCTGGGGGACCCCCGTCCAGGCAGCGAGCGACGACGTCGCCAAGGGCGCCGTCATCACGACGGATCCCGCTGCAAAGGCGATGGCCGACGAGGGCTCCACGGTCACCGCGACGATCTCCAGCGGCCCCGGCACGATCACCGTGCCCAACGTCGCGGGCAAGACCGAGCAGGATGCGGTGACGGCGCTGACGGCCGCCGGGCTCACGGTGAACCCGACCCGGCAACCCGAGAACGTCCCGGACTTCCCGCAGGGCCAGGTGACCAAGACCGATCCCGCGGCGGACGCGACCGTCGAGTCGGGAGCCGCGGTGACGCTCTTCGTCTCCACCGGCAACGTCGAGGTCCCGGACGTCACCAAGATGCCCAAGCAGCAGGCGCTCGACACCCTGAACGCGCAGAAGCTCACCGGGAACACCCAGGAGGTGCCGTCGAACGAGGCACCCGGCACGGTCATCGCGCAGGACCAGGCGCCCGGCACGCTGGTCAAGCAGGGTCGGACGATCAACCTGCAGATCGCCATCGCCCCGACGACGACGACCGTCCCGACCGGGCTTGTCGGCATGACCTACGACCAGGCTGTCGCCGCGCTGGCCGGGGTGGGCCTGACCAACGTCGCCAAGGTCGAGGACACGTCCGAGGCGCCGAAGGACCAGGTGCTCCGCACCGACCCGACCGCGGGCACCGAGGTGCCCTTCGACCAGCAGATCAACATCCACGTCTCGAAGGGCCCGACGACTCCGTCAGGCAACGCCGGAGGCGGAGGCGGAGGCGGCGGAGGCGGCAACACCAACCCGTAGCGACATGACGAAGGGGCCGTCCCGGGTGGGACGGCCCCTTCGTCGCGAGCAGGTCCGAAGACCGTTCGAGGCTAGAGCCGGACGAGCGGGTGCAGGCCCGCGGACCGCGCGACGGCCTGGTCGTCGCCGCAGATCTCGAGCCAGTTGGCCAGCAGCCGGTGACCGCCCTCGGTGAGCACGGACTCGGGGTGGAACTGCACCCCGTAGAGCGGGAGCGTGCGGTGCTGCAGGCCCATGATGATGCCGTGGGCGGTAGCGGTGACCTCCAGCTCGTCCGACACCGTGTCGTTCACCACCGCGAGCGAGTGGTACCGCGTCGCGGTGAACGGGTCGGGCAGGCCGGCCAGCACGCCCTCTCCCTTGTGCTCGATCTGGCTCGTCTTGCCGTGCATGAGCTCGGGCGCGTGCGTGACGACCCCGCCGAACACCTCGCCGAGCGCCTGGTGGCCCAGGCACACGCCGAGCATCGGGGTGCCGGTCGCCTCGCAGTCGCGGATGACCTGGATGCTCTCGCCGGCCTCGGCCGGGGTGCCGGGTCCGGGCGAGACGAGGACGCCGTCGAAACCCGAGCGCTCGGCCAGCGGCGGGACCGCGTCGTTGCGCACGACCACGGTCTCGGCGCCCAGCTGGTTGAGGTAGCCGACGATCGTGTAGACGAACGAGTCGTAGTTGTCGATCACCAGAATCGTCGTGGGCCTGGTCATGTCACTCCCCAACTGTCGTCTCGTTGAACGGCATGTGCGGTGCCAGCGCGGGGAACACCCACGCGAAGCAGACCGCCAGGACGGCGAGCGCGAGGACCGCGAGGATCAGCACACGCACGACCGTGGGTCCCGGCAGGTGTCGCCAGAGCCATCCGTACATCATCGGCCCCCCATCATGATGCGCCGCCGTCGTTTTCCGAAACGAGCTCCGCGGGGATCCCGTCCGCAGTCGGTGCCCAGTAGTCGAGCACCCCGTGCACGATGAACCGCTCCCGCGCGGAGAACATCGGGTGGCACGTGGTCAGCGTGATCATGCGCTCGGTCGGGGTCGCGCCGGGATCGCCGGGGACCGGAGCGATGACCTGGACGTCCGACGGCTTCACGATCTCCGTCGACGTGACGCGGTAGACGTACCAGATGTTGTCCGTGGTCCGGATGACGATCGGGTCCCCGACCTGCAGCTCCGCGACGCGGTTGAAGGGCTTCGCGTACGTGGTGCGGTGACCGGCGACGGCGAAGTTGCCGACCCCGCCCGGCATCGCCGTGCCCTCGTAGTGCCCGATGCCCAGGACGTCGAGCACCGTGGCGCGGTCGGTGCCCTGGCTGATCGGGCGCTCGGGCTCCCCGTCCCAGCGCGGCACCTGCATCGTCGCGAAGGTCGTCGCGTGCGGCGGCTCGGCCATCACCGGCGGGTCGTCGTGGCGCGGCGGCGCGATCACAGGTTCGGGAGCGGCGGTGCTGCCGGCGGTGGGCGTGGCCGTCGGCACCGGCTCGAACGGCAGCTCGGCGACGATCTGGGCCTGGGCCCGGTTGCCGACGACGTCCGTCCACCAGAGCTGCCAGACCAGGAAGGCGAACAGCAGGACCCCGATGGTGATGAGGATCTCGCCGATCACGCCGATGGTGCCGAAGACCGCGTTCTTCGCGCGGCTCACGGGGCCTCCGAGACCCGGGCGCGGGCGCGGCTGGACCGGTTGCGCTCGCGCGCCTCGGCGTCGTCGAGACCCGGCAGGATCTCGGTGCCCTCGGGGACCTCCGCGGCCTGCAGGTCGGTGGGACCGGAGTAGGCCGAGAGCTCCAGCGGCGACGACGTGCTCGAGTCGGACAGCGACCAGCCCAGGCCCACGTCGTTCGCGTCCCGGACGTAGGACTGCACGGCGGGCGACGACGACAGGGCCCGGCGGAGGCGGTCGGGGTCGCCGATCGCACGGATGTCGTACGGCGGGGAGTAGATCCGGCCGTGCAGACGCAGCACGTTCCCGGCGCAGTGGATCGCGCTCGTCGAGATCACGCGCTGGTCCATGATCTCCATGGCCTCGGCGCCGCCCGCCCAGAGCGCGTTCATCACGGCCTGGATGTCCTGCTGGTGCACGACGAGGACATCGGGGCTGACGTCGTCGCGACGAGGCGAGTCGGCCGGTGCGTCGTTCAGCCGGACGGTGAGGCCCGGACCCTGCACGGCAATCAGGCCGCTCTCGACCAGGTAGCCCAGGCTCGGCTCGCCCACCTCGGTTCCGGTCTGGGTGTTCTCGGCCGTCGTCAGCCCGAGCACGTCCGAGGACAGGCCGTCGACCTCGGTGGACAACCGCTCGACGCGCTTCTCCTCCGCCATCGCCAGCTCGGCCAGGTCCTGCGGGTGCCGGTCGCCCGACCCGTGCGCGAACTTGGCGTTCGCCGCGAACAGGGCCCCCGACAGGGCGAGCACGAGCGCCACCGACAGGGTCCCGCGCGCGATGAAGCGCCGGGCCCGGTGCGGGTGGTCTGTCATGCTTTCGGCTCCTTGACGGGAATCGACCGCTGCCGAGCGGATGGAGGATGTGCCGGCGCCCACTACGCTAGGTCACGATGTGCCGACTCCGTGACGATGCGGGGCTCGACGCACCAATGATCGCCCGCCCGCCGACCGCGACGTCATCGCGCGGTCTCCTCGTGGTCTGAACGCCACGCACCCGTTGGACAGGAGTACCCGACGTGCCTGAGTCGAGCTCACGCAAGAAGGCTGCGTACATCCCGCCGCCCGAGAAGTCGTCCGGCCCGAAGGTGAACCCGCCGTGGTTCCTTCCGGTGATGCTCACCCTGATGCTCGTCGGGCTCGCCTGGATCGTCGTCACATACCTGACGCAGTCCGACTACCCGATCCCGGGCATCCACCAGTGGAACCTGCTGATCGGCTTCGCGTTCATCATCGGCGGCTTCGGCATGACGACCCGCTGGCACTGAGCGCTCCCCGACACGTCCGACGAAGGCGCCGATCCCACCTGGGGACGGCGCCTTCGTCGTCCCCAGAGGTGCACAAGTCTGTGGATAACTACACCTGTGTAACTTGGGCCGACCGGTCAGGGTCCGATCAGAAGAAGACGTCGAACGACCGGTACTTCAGCACCGCCGCGACGAACAGCGCGACGGCGACGAGAGCCGGCGCGAGGAAGGCCACGAGGGCGCGGCGCTCCTTGGGCGCGTACGCGTAGGCGGCGGCGAGCACGCCACCGATGACCAGTCCGCCGAGGTGGGCCTGCCACGCGATGCCCGTGGCGACGAACCCGATCGCGAAGTTGACGACGATCAGGCCGATGATCCCGCGGTAGTCGCCGCCGAGCTTGTGGGTGACCACGAGGGCCGCGCCGAACAACCCGAACACCGCGCCCGACGCACCCACGCTGAACTGCGCCATCGCCGGAAGGTCCATGGCGAGGAGCACCGAACCGACGGAGCCGCCCACCGCGCTCAGCAGGTACAGGGTCAGGTACCGGCTGCGTCCGAGCGTCTGCTCGAGCATGGGTCCGACGAACCACAGCGCCACCATGTTGAACAGGATGTGCAGGTAGTTCGTCGTGGAGTGCAGGAACGCGACCGACAGGAACCGCCACGGCTCGTAATAGCCGACGGCCGGGGAGAAGATCCAGCGCGCGGTCCAGCTCGGCACCACGAGCTGCAGGACGAAGCTGACCACGCAGAGCCCGATGAGGGTCAGCGTGACGATCGGCCGGCCGGGACGGATGACCCCGCCGAGCGCCGTGCGCTGCGCGGGCAGCGCGCGGGCGGCCTCCGCGACGCAGTCGACGCACTGGATCCCGACGGGCGCCTGCCGCTGGCAGTCGGGACACGTCGGGCGGCCGCACCGCTGGCACCGCACGTACGACACCCGGTCGGGGTGGCGCGGGCAGACCGGCGGCGCGGCCTGCGCGCCGTAGGGGTCGGACTCGCTGATGGTGTTCTCAGTCCTCGATGTCGACGGACTCGATGACGATGTCCTCGACCGGACGGTCGCCGGGACGCACGCGGGCGGTCGCGATCTTGTCGACGACGGCGCGGCTGGCGTCGTCGGCCACCTTGCCGAAGATCGTGTGCTTGCCGTTGAGCCACTCCGTGGCGCCGACCGAGATGAAGAACTGCGAACCGTTGGTGCCGCCGACCTTGCCGGTGACCGGGTCCAGCCGCTTCCCGGCGTTGGCCATGGCGAGCAGGTAGGGCTCGCTGAAGGTGAGCTCGGGGTGGATCTCGTCGTCGAAGTTGTAGCCCGGGCCACCACGGCCGGTGCCCAGAGGGTCACCGCCCTGGATCATGAATCCGTCGATCACGCGGTGGAACACGACGCCCGCGTACAGCGGGTCGGTGCGCTGCGCACCGGTGGTCGGGTCCGTCCACGCCTGGCTCCCCGTGGACAGTCCCACGAAGTTCGCCACCGTCTTCGGTGCGTGGTTCGGGTAGAGCTCGATCCGGATGTCGCCGGCGGTCGTGTGCAGGGTCGCAAACATGCGCCCAGTCTGGCACGCGGCACCCACCCGATCGCCTGTGAACCGCAAATGTGCAGGCCAGCGCTCCTGCGCAGCGGCCCGCACGGTGGCAGAGTGGGAGGTCAGTGCAGCCGACGAGCCGGGAGCCCGACATGCCGTTCACCAAGAGCCGCCCGAACATCGACGTCGATACGGAGAAGATCAAGGACCAGGCAGCCGACCTGGGTGCCGCGATCGCCGACGCGGCGAAGAGTGCCAAGGACACCGCGGGTGTCGCCGCCGGCAAGGCGGGCGAGGCGGCCGTGCAGGCCAAGGACTGGACGGCGCCCCGCGTGGAGGCGTTCGTCGACTGGCTCCTGCCCCGCGTCGAGCACCTGTACAAGGAGTCCGTGAAGGCCGCCGCGCCCAAGGTCGAGGCCGCTGCCGACGCGGCGGGTCCCGCCATCGACACCGCGCACGACAAGCTCGTCGAGGAGGTGCTGCCCAAGGTGGTCGAGGCGCTGCACCAGGCGGCGTTCAAGGCCGGGGAGCTCGCCGAGAAGGCGGCCGACATGGCTGCGGACAAGGCCGCCGTAGCGAGCGCGGCCGTCGCCGCCGCGGCCGCGGAAAAGACGAAGAAGAAGCACACGGGCGCCAAGGTGTTCTGGCTGGTGGCGGCCCTGCTCGCCGTCGGCGCTGGCGTCGTCGCCTGGAGCCGGTCACGCTCGACCGTCGACCCGTGGGCCGAGCCGTGGGAGCCCGTCGAGAGCGGGGACGTGCACGGCCGCGTGGCCGACGCCGCGGACGCGGTCGGGGAGGCCGCGGGCAGTGCCGTCGCGGGAGCCCGCAAGGCAGCCAGCAAGGTCAGCGAGGCCGCCGGGTCGCTCGCCGAGAAGGCCTCGGACGCCACCGAGGACCTGACGGAGAAGGTTGCCGACGCGACCAAGAAGGTCACGCGTCGCACGACCAAGCCCGCCGCCACGGACGAGGCTCCCGAGGAGACCACCCCCGGCGCCTGATCGCGCAGGAACGCAGAACGACCCCCGGGATCCGTCGGACCGGGGGTCGTTCTCTGTCTTCTGGCCGTCTGGGCTCAGGCGCTGTGCACGGGCCGGACGCGCTCGCCCAGCTCGCCCAGCTGCTCCTTCATCTCCTCGACCGTCAGGTTGTGCTCGACCCGCGGCGAGTAGAGCATCGAGCTCACGATGGCGCCGGTGGCACCGATCGCGAACGCGTCGCTCACGTGGCTGACCAGCCCGGCGCCGCCCGAGGCGATGACGGGCAGCGAGACCGCCTCGGTGATCAGGCCGGTGATCTCCAGGTCGTAGCCCTCGCCGGTGCCGTCCCGGTCGATGCTGTTCACGACGATCTCACCGGCACCGAGGTCCTGACCCCGGCGGGCCCACTCGACCGCGTCCATGCCCGTGAACGTCCGGGCGCCGTCGATCGCGATCTCGTACCCGCTGGGGATGCTCGCCGTCTTCTCCACGCGCTTGACCTGCATGCTCAGCACGATGCACTGGCGGCCGAACTCCTTGGAGCCCTGCGTGATGATCTCGGGCTTGCGCACCGCCATCGAGTCGATGCTGATCTTCTCGGCGCCGGCCCGCAGCACCAGGTGCATGTCCTCGAGCGAACGGATCCCGCCGCCCACGGTCAGCGGAACGAACGTGCGGTGCGCGATCCGGCGGACCATGTCCAGGTCGATCTGACGCTTCTGCGCGCTGGCCATGATGTCGTAGGTGACGATCTCGTCGACGTCGTCCCGGTAGAGGCGGTCGGCCAGCTCGGCCGGGTCACCGACGTCGATGTTGTCCTGGAACTGCTGCGCCTTGGTGACCCGCCCGTCCTTAACGTCGAAGCAGGCGATCAGCCGGTTAGCGAGCAACGGACACCTCCAGGTCGCAGAAGGCCTTGAGCACCTGCAGGCCGGCCCGCGCGCTCTTCTCGGTGTGGAACTGCGTCGCCATGATGTTGTCCTGCGCGACAGCGGCCGCGAACGGCTGCCCGTAGGTGGTCACGCCGACGAGCGCATCTGGGTCGCTCGGGACCGCGTAGAACGAGTTGACGAAGTAGTAGTAGCCGCCGGGCGTGAACGACCGGGCGAACGGGTGCTCGCCGCGGACCTCGACCGTGTTCCAGCCCATGTGCGGGACCCGGACCTCGGTGTTGTCGAACTCGCGCACCGTGCCCTTGATCCAGCCCAGGCACTCCTGGTCGTCCTCGGCGCTGTGCTCGAACAGAACCTGCAGGCCGACGCACACGCCAAGGAAGCCCTGCTTCTCACCCAGGACCTTCTCGGTCAGGTGCCCGACCCAGCCCTCGTCGGCCAGCGACTCCATGGTCACGCCCGCGGATCCGACCCCCGGAAGGACGTACTTGTCGACGTCGTCGCACTCGGACGGCTTGGCGACGAGCTTGTGCGGGACACCGAGGTGGCCGAGCGCGTAGGCCACGCTCTGGGAGTTCCCGGTGCGGTAGTCGATGATCCCGATCACTGCTCGATCCTAACGTCGTGGGCGATTCGCCCAGGAGCGGCGTCCATCAGCCGAGGAACATGGTGCGCAGCCGTCTCGTCGTGAAGGTCAGCCCGAGCGCGATCATCACGACGAAGTACGCGACGTGCTGGAGCATGTCGGGGTCCAGCACCCCGAGGGTCAGGCCGCGCACGAGCTCGACGGCCTGGTAGAGCGGGAGCGCCTTGACGATGCCCTGCAGCCAGCCCGGGTAGACGGTCACGGGGTAGAACGTGGCGGAGAACAGGAACATCGGGAGCATGACGAAGTTGATCCAGTCCATCTGCTGGAAGGTCTTCAGGTAGCTGGTCACCGCCATCCCGAGGCTCGCGAACCCGAACGCCACGAGCAGCACCGCGGGCAGGGCGAGCACCGCCGACCAGGCGAGGTTCAGGCCCATGACCTGCATGACCGTCAGGAACCCGACCGCGTAGGCGCCGCCGCGCAGCAGGGCCGTGAGGATCTCGCCGAGCGCGACGTCCAGCGGCCCGAGCGACGTGGTGAGCATCGCGTCGTAGAGCTTGCCGAAGTGCATCTTGAAGAAGACGTTCCACGTCGAGTCGTAGACCGCGCCGTTCATCGCGCTGACCGCGAGGAGCGCCGGGGCGATGTACGCGGCGTACGACACCGACCCGCCCGAGGGCAGCTCGACGTCCCCGATGTAGGTGCCGAGGCCGACGCCCATGGCGAAGAGGTAGAACACCGGCTCGAAGAACCCCGAGAGCATGATCGGCCAGTTGGTGCTGCGCGTCGCCTGCAGCCCGCGCGCCACGACCGACCGGGCGTTGCGCGCGTAGAGCGCACCGACGCTGCCCGCGCGACGCGTGACCTCGGTCTCGACGGCCATCAGCGCAGCCTCCGTCGGAACACGCGGTGGGCCAGCACCCAGCCGACCGCCGCGTACGCGACGAGCACCGCGTAGTGCCATGCGACCGGCCAGCTCCCCGGCGGCAGGCCGTACGACATCGAGCGCCCGATCTCGCTGGCGTGCCACAGCGGCGAGATCCAGCCGATGGACTGCAGCCACAGCGGCAGGACCGTCAGCGGGAAGAACGTGCCCGAGAACAGGAACAGGGGCGTGAAGATGAAGCGGTTGACGAGCGCGAACTGGCCCTTGTCCTCCGTGATCGACGCCGAGTAGGCCATGAGCGGGAGCCCGAACGCCATGCCGCCGAGCACGCCCACCAGCGGCATCCACGCGGCACCCCACGGATCCCCGACAGCGCCGAAGGCGACCATGAGCAGGTAGTACGCGGTCGTCGTGAAGAGCATCCGGAAGAACACGGACAGGATCAGCCCGTTCGCGATCTGCCCGGGCTCGATCGGCGAGGCGTTCATGCCCCAGAAGATCCGGCGCCACTTGAACCCCGCCATCACGACGAACGTGAACTCGTCCGTGGCGACCGTGACCCCGGACGTGGCCAGCAGCGCCGGCGCGACGAAGAGCAGGTAGCTGACGGGCCCGTTCGCACCGTCGGCTATCGGCTGGTCGAGGAACGTCGCCAGGCCGAGCCCGATGCCCAGCAGGTACACCGCCGGGCTCCCGATGCCCGTCATCACGATCGTCCAGCCGTAGGCGCGCATGCCGCGCAGCTGGTGCTCGGCCACGTACCAGGTGCCGAAGCGGCGTGTCCTGGTCGTCAGCTCTTGCTCCTGGTCCTGGTCGAGGGTCATTCGATCAGGCTCCGCCCCGTCAGCCGCAGGAACACGTCCTCGAGGCTGGACCGGCGCACCAGGCTGGTGGTCGGGCGCAGCCCGAGGTGCGTCACGCGCTCGAGCACCGCCTCGCCGTCATCGGCGTACAGCAGCACCCGGTCGGGGAGCAGCTCCAGCCGCTGCGTCAGCCCGGCCATCCGCTCCGCTGCGGCCGCGTTGTGGTCGGACCCGAACCGCAGCTCGACGACCTCGCGCGTCGAGTACTCGCGGATGAGGTTGGCAGGGCTGCCCTCGGCCATGATCCGGCCCTTGTCGACGACGACCAGGCGGTCGCAGAGCTGCTCCGCCTCGTCCATGTAGTGCGTGGTGAGCACGAGCGTCGTGCCGCGCTCCTTCAGCCGGAACAGCCGGTCCCACAGCACGTGCCGCGCCTGCGGGTCGAGGCCGGTCGTCGGCTCGTCGAGCATCAGGATGCGTGGCTCGTTGATCAGCGCCCGCGCGATCGTCAGCCGTCGCTTCATGCCGCCGGACAGGTCGTCGACCTTGGCCGTGCGCTTGTCCTCCAGCTGCGCGAACGCCAGCAGCTCGTCGGCGCGCTTGCGGACCACCGCCCGTGGGATGCCGAAGTAGCGCCCGTAGACGATGAGGTTGTCGCGCACCCGCAGCTCGGTGTCGAGGTTGTCCTCCTGCGGCACCACGCCCAGCAGCGACCGGATCTCGGGCCCGTGCGTGTCCGGGTCCCGGCCCAGCACCCGCAGGTCGCCCGCGGTCCGCGCCGAGACCGCGCCGATCATCCGCATGGTGGTCGACTTGCCCGCGCCGTTGGGACCGAGCAGCCCGAACGACTCGCCCGCGGGCACCTCGAAGTCGATCCCGTCGACCGCCGTGAAGTCCCCGAACCGCTTGGTCAGGCCGGTCGCGGAGATGACGGGAGCGCTCACAGCCCACCAACGTAGACGTGACCGCCGACAGCCGCAGAGCGGATATCCGGTCCGATTCCCCTTGCGTGCTCGAGCGCGAGCCCGACAGCCTTCTGCGATGACCTCCCTGGTGGACCTCTGGCCCGTCGCCGGCCTGCGCGTCACGTGCGGCGAGCTGTCGCTGCAGTTCCTCGACGACGACCGGGTCGTGGCGCTCGCCGCGCTCGGCGGCGAGGGCATCCACGACCCGGCCACCCTGCCGTTCAACAACCCGTGGTCCAAGGGCACGCCGATCGAGGTCGCGCGCAGCATCCTGACCTACCAGTGGTCGGCGCGCGCCAAGGTCGACCCGGAGAACTGGCAGCTCGAGCTGGCGCTCGTCCGCGACGGTGAGGTCCTCGGCGTCCAGAGCGCCTTCGCCAAGGCGTTCCCCGTCGCCCGCTCGGCCGAGACCGGCTCGTGGCTCGGTCGTCGACACCAGGGTCAGGGCATCGGCACCACCATGCGGCTGATGATGCTGCACCTGCTGTTCGAGGGCTTCGGCGCGGAGGTCGCCACCACCGCCGCGTACGCGGACAACCCCGCGTCCCAGGCCGTCACCCGGCGGCTCGGCTACACGCCCAACGGTGTCGAGCGCGCCTCCCGGGAGGGCGCCCTCGTCGAGAGCCGGAACTTCCTGCTCACCCGCGCCGACTGGGCGAGGCAGGAGCGCCCGGACGTCACCCTGGACGGCGTCGCCCCGGTCCGGGAGCTCCTCGGCCTCTAGACCTCGACCGACACCTCGTACACGGCGTCGCACGGGTGGCCGGCGCGGTCGTGCACCCGCATGAGGGCCTCCTTGCTCGGGCCGTTGGACAGGCAGAACACCTTGCCCGACTCCGGGTCCAGCCACGCCCGCTCGAACGACATCCCCTCGTCGGCCTGGACGTCCAGGTCCGCCTGGTGCGCAGCGGCCAGCTGCTCGGGCGTCACGCCGAAGAATCCCTCGTGCACATCCATGAACGTCGCCATCGTCCCTCTCCTGTCCGGTTGTCCTGACGCGTCCAGGGTCCCGACGACGACACCTCCACCGCATCGGTCGAACGCCCTATCGCGGTCCCGAGCCTCCGCATAGATTCGTTGCCATGGCCTCCGGTCCGGGCGGCGTGCGCGTCTCGCCCGTCATGCTCGGGCGCGACGACCTCGTCGCCGTCGCTGCGCGCAGGCGGTCCGCGGCCGCGGACGGCGAGGGACAGCTGCTCCTGCTCGCCGGGGAGGCGGGCGTCGGCAAGACCCGGCTCCTCGACCACCTCTGCTCGACCGCCAGGGACGACGGCTGGGACGTGGTCCGTGCGGCGGCCTTCCCGCGCGACGTCGAGGTGGTGGCCGGCCTGCTCCTCGACCTCGGCGACGAGGTCGCGCGCACCGATCCGTCGCGGGGCGACCGCTTCGCGCGGGCCGTCGCGGACGGGGCGTCGCCCGGAGCCGCCGACGCCCGACGGCGCACCCTCGTCGGCGACCTGTCGCTCGCTCTGGCCGCCCTGGGGGACGGGCCGCGTCCGGTGCTGCTCGCCCTGGAGGACCTGCACTGGGCCGACGAGATCACGCTCGACGCGCTCGAACGTCTCGCCCGCCGGCTCGCGGGCCGGCCCATGTTCGTCGTCTGCACGTTCCGGACCGACGAGCTCTACCCGAGCGTGCCGACCCGGCGGTGGCGGTCCCGGATGCTCACCCAACGCCTCGCCGAGGAGCTGCGCCTGCGCCGGCTCGACCGCGAGGACACCGGCGCGATGGTGGCCGCCATCACCGGCGCGACCTGGGACGTCACCGTGCTCGACGCTCTCTACGAGCGCAGCGACGGGATCCCGTTGCACGTCGAGGAGCTCATCGGCGCCGGAGCGCTGGTTCCGGACACCCTGGCCGACGCCGTCCTCGGTCGGGCGGCGAGCCTGACGCCGGACGCCTGGTCGCTCGCCTGCACCGCGGCGGTGATCGGGCGCTCGTTCGACGTCGACCTCCTCGTCGCGATCACCGGGGAACCCCCCACCGACGTCGACCGCGAGCTGACCGAGCTCGTCGACCAGTTCCTGGTCCTGCCGCGCGACGACGCCGGCACGTTCATCTTCCGGCACGCGCTCATCCGCGACGCCCTGGTGGAGAGCATCCCGCCGCTGCACCGTCGAGAGCTGCACGCGGCCGTCGCCGCGGGGGCGGCGGGTCTGGGGGACGCCTTCCTCAGCGACCAGTACGAACGTGCGCGGCTCGGCGACCTCGCGCACCCGCACGCCCTCGCCGCGGCCCGGCAGGCTGCCGCCGTCTCGGCCCACCGGGAGGCCGAGGGCCTGTACGAGCGCGCCTTGCGCACGGCCCCGTCCGACCTCCCGCCGCGTGACCGCGCCGCCCTGCTGGCCGAGCTCGCCGGCGAGCTCGTCGCGATCGACGAGAACGGTCGCGCGGTCGAGCACTACGAGCAGGCGCAGGCGCTGTGGGTCTCGCTCGGTGACGTGACCGCCGCGGCGGCCGTGGCACCCGCCGTCGCCGCCGGCCGGCACCTGCTCGGGGCCGACCTCGACGAGCGGACCCGGCTGCTCGACGACGCGGCCGTCGGCGTCCGAGATCCGGCCGTCCTCGCACACCTCGAGTCAGCGCTCGCGGCCGCGTACATGCTGGACCGACGTCTCGACGAGTCCATCGAGCACTCGACCAGGGCGCGCGCGCTCGCCGCCGGCCTCCAGCAGACCGCCACGACGCTCGACATCGACGCGACCCTCGGGTCAGTGCTCGTGTTCGCCGGCCGGGGCGACGAGGGGTGGCCGCTGCTCGAGCAGGCGGTCCGGGCCGCGGAGGCGCAGGGGGCGGAGGCGGCCGCCGCCCGGGGGTATCGGATGATCGGCTCGAGCGCCTCGGTGCTCGTCGAGTACGACCGCGCGCGGCAGTGGCTGACCGAGGGCATCGCCTACTCCGAGCGCGTCGAGCGGTGGAACGACCGCCACTACATGACCGCGCACCTGGGCCATGTGCACTGGGCCACCGGCGACTGGACCGGTGCGGACGCGCTCGTCCGGTCGGCCCTGCGGGACGGGGACCACGGCCTGACCACGCGGATCACGACGTTGCACGTGCTCGGCTACCTGGCGATGGGGCGGGCCGACCTGCCGGCGGCGCGGGACCGGCTCGACGAGGCGCGTGCGCTGGGCGAGCAGATGCGCGAGCTGCAACGAATCTCGCCCGCCCTCTGGGGTCTGGCCGAGACCGCCCTGCTCGCCGGCGACACGACGGCGGCCGTCGACTGGTGCCGACGCGGGTACGCCGCGTCCCGCGAGGTCGACGACGCCGCCTACCTGTTCCCGTTCGTGGTCACGGGGACGCGGGCGCACCTGCTCGCGGGCGATCGTCCCGGTGCACGCGCCTGGGTGGAGGCGACGTCCGCGCTGCTGCGCCGGCGCGCGGTCCCCGGCACCCTGCCCGCGCTCGACCATGCGCGCGGTCTGGTGGAGCTCGCCGACGGACGAACGGGCGCGGCACGGGAGGCGCTGGAGACCGCGTCGCTCGCCTGGCACGAGCGCGGGCGGTTCTGGGAGGGCACGTACGCGCTGCTCGACCGGGCGCAGTGCGCGTTGCGCGCGCGGCGGTCGGCTGAGGCCGCCGAGCTGGCCGGGCGGGCCCACGACGCGGCAGCACCCCCCGGGGCGACCGCGCTGGTCACGCTTGCCGACGACATCCTCGCCCGCGCCGTGCCCGACGGTTCTGCGGGCCCGCTCACGGCCCGGGAGACGGAGATCGCGGCGCTCGTCGCGGCCGGAGCGACGAACGTGCAGATCGCGGCGACCCTCACCATCTCGCCGAAGACGGTCGGCGCCCACGTCGAGCACATCCTCACGAAGCTCGGCGCCGCCCGTCGCGCCGAGATCGCCGCCTGGTACGCGTCGACGAGCAACGCCGCAGGTCAGCGCAGTGCGCGGCCGTAGCGACGCCGGAAGAGCCTCTGCGCGAGCAGCACCGCCGGGTAGGCGGCCCGCCACCGGCCAGGCCCCGGCCGGGTCAGGGACCGAAAGATGAGCCAGACGGCACCGTCGGCGTCCCGGTGCACGATGAAGGCCTCCTCGCCCGAGACCGGGTGCCCGTCGAGCGTGCCGTAGGCGAAGCCGCACCGGTCCGGTCGATCGACGACAGCGATGACCTTGACCGGCTCGCGGACCGTCACGGGTCCGAGGTGCGCCGTCAGCCAGCACCGGTCCGCACCGGTCACCCGGCCCGCGGGTTCGACGGTGAAGCCGCTGCGGGTCTTGACGGCCCACTCGAGCACGGCGGCCGACCGGTCGGCCCAGTCGGCGTCACCGAGCCCGACCTGAACCGTCCGCTGGTACGCGCGAAATCCCGCGGGCTGGTCGGCCCAGATCCACTGGCCCGGCCGTGTCGCGCCGACGGCGTCGTACGTGAGCGCCCGATCAGCGAGCGGCCTCACGACGACGCCGCGAAAGGAGTGGTGGAGCCAAGGGGACTCGAACCCCTAACCCCCTGCTTGCAAAGCAGGTGCGCTACCAATTGCGCCATGGCCCCGTTCCCCGACCAACCGTGGGGACGAGCCGATCCCGTCACTCGAAGGTGTCGGTGACCTCGGCCCACAGGTCGCGCTCGTCGCGATCCTGGGTGTACTTCTGCCAGACGACGAACGCTGCGGCGGCAACCGCCACGAGGAGCAGGAGCTTCTTCATCGGGTTCCCCCACGGGTCGGGAGTGGGCCTAACAGGACTTGAACCTGTGACCTCTTCCTTATCAGGGAAGCGCTCTAACCGTCTGAGCTATAGGCCCGTGCAATGCCGGATGAGACTACCCCAGGGCCGGGGTCAGTCCCAAACCGGCGATCCAGCAGGGGTACGACGCTCAGTCGTCGGTCATGGTCACGTGCACGCCGCCCACCAGCGCGGCGACGATGTTGTACAGGAACGCGCCGATCGTAGCGAGAGCCGTGAGCAGGAACACGTCGACGACGGCGATGAGCATGGAGCCCGAGACGACGCGACGGAACTCGACGTACTGCTTCACGTCGATCGTGCTCTCCTGACCGGTGATCTGGGTGACCAGGTCGTCGATCTCCGCGAAGACGTGCATCTTGTCGAGCGTCAGCCAGACGACAACGACCGCGACGACGAGCATGATGCCGATGGCGACCGAGAGGAGCAGCGACAGCTTCATCACCGACCACGGGTCGATGCGGGAGATCGCCAGGCGCACGCGGCGAGGACCGCCGTGGGCGGAGACCGTCGGGATCCGCCCGCTCGACGGGCGCGGGTTCTCGCTCGGGGCGGTCGGCCGCGGGGCAGCGGGCTTCGCCGCGGGGGCGGTGGCGGGAGTCGCAGTCATCGTCGGATCCTCGGAACGGGGGCGGGTCAGGGACGCGAACGCCGCGGTGGTTGCCACCCCGGCCTTCTTGAACCACGCCGTGGTGGCGTCCACTGCCACCATCATCGGGGACGGAACGTCCTCCTCGGACTCTTCAGCGGGTGATGTCGCCTGAACGGGTTCCTTCTCCGGCGGGACGGTGACCCCGTCGCCGAGCCGGATCGACGTCTTGGTGGTGCCCGTCGAGGTGGCGGTCCGGCCCGTGCCGCCGGCCGAGCTGCCGGAGCTGCGGCCGGCCGACGTCGACGTGCGCGGCGGCGGCGGCGCGACGGTCGGAGGCAGCACGGCGGCCGACGAACCGTTGGAGCCGTTCGACGTGCTCATGGTGGGCACCTGGACCGACGCGTCGTCGGACCCGTTCCACGCAGCGTTCGTCCCTGTCCGCACGGGTGACGACGTGGTCTGCCGGCCTGTGGAGGCCGGGGAGGTCGGTCGGGTGCGCGGCGGGATCGAGGGCGGCGTGGAATCGGTCATGCGTCCTCCGGTGACGGATCGGTCGCGGTCTCGTCGGGCTCTGTCGAGGGCTCGACATCGCCGGGTTCGTCCGAAACCTGGGCATTCTCGCCGCCCACGGTACCTGCATCGTCGGCCAGGTGTCGCTCAGTGTTCCTCGCGACGGCGATGATTCTGTCCCCGTTGTCCGGCTTCGCGAAGATCACTCCCTGCGTGGTGCGCCCTGTCGCGTTCACCTCGGATGTGGCGGATCTCACGATCTTTCCGCGCTCCATGATGACCAGGACCTCGTCCTCGGCGTCCGCCACGAGTGCCCCGACGAGGTCGCCGTTGGCCTCGGGGAGGTTGGCCACCTTGATGCCCAGGCCGCCGCGACCCTGCTGCCGGTAGTTCTCCACCGTGAGGGCGGTGCGCTTGGCGATGCCGCCCTCGGTGACCGTGAAGAGGAACGCGTCCTCGCGCACGACGTCCATCGCGAGCAGCTCGTCGTCGTCGCGGAACTTCATGCCCGTGACGCCCGAGGTGGCGCGGCCCATGGGACGCAGGGACTCGTCGGACGCCGTGAAGCGGACCGACTGGCCCTTGCGGCTCACCAGGATCAGGTCCTGGTCGGAGTCGACGAGGCGCGCGGAGACGAGCTCGTCGGGCCGACCCTCCTCGTCCTCGCGCAGGTTGATCGCGATGACGCCGCCCGAGCGGTTGGAGTCGTACTCGGTCAGCCGCGTCTTCTTCACCAGGCCGCGCTGCGTGGCCAGGACCAGGTACTCGACCGTCGTGTAGTCACGGATGTCGAGCACCTGTGCGATCTTCTCGCCCGGCTGGAAAGCGAGGAGGTTGGCCACGTGCTGGCCCTTCGCGTCGCGCCCGCCCTCGGGCAGCTCGTACGCCTTGGCCCGGTAGACGCGACCGAGGTTGGTGAAGAACAGCAGCCAGTGGTGCGTCGTCGTGACGAAGAAGTGGTCGACGAGGTCGTCCTCACGCAGCTGCGCGCCGCGGACACCCTTGCCACCGCGGCGCTGCGCCCGGTAGTTGTCCGACCGCGTCCGCTTGGCGTAGCCACCGCGGGTGATCGTGACGACCATCTCCTCCTCGGCGATCAGGTCCTCGATGCTGACCTCGCCGTCGAACGGCATGATCGTCGTGCGACGCTCGTCACCGAACTTGGCGACGATCTCCGCGAGCTCCTCGGAGACGATGTCGCGCTGGCGCTGCTCGCTGTCGAGGATCGCCTGGTACTCGAGGATCTCGGCCTCGAGCTTGGCGTAGTTGTCGAGGATCTGCTGGCGCTGCAGCGCGGCCAGCCGGCGCAGCTGCATGTTGAGGATCGCGTTCGCCTGGAGCTCGTCGATCTCGAGCATCTCCATCAGGCCGACGCGAGCCTCGTCCGCGTCGGGCGAGCGACGGATGAGGGCGATGACCTCGTCGAGCGCGTCGAGCGCCTTGAGGTAGCCGCGGTAGATGTGGATCTCCGCCTCGGCCTCGCGCAGCTTGAACTTGGTGCGACGGACCACGACGTCGAGCTGGTGCGCGACCCAGTGCCGGACGAACGCGTCGATGCTCAGCGTGCGCGGGACGTCGTCGACGAGCGCGAGCATGTTGGCGCCGAACGTGTCCTGCAGCTGGGTGTGCTTGTAGAGGTTGTTCAGCACGACCTTCGCGACGGCGTCCCGCTTGAGCACGATCACGAGGCGCTGGCCGGCGCGGCCGCTGGTCTCGTCGCGGATGTCCGCGATCCCGGTGACCTTGTTCTCGCGGACGAGGTCGGCGATCTTCTTGGCCAGCGTGTCGGGGTTCACCTGGTACGGCAGCTCGGTGACGACGAGGCAGATCCGGTTCTGGATCTCCTCGACCTGCACGATCGCGCGCATGGTGATCGAGCCGCGACCCGTGCGGTACGCGTCCTCGATGCCGCGGTGGCCCAGGATCGTCGCGCCGGTAGGGAAGTCGGGGCCCTTGATCCGAGCGAGGAGCGCGTCGAGCAGCTCCTCGGTCGACGCCTCGGGGTGGCTGAGGTACCACTGGACGCCGTCGGCAACCTCGCGCAGGTTGTGCGGCGGGATGTTGGTGGCCATGCCGACGGCGATGCCGGCCGAGCCGTTGACCAGCAGGTTCGGGAACCGCGACGGCAGGACCGTGGGCTCCTGGGTGCGGCCGTCGTAGTTGTCCTGGAAGTCGACGGTGTCCTTGTCGATGTCCCGGACCATCTCCATGGACAGCGGCGCCATCTTGCACTCGGTGTAGCGAGGGGCGGCCGCCGGGTCGTCGCCCGGGGAGCCGAAGTTGCCCTGCCCGGAGATGAGCGGGTAGCGCATCGACCAGTCCTGGACCAGGCGGACCAGGGCGTCGTAGATGGGTGAGTCACCGTGCGGGTGGAACTTGCCCATGACGTCACCGACGACGCGGCTGCACTTGGAGAACTGGCGGTCCGGCCGGTAGCCGCCGTCGTACATCGCGTACAGCACGCGGCGGTGCACCGGCTTCAGTCCGTCACGGACGTCGGGCAGCGCGCGCCCGACGATGACGGCCATGGCGTAGTCGAGGTACGAGCGCTGCATCTCGAGCTGCAGGTCGACCTGCTCGATGCGGCCGTGCTCGATCTCTCTGCCGGTGGTCTCGCTCAACGGTGTTCCTTACGTTCGGTGCGGGCGGGGACGAGAGCTGTCTCGACGTCTAGATGTCGAGGAACCGGACGTCCTTCGCGTTGCGCTGGATGAACGAGCGGCGGGACTCGACGTCCTCGCCCATGAGGATCGAGAAGATCTCGTCCGCGGCGGCGGCCTCGTCGAGCGTGACCTGGAGCAGCGTGCGGTGCTCGGGAGACATCGTGGTCTCCCACAGCTCCTGGTAGTCCATCTCGCCGAGACCCTTGTAGCGCTGGATCGCGTTCTCCTTGGGCAGCCGCTTGGTCCCGGCCAGACCGTCCCTGACGACGGCGTCGCGCTCGCGGTCCGAGTACACGTAGTCGTGGTCCGCGTTGGTCCACTTGACCCGGTAGAGCGGAGGCTGCGCCATGTAGACGTGCCCGTGCGTGATGAGCTCAGGCATGTAGCGGAACAGGAGGGTGAGCAGGAGGGTCCGGATGTGCTGGCCGTCGACGTCGGCGTCGGCCATCAGGATGATCTTGTGGTACCTCAGCTTGGAGATGTCGAAGTCCTCGCCGATGCCGGTACCGAACGCCGTGATCAGCGCCTGGACCTCCTGGTTGCCCAGCGCCCGGTCGAGCCGCGCGCGCTCGACGTTGAGGATCTTTCCGCGGATCGGCAGGATCGCCTGGGTGCGCGGGTTGCGACCGCGGACCGCCGAGCCGCCGGCGGAGTCGCCCTCGACGATGAAGACCTCGCACTCGTCGGGGTGGTTCGACTGGCAGTCGCGCAGCTTGCCCGGCATGCCACCCGACTCGAGCAGACCCTTGCGGCGAGTGGCCTCGCGTGCCTTGCGCGCGGCCATCCGGGCCGCCGACGCCTGGATCGACTTGCGGATGACGTCGCGCGCCTCCGTGGGGTGCGAGTCGAGCCAGTCGCCGAGCTGGTCGTTGACGACCTTCTGCACGAACGTCTTGGCCTCGGTGTTGCCGAGCTTCGTCTTGGTCTGACCCTCGAACTGTGGCTCGCCGAGCTTGATGGAGATGACGGCCGTGAGGCCCTCGCGGATGTCGTCGCCCGTGAGGTTCTCGTCCTTCTCCTTGAGGATCCCCTTGTCGCGCGCGTAGCGGTTGATCAGCGAGGTCATCGCCGCACGGAAACCCTCCTCGTGCGTGCCGCCCTCGGTGGTCGAGATCGTGTTCGCGTACGTGTGGACCGACTCCGAGTAGGCGTTGGTCCACTGCATCGCGATCTCGAGGGAGAGCCGGCGCTCGGTGTCCTCGGACTCGAAGTCGATGATGTCGGGGTGCACGACCTCGACCTTCTTGGCGCCGTTCAGGTGCCGGACGTAGTCCGCGAGCCCTTCGTCGTACTTGTAGACGACGCTGCGGAACGGAGCCGCCTCGCCCTCGGCGAGCTCGTCGGCGGAGCCCGCGACCTCGTCGGCCGTGCCGAGGTGCGCGGGGCGCTCGTCGGTCAGCGAGATCTGCAGCCCCTTGTTCAGGAACGCGTACTGCTGCAGACGCGAGCGCAGCGTCTCGAAGTCGTAGTCGGTCGTCTCGAAGATCGACCCGTCCGCCCAGAACGTCTGCGACGTCCCGTTCTCGTCGGTCGGCTCGCCCTTCTGCAGCTCACCGAGCGGCTTGCCGCCGTCGGAGAAGTCCTGCTGCCACGTGAAGCCGTCGCGCTTGACCACGGTCTCCACGCGCGTCGACAGCGCGTTGACCACCGAGATGCCGACGCCATGCAGACCACCCGACACCGCGTAGCCCGCGCCGCCGAACTTGCCGCCCGCGTGCAGGATCGTCATGACGACCTCGACCGTGGGCCGGCCCTCGGTCGGGTGGATGGCGACCGGGATGCCACGGCCGTTGTCGACGACGCGTACACCGCCGTCGGCCAGCAGCGTCACCTCGATGTGGTCGCAGTACCCCGCGAGGGCCTCGTCGACGGAGTTGTCGACGACCTCGTAGACCAGGTGGTGCAGACCGCGCTCGCCGGTGGAGCCGATGTACATGCCGGGGCGCTTGCGGACGGCCTCGAGCCCCTCGAGAACCGTGATCGCGGAGGCGTCGTACCCGCCGTTGCCTGACTTGGTGCCGCTCTTGCTGCCATCCGTGGTGCCGGACGGGGGCGTGCTCTGATCGGCCACGGGCGGTAGTACTCCTCAAGCTCTCACACGCGACGGAGCGCGCCCGCCGCAGTTCTTCGGGGCGGATCAGTCCATGACGCTGGAGTTCCGGGCACACATGCGCCAGGAATGACCTTCACAGTCTACCTGGTGGACGGGCTCGGACCCTCTTTTACACACCCGTCCGGGAGCTCGGGATTCCCCCGTCAGCGGAACGTGTCGCGCTCGCCCCGGCCGGGTACCCGCTTCGGACCGGTCTTGAACCGCGGACCGCCCGGGTTGAGCACGGTGATCTCGATGACGACGCCGTCGCCGAGGTCGGTGGCGAAGCGGCCGAGCATCGACGGTGTCAGGAACCTCAGCTGCGTCGCCCACGACGTCGAGCTCGCCCGCACGGTGAGTGCGCCGCCGCTGAACGACACGTACTCGCAGTGCTCCGCGATCTCCGGTCCGACGAGGTCCGACCACGCGTGCTTGAGCACGCCGGCCACCTGGTCCGACGTCCCGCCCAGCTGGTCGAGCAGACCGCTGACGGTCGACCCGATGAGCTGCGGGTCGCGCGCTCCAGGGCCGGCCGACCCCGTGGTGTCGACCAGCGGTCGGCGGCGGGCCGGGTCGCCGGGCCGGTAGCCGCGCTGGGACGCCGCCTTCTTGGCGCGCGCCAGCGCGCCGGCCGCGACCTGGCGGGGAGGGGTGAGCTCGACCAGGTCCCGCAGTGGTCTTTCGGACGGACCCTCAGAGGACACGCGACACCTCGCCGCCCATGACGTCGACCCGCGCACCCGCGAGGAGCTCGGGGACGTCGCCCGGGACCGCCGCCGTGATCAGCACCTGCCGCGCCGGCGCGACCAGCTCGGCCAGCCGCTCGCGTCGCTTGGCGTCGAGCTCGGCGAACACGTCGTCGAGGACGAGCACCGGCTCGCCGTCCGGACCCCAGTCGCCCGCGTCGTCGTACCCGTTGGTGAGGAGCTCGTAGGACGCCAGCCGCAGCGCGAGCGCGAACGACCAGGACTCGCCGTGGCTCGCGTACCCCTTGGCGGGCAGGCCGCCGAGCGTCAGGACCAGGTCGTCGCGGTGCGGGCCGACCAGGCTCACGCCGCGCTCGATCTCTTTGGTGCGCAGGCGCCCGATGGCCTCGAGCAGCTGCGCCTCGACGAGGTCGACGCTCGCACCGTCGTCGCGGGCCTGGTCGTCCCCCTCCGCACCGAGTGCCGCATCCAGCGAGGCCTTGTAGGTGATGACCGCGTCGCCCTGACCGCTGCTGACCTGCGCATACGACTTCTCGACGTGCGGGGCCAGCGCCCGGACCAGGGCTCGGCGGGCGACGACGATCTGGGCGCCGGTCTGCGCGAGCTTGGCGTCCCAGACGTCGAGCGTCCGCAGGTCGGCGCCCGTGCGACTGCCGCGCATCGCGGCCCCGGCCGACTTCAGCAGCGCGGAACGCTGCCGCAGGACCCGGTCGTAGTCCGCCACGACGCCCGAGATCCGGGGGGTGAGCTGCACCAGCAGGTCGTCGAGGAACCGTCGCCGGCCGTCCGGGTCGCCCTTGACCAGCGACAGGTCCTCCGGTGCGAACAGGACGGTGCGCAGGATCCCGAGGATGTCGCGCGCCCTCGTCGGCGAACCGCCGTTGACCCGCGCCCGGTTGGCCTTGCCCGGCGTCACTTCGACCTCGACCAGCGTCGGCCGCGGGCTCCCCGCGTCCAGCTCGCGGATCACGCGCGCCCGGACCACCGCTCTCGTCGCCCCCGAGCGGACCAGCGCCGCGTCGGTCGGCACACGGTGGCTTCCCAGCGTCGCGATGTAGCCGAGCGCCTCGACCAGGTTGGTCTTGCCCTGCCCGTTGGGTCCGACGAGCGCGGTGATCCCGGGCTCGAGCGGGAGCTCGACCTGCGCGTACGAGCGGAAGTCGGTCAGAGAGAGGTGCGCGACGTACATGCGATCCCGGTCAGGAGCCCGCGGGCTTCACGGCATGCCCACCGAACTGCTGACGAAGTGCCGCGACGGCCTTCATCGCGGGCGACTCGCCCTGACGGCTGGCGAAGCGGGCGAAGAGCGCCGCCGAGATGACCGGCGCCGGAACGGCCAGGTCGATCGCCTCGTCGACGGTCCACCGACCCTCGCCGGAGTCCTCGACCCAGTCGTCGATCGCGGCCAGGCCCGGGTCCTGCTCCAGTGCCTGGACCAGCAGGTCGAGCAGCCAGGACCGCACGACCGTCCCGCGCTGCCAGGCCTTCATGGTGCCGTGCACGTCGGTGACCAGGTCCTTCGCGGCCAGCAGCTCGTACCCCTCGGCGTACGCCTGCATGAGCCCGTACTCGATGCCGTTGTGCACCATCTTCGAGAAGTGCCCGGCGCCCACCGTCCCGGCGTGCACGAAGCCCTCCTCGCGCGGACCCTCCGGACGCAGCGCGTCGAACACCGGCATGACCTTCGCGACGACGTCCTTGTCACCGCCGACCATGAGCCCGTAGCCGTTCGCCAGGCCCCAGACGCCGCCCGACACCCCAGCGTCGATGAAGCCGACCCCGGTGGTCGCCAGCAGCTCGGCGTGCGGCAGGTCGTCCTGGTAGTACGAGTTGCCACCGTCGATCAGGATGTCGCCGGCGGTCAGCAGACCCGCCAGCTCGGTGATGACCGCGTCCGTGATCTCGCCGGACGGCACCATGACCCAGACCACGCGCTCGCCGGCGGGCAGCGCGTCGACGAGGGCGGCCAACGACGGGACGTCCGTGACGTCGGGGTTGCGGTCGAATCCCGTGACGTCGATCCCCGCGGCGCGGATGCGCTGCCGCATGTTCGCGCCCATCTTGCCCAGACCCACCAGACCGATGTGCATCGTGCCTCTTTCGGTTCGCGGCGCGTCTGCTGCGGGCGCGCCTTCAGACCTCACCTTGCCGCAAACGACGACGGGGAGCCCGGCGGGCTTGCTTGGTGTTCTGCCTACGTGTGCTCGGTGCTCCTGGTGTCGCCGGTTCTGTCAGCTGGCGAAGCGGATGGGCACCAGCAGGTAGCGGTACTCCTGGTTGTCCTCGCCGTCGACGGTCTGCTGCCCGGTGAACTCCACGGGCTTGTTCGGGTGCGTGAACGACAGGCGCACGAACGGCGTGCTCAGCGCGCCGAGACCGTCCAGCAGGAACTGCGGGTTGAAGGCCACCGAGATGTCGTCGCCGACGAGGGTCGACTCGATCGCCTCCGAGGCCTGCGCGTCGTCACCCTGGCCTGCGTCGAGGACGACCTGGCCCTCGCTGAACGACAGCCGGATCGGGGTGTTGCGCTCGGCGACCAGGCTCACGCGCTTCGCGGCGTCGGCCAGGGCGTGCGTGCTGACCACGGCGTGGATCGGGGTCTCGTCCGGGAAGAGCCGGCGGACCGCGGGGTAGTCGCCGTCGACCAGCAGGCTCGTGGTCTGGCGACCCGCCGCCTCGAAGCCGATCATGTCGACGCCTGTGCCCGTGGCTAGGGCCACGGTCACGGATCCCGCGCTGCCCAGCGACTTCGCCGCGTCGAGCAGCGTGCGGGCCCGGACCAGCGCGACGGTCGAGATGTCCGGCGACGACGGCTTCCACGTGAGCTCGCGCAGCGCGAGCCGGTAGCGGTCGGTGGCCAGGAGCGTGACCTTCTCGCCCTCGATCTCGACGCGCACACCGGTGAGCAGAGGCAGCGTGTCGTCGCGGCTGGCCGCGACCGACACCTGGGCGACCGCGTGCGTCAGCTCGTCGCCGTCGACCGTGCCCGTGGTGGGCGGCATGACCGGGAGGTTCGGGTAGTCCTCGACCGGCATGGTCAGGAGCGTGAACCGGCTCGCACCGCAGGTCACGATCACCTTGGTGCCCTCGAGCACCACGTCGACGGGCTTGTCCGGCAGCGCACGGGAGATCTCGGCGAGCAGCCGGCCGCTGACCAGGACGGAGCCCGGCTCGCTGACGTCCGCCGGGATCTGCGACCGGGCCGAGACCTCGTAGTCGAAGCTCGAGAGCTGCACGGTGCCCGTGGTGTCGGCCTCGAGGCGCACCCCCGCCAGGACGGGGACGGGCGGCCGTGTGGGCAGGCTGCGTGCCGTCCACGTGACGGCGTCCGCCAGAACATCACGGTCGACCCGGAACCTCATACCTCAACCTCTCGTCGTGCGGGGGCGCTGCGGTGCCCTCGGTCGCGCTGCGGCCGGATCACAAGACTTGTGATCCGGCGCAGGGCTCAGGCATCAGGCGAACACTACGCGTTCGGTCCGACGCTCGGTACGGGGTACGACACGGATGTCGTTCGCTCGTCGGTGGTCGGTGGTGCGCTTGTCGTTCGTTCGACGGCGGGTGCTCGTCCGTGAGTCGCCCGGAACGTCTTGGCGGTGTGTGGATCCATCACATAGAGAGTTGTCGTCATCGTCATCGGGGCTGTGCATCGTGTGGACGACGCTCGTCGACCCAGGTCAGGGCCGGAATCACATGTGCACCGCGGTTGTGCGTCGATTCGGACGTCCGGTGGACGACGGTCCGGAGCTGCGGACGGCCCGTTCCGCGTCCACCGCCGAGGGTCCTGTAGTCCACACGTCTCGAGACCTCGTCCACCGCTGTCCACAGGTGAGTACACAGGTGTGGAGATTCGTCCCATGGTTCTTTCAGGAACGGGATGAAGGTTGGCGGCACGAGGGTCGAATCGTTCTGTCGGTGGGAGCTGCCTCACGAACTTCACCCGGTATTGGGGTGATTTCGCGCCCGAATTGACCGGATCTCCGGTGTTCGCGCAGGTCAGCGATTGGTTCGCCGCGTGAAGCGCTGGGGAGGGCCGAACAGGTGAATCCCGTCACAAGCATCCCCAGGTCCCTGTGGACGCCTGTGGATAACTGTGTTGAACGAGTCGGTCATTTGGGCCAAAACAGGCACGGAACATGGTCCGTGCCCGTCGTCTTCCGGTCAGCCGCGGCTCTGCTGCTTGATCCGGTTGGTGAGCTCCGTGACCTGGTTGTAGATCGAGCGACGCTCCGCCATGAGCTCGCGGATCTTGCGGTTCGCGTGCATCACCGTGGTGTGGTCGCGGCCGCCGAACGCCTGGCCGATCTTCGGGAGGGACAGGTCCGTCAGCTCGCGGCACAGGTACATGGCGATCTGCCGGGCGGTCACCAGGACGCGGGAGCGGCTCGAGCCGCACAGATCGTCGATGCTCAGGCCGAAGTACGCCGCGGTCTGCCCGATCACCTGGGTGGCGGTGATCTCCGTCGTCTGGTCGTCGGTGATCAGGTCCTTGAGGACGATCTCCGCGAGCGACAGGTCGACCTGCTGTCGGTTGAGGTTGGCGAACGCCGTGACGCGGATGAGGGCACCCTCGAGCTCGCGGATGTTGGTCGAGATCTTGGACGCGATGTATTCCAGGACGTCCGGCGGCGCCTGGAGTCGTTCACTGCCGGCCTTCTTGCGAAGGATCGCGATGCGGGTCTCGAGGTCCGGCGGCTGGACGTCGGTGATCAGGCCCCACTCGAAACGGGACCGCATGCGGTCCTCGAAGCCGTTCAGCTGCTTGGGGGGCAGATCGGACGTGATCACGACCTGCTTGTTCGCGTTGTGCAGGGTGTTGAACGTGTGGAAGAACTCCTCCATCGTCTGTTCCTTGCCCTGCAGGAACTGGATGTCGTCGATGAGGAGCACGTCGACCTCGCGGTAGCGGCGCTGGAACGCGCCGGCCTTGCCCTCGGAGATCGAGTTGATGAAGTCGTTGGTGAACTCCTCGGAGTTCACGTACCGCACGCGCACGCTGGGGTAGAGGTTCTGCGCGTAGTGGCCGATCGCGTGCAGCAGGTGCGTCTTGCCCAGACCCGAGTCGCCGTAGATGAACAGCGGGTTGTAGGCCTTGGCCGGTGCCTCGGCGACCGCGACCGCCGCGGCGTGGGCGAACCGGTTGGAGCTGCCGATGACGAAGGTCTCGAACAGATACTTCGGGTTCAGGCGCGCAGGCTCTGCGGGCTGCTTGCGGTTCGGCTGGCGGTCGTCGAACTGTCGCTCGTTGCGCTGGGGCTCACGACGAGGCGGCGCGTCGGCGTCGTTCTGCACCAGCGACAGGTCGGCGCGCGAGTCGCGCCGCTGGTCGTCGGGCTCGTACTCGCTGCGCTGCTCGGTGCGCTGCTCGTCGTAACGCTGCTCGCTGCTCACCACGCGCAGGGCCGGCGGCGCGTCCTCGGCCAGCTCGGGATCGACGGTGATGGCGAACCGGGCCTCCCGGTCGAGCGCGGTGCTGAGGGCGTCGGTGACCTCACCGCGGACCCGCGACTCGAGGTAGTCCTTGGTCAGGTCGTTGCCGACGGCGAGCAGGAGCGTGCCGTCGAGCAGGCCGAGCGGCCGGGCGAGACGGACGAACGCGATCTGTCGCGGCGTGATGTCGGGGCTCTGCTCGAGGGTCGACACGACGTGGCCCCATACCCGTGCGAGCTCTTCGTCCTGTGACACGTGCTACCTCGGCTGTTCGTTCGCGTGGGTGGTCGAGTCTCGCACGGCCGTGCGTTGTCCACACAGTTGTCCACACCTGTGAGCGGCTGATCACGTCGGCTCCGACCGCCGTCTCCGGCGATGAGGACGGGGATCGTCCGACGTCGTGCGCGTCGTTGCTGGCACCCGTCCCCAACCGCGGATCGTGCGCGTGGTCAACAGGCCGCTGCCCCTGGCGACGAGGTACGAGCGTAGTGGCCGGGTCGGGGGCGCGGCAGGTCTCGACCGGGTGACGTCCGGTTCGTCCTGATCCCTCGATCGTGGGAGGCTCTTCTTGCGACTCGCGCGCATTTGACCCGCGCTGACGGGGGGAAGTACGGTATTGCAGCCTTATCGATGGCCTCCAGTTGGCGCGCCCAGACGCCGCATGCGTGAACTCGCGTGTTCGTGGAGCAGTCGGTCTCGGCAGCCCGAACCTGGTCGCGCGGTACATGCGAGGCCCACCCGATGTAGTTGGAGACTCTCGTGACCAAGCGCACCTTCCAGCCGAACAACCGGCGTCGCGCCAAGACCCATGGCTTCCGTCTGCGCATGCGCACCCGTGCCGGCCGCGCGATCCTCGCGGGCCGTCGCCGCAAGGGCCGCGCGGAGCTCTCGGCCTGACATCAGCGTCGGTGCTGCCCGCTGCGCACCGGATGCGCCGGGCTGCCGACTTCGAGCAGGCGGTGCGCCGAGGCGCGCGCGGCGGACGGGACACCCTCGTGGTGCATCTGACGACCATGACCGATCACACCCCCTCGGGGCCCGTGGTCGGTCTTGTCGTGTCCAAGGCCGTCGGTACGGCGGTGACACGCAACCTCGTCAAGCGGCGCCTGCGGGAGCTCGTCCGTGCACGTCTGTCGGTGCTGCCGGCGGAGGCGGGCATCGTGGTCCGGGCACTCCCCCCGGCCGCGACCAGCACCTACGCGCAGCTCGGGTGCGATCTCGACGCGGCGCTGGCGACGGCCGTCCGACGTGCCGATCGGCGATCTCGTGCGTAGTCATCCCATGACTGTGGTGCACGCGATCGCTCGGATCCCCGCCAGGCTGCTCCTGCTCGCGGTCCGTGGGTACCAGCTGTTCATCTCACCGATGACGCCGCCGACCTGCCGGTTCTATCCCTCGTGCTCGCAGTACGCGGTCATCGCACCGCAGCGGCACGGCGCCATCCGCGGCACGTACCTCGCGGTCTGGCGGGTGCTGCGGTGCAACCCCTGGAACCCGGGCGGGGTGGACGACGTTCCTCCTGCGCCCCATTCACACCGTCATCTCGACGCGGCATCGTCCGCGCACTGATTCACGACTGAGGAGTTCTTCCGCATGGATTGGTTCGACGGTCTGCTCCACCCGATCATGGTGGTCGTCAGCTTCATCATGGTGCAGTTCCATGCGCTGTTCTCGGCCATCGGCCTCGACCCCGACGGCGGCGCCGCCTGGACGCTGTCGATCGTCGGGCTCGTGATCGTGATCCGGATCGCGCTGATCCCGCTGTTCTTCCGCCAGATCAAGGCTTCGCGCGGCATGCAGCTGCTCGCTCCCGAGATGCAGGCGATCCAGAAGAAGTACAAGGGCAAGTCCGACCCCGCGTCCCGCGAGGCGATGAGCCGCGAGACCATGGAGCTCTACCGCAAGCACGGAACGAACCCGTTCGCGTCGTGCCTGCCGATCCTGCTCCAGTCCCCCATCTTCTTCGCGCTGTTCCGCGTCCTGAACTCGTTGCCGCAGGTGGCCGACGGAACGATGGATCCCATCGGGCCGATGTCGCAGTCGCTGGCCGAGTCTGCCGAGAGCGCCACGATCTTCGGGGCGCCGCTGTCCGGCACCTTCATGAAGGCCGACGGCAACATCCACATCCAGATCGTCTCGGTCGTCCTGATCATCTGCATGTCTGCGACGACCTTCCTCACGCAGCGCCAGCTGACCATGAAGAACATGCCGCCGGCGGCCCTGCAGGGTCCGATGGCCCAGCAGCAGAAGATCCTCCTGTACGTCCTCCCGCTGATCTTCGCGTTCTCCGGCGTCAACTTCCCGATCGGTGTCCTCATCTACTGGACCACGACGAACCTCTGGTCGATGGGCCAGCAGTTCTACACGATCCGCCGGATGCCGGCGCCCGGGTCGCAGGCCGAGCTCGCCATGAAGGAGCGCAAGGCGAAGAAGGCCGCTGCGAAGGGTGTCATCGAGGACGCGCCGACGCCGCAGATCGAGGAGAAGCCGCGCACCGGTCAGCGCCAGCAGCCGAAGCGCAAGGACCGTGCCAAGCCCATTACCAAGCCTGGCGACGACGCCCCGAAGAAGGCAGGGATCGAAGAGGATCCCGGCCCTTCCGACGCAGTGCCCTCCAAGCCGCCCACCAAGCCCAAGAAGTAGACGTTGATCGGAGTGCCCTTCATGACTTCAACCGAGCCTGAAGCCCCCGTCGAGACCGCGAGCACGAAGCGCCTCGAAGAAGAGGGTGAGATCGCTGCCGACTACCTCGAGGAGCTCCTCGACATCGCGGACCTCGACGGTGACATCGACATCGACGTCGACCACGGTCGAGCCGCTGTCGAGATCGTCTCCGAGGACCCGGCAGACCGTTCCCTGCGTCGGCTCGCCGGCCCGGACGGCGAGGTGCTCGACGCCCTGCAGGAGCTGACGCGCCTGGCCGTTCAGGCGAAGACCGGTGAGCGCAGCCGTCTGATGCTCGACGTCGCCGGCTACCGGTCCGCTCGCCGGGCCGAGCTCGTCACCGTCGCCACCGAGGCCATCGAGCGCGTCAAGGAGTCCGGTGCATCGGTCGCACTGAGCGCGATGAACCCTTTCGAGCGCAAGGTCGTCCACGACGCCGTTGCCTCGGCCGGTCTGTCGAGCGACTCCGAGGGTGTCGAGCCCGAGCGTCACGTGGTGATCCGTCCCGCGTGATCGTGAGTTGCGGCGCCCTCTGACGCGTTGCAAGAAGGGCGAGCCTGACGGCTCGCCCTTCTTGTGTTTCACGTGAAACAACTCCACCCCGTAGGGACCGCGATCCCCGGGGGCATCGGTGTCGCGGTGTATGCGCGGCTAGTTGACGACGGACACGCTCGTTGTTTCACGTGAAACGGGGCGATGTGTGGCCGGCGTTGCGTGCTCAAGCGGTTGCCGAGGATGCTCCCTGTTTCACGTGGAACAGGGAGTGGTGTGTGTGGGCGGATGTATGAGCGCTCACGCGGGCATCACCGGTCGTCGCCTGGGTCGCGGAACCGACCCAGCCGCCGCACACGCTCCAGCTGGCCCGCGTGGTGGTCGACGTCACGCTCTCGATGACGCCTCCGTCGTTTCACGTGAAACACCCGTCGCCGTGTGGATCTCCGTCGATCTCGGTCACCGCGGCCGGGCGCATGCGTGTCCCCTTCTTGTGCCAGGCGAACTATCCAGAAGGCGGGCCCCGAGGTTGTGTCCCGGCGACTAGCGCGGGGCTCGCCGGCCCATCGTGCGGGACCGGGTGCTTGGCCGAGATCGACGCAGAGCGTGGACGGCTGACGTCGAGGACGCGTCGTGCCTGTAGCCCCTGCACCCGGCGACCGTAGGGCGAAACCGTTTCGACGTGATGGCGCTAGCCGAGCTTGAGAGCTCTGGCTCCACGTCCGCCCAGTTGGGTGGTCGCGCGACCGTAGGTCGCCGTTGGGCGGAGCCGGCCTGGGCGTCCTCGGTGGGTGGGGTGTGACCGTGCTTGATCCATGTGCCTGTCGTGGACTGTCGCAGGGGCTGAACTCGGTTCGTCGCCGTGATCGTGGTTCGAATCAGTTTGCTGGCTTGATTGCGCCTGCCTGTTTCACGTGAAACAGGACCGGGGCCTGCACGCCTCGGTCGGTGTGGGCCGCCGGTTTGAGGCTCGTGTCTCGAGCCTCAAGCTCAGGAAGGGAGCGGGCCGAGCGCCGCCTCGCGCGACGTCTCTATGCGTCCGATGCCGTGGCGACGCAGTGCGCGGTCATGCTTGAACGTGTTGACTGCCGACGGGATCAACGTGGTGCTCGGTGCGACGTCGCCGTCCTGTTTCACGTTAAACAGGAACCATCCGTACGTCGACTACAGCTCTGGGTTGGTCACGTTACGCTCCCGGACCAGCGGACCGTTTCACGTGAACATCGACAAGGCTCCGATCCCGCTAAGAACTTTTCACGACGGCCGCCGTCGTCGCGGTCTCTCATCAGCGAGGACCTGGCAGCAACCCGACGTGGCGAGTGCGTTGTCACGCTTGAACGTGCTGACTGCCGACGGGAGCGACGTGCAGTTTGCCGACGGGATCAACGTGCTGACTGCGTACGGGATCTAGGTGCTGCTCGGCGCGAAGTCTCTGGGTCCGCCTTTCCTTGTTTCACGTGAAACAAGGAAAGACCCGTACGGCGACTACAGCTCGGGGCTGGTCAGGCCGCGCTCCCGCCAGGAGGACGCAAGCGCGCCGATTCACGTGAAACGGCGCCAGAGACCGGGGGCTCGCGTGTCATCCGACGTCGCGCATGGACGGGATCGGAAGTGTCGGCTCCTGAGCAAGGGCACTCCGACGAAGGTCTACCCGCGGCGGAATTCGGACGCTCGGCGGTGTGGCGGATGCGCAGAGGAGTCGGACGGGCTCGCGTCTGGTGAGTCGCCGGCTCGGGTTCCGCGTAATGGCGCTCCACAGCCACGGTGGGCCGACCACGCGCATGTCTGCTCTCGCGCACAGGCAGTGCCACCGGTCACCAGCCCAGTCCCTCCTGCATCGGGTCGCCTGGGGCCTTCATCGCTGGGGCCGGGTTGCCGACGCCCACAATCCTGCCGGAGCCTCGTGGCTACGCCGGTTGTGTCGGCGTCCCACGTCGTGAACCGGTGAGTGTGGATGGCGGGTGGGGAGGGCTGCGCACGGTACCGTAGGCGTCGCGATCGACCGCCTTGGTGGGAGGTCCGGCGCACCCGCTGATAGTTCGGGATCGAACGGTGGCCACTGGTTCGTTTCACGTGAAACCGAGGAGATCTGACAGTGACGGAAGCTCGGTCGACGGTCGTCGACGGAGCCGACCCTCTGCAGGGTGACCCTCGAGTAGCGACGTTCTTCGGCGCCTCGTGGCCCGCGGTCCTCGGATTCCACGACCTGCTCGTGAGCGAGGGTGAGCTCCGGGGTCTGGTCGGCCCGCGAGAGCTGCCGCGGATGTGGGAGCGGCACCTGCTGAACTCGGCCGCTGCCGTCCCGTTCCTTCCCGAGACCGGTCGGATCGTCGACCTGGGGAGCGGAGCCGGTCTGCCTGGCATCGTCGTTGCGGCGATGATCCCTGGGGCTGAGGTCGTGCTCCTCGAGCCGATGGAGCGACGCACCGACTGGCTGTCGGAGGTCGCCACCACGCTGAAGCTCGACAACGTCGTCGTGCGTCGCGGTCGGGCGCAGGACCTGCACGGGGACCTCGTGGCGGACGCGGTGACGGTCCGTGCGGTCGCAGCGCTCGACAAGCTCTACCGCTGGGCTCTGCCCCTGCTCAGAGCAGGCGGGACGCTCGTCGCCCTGAAAGGCAGCAAGGCCGAGGCCGAGGTCGAGGAAGCCCGCCATGTCGGGCGAAAGCTCGGCGCAGGCCCGGCCGTCGTCCTGGACGCACCGACGATCGAGGGAGTCGACGTGACGCGGGTTGTGCGAGTAGTACGGGAGGCTGTGCCTGGTGTTCGGTAGGAAGAAGGGCCGGTCAGACGAGTCCGAGTCGACTCCGGCCAAGCATGTCGAGGCGAACGAGCAGGCTCCCGCGTCGTTCGACGGTGGACCTGCGTCAGTTGTTCCGCCCAGTGCCGCGTATCCGAACGCCCCGGGGGATGCCGGATCCGACGTGACCATCGCCGCCGTGACCCGGGTGAGTGTGGCGGACGCGGCGTACGACACGCCCGCGGTCACGACTACCGGCGCTACAAGCACGCCGGTCGTCGCGACCACTCGAGCGAACGGCGCCCCGGCCGTCGCGAGCTCGGGAGTGAACGGTGGCCGGGACGTCGTGAGCGCCGAAGGGAGCAGCATGCCGGTCGCCGCGAGCAGCGGAGTGAGCAGCACGTATCCCGCTGCTGCATCGAGTCCGGGCGCCTCGTCTACGGCGGGCGGCGCGTGGGCCAGCCAGGTTCGCTCGCTGACCGTCGAGCGGGACGGGGTCGCGTCAGCTCCTCACGGGGATACGGCCGCCGTCGCCGATCGGGCGGTTCCTGTTTCACGTGAAACAACGGAACCGGCCGCCGTCGCCGATCGGCCGGCTCCTGTTTCACGTGAAACAACGACGCCCGAATCCCAGGGCATCGAGCCGCAGCCGTCGGACGTAGCGCCGGTTGCGGCATCCACGGTAGGTGCTCCAGCAACAGCAGGACGGCCTGACGCGGAACACGGTGGGGCGGAGACCACGGACGCTGCCTCGATCAACGAGGCAGAAGCCGGCACGAGCGAATCATGGGATGACGCGATCACGACGGGTCGTAGCGCTGCAGGGGCTGCGGCGGCGCGCGGTAGCGAAGACAGCGCGGTGTCCGGGGACGCGACGCCCCTGAGCAGCAGCGAAGGGCGCGTTCTCGATGCTCCCGCCTCGAGGTTCGACAGTGGGTCGGAGAGCCCGACGACCAGCAACAGCGTGGCGGAGGCATCGGTGACCGAGATTGACCCGGACGAGCGACGGCGCGCCGCGCTGGTCGAGAGCCTGCCGGAGGCCTCGGACGACACCCCGCTCATGGCCCAGCTGCAGCAGGACGCGCGCCGCCGCATCGAGCTGCGGGGGCGTCGGTTCCCACGTCCGCCGGCGACCCGGGTGGTCACGGTGGCGAACCAGAAGGGCGGCGTCGGCAAGACGACGACGACCGTGAACCTGGCGGCCGCTCTCGCGCAGTCCGGACTCAACGTGCTGGTCCTGGACAACGACCCCCAGGGCAACGCATCGACGGCCATCGGGATCGAGCACCGCTCGGGAACGCCGTCGATCTATGAGGTGCTGGTGGACGGCGCCCCGATGTCGGAGGCGGTGCAGGAGAGCCCCGACGTCCCCAACCTGTTCTGCCTGCCGGCGACGATCGACCTGTCGGGCGCCGAGATCGAGCTCGTCTCGATGGTGGCGCGTGAGACCCGGCTCCGGAACGCGCTCGACACGTACCTGACGTGGCGGATCGACAACGGGCTGGAGCCCATCGACTACGTGTTCGTCGACTGCCCGCCGAGCCTGGGTCTGCTCACGGTCAACGCCTTCGTCGTCGCCCGCGAGGTGCTCATCCCGATCCAGTGCGAGTACTACGCGCTGGAGGGCCTCAGCCAGCTGCTCAAGACGATCGAGCTGATCCAGGCGCACCTGAACCCGAACCTCCACGTGTCGACGATCCTGCTGACCATGTACGACGCCCGCACGAACCTGGCGCAGCAGGTAGCGAACGAGGTGCGGACGCACTTCCCGGAGATCACGCTCCGCACCACGGTCCCGCGCTCCGTCCGGATCTCCGAGGCGCCGAGCTACGGGCAGACCGTGATGACCTACGACCCGGGTTCCACCGGTGCGCTGGCGTACCTCGAGGCCGCCCGCGAGGTCGCGGAGCGAGGTGCGGCCACCGGAAGCAGCGCCGACGGGACCGCCGGGGACGGCGCCACGCGCGCCGTAGACGCGCGCATCCCGGAGAACGACCCGCAACGCGAGCAGGCTGGACCTGCCGACCAGAACATCGATGAGCCGGCGATGGCCGTGCAGCAGGAGGAACAGTGAGCGAGAAGCGACGCGGTCTGGGCCGGGGCCTCGGGGCCCTCATCCCGACCGGCCTGGACGGCCAGCGTCCGACGGGTGCCGAGCGCCCGGTCGACGTGTTCTTCCCGGACCCGAAGCGCGAGGCGGCGGCAGCTGAGGCGGCCGAGCAGGCAGCAACAGAAGCCGCCGCGCAAGCAGCCTCCGACGAGAGCGCCGCGACGGACCTCGAGGGCACGCCGTCGGTCGACGCCGAGCTGGGGGAGATCGCTGTCTCCGCGCCGAGGACGGCCGTCCTGGCCACCGCTGCCGAGGCAAGCGACGGCGGCGGCTCGGTGGCGACGGCGACCTTGACCGAGGAGCGACCGTTCACCGACGGCACGCCCGTGCAGGAGTGGGACCTCCCGCAGGAGCCGGGCCAGCCCGCCGAGGACGACGGCACGGGCCTGGTTCCGGTGCCCGGTGCCCGGTTCGCTGAGCTTCCGGTCCTGTCGATCCGGCCCAACCCGCGTCAGCCGCGCACGGTGTTCGACGAGGACGCGCTCGAGGAGCTCGTCGGCTCGATCCGGGAGATCGGCGTCCTGCAGCCCATCGTCGTGCGCGACGTGGGCGACGGCTACGAGCTGATCATGGGCGAGCGGCGCTGGCGGGCGACGCAGCTCGCCGGCCTGGCGACCGTGCCGGCGATCATCCGGGACACCGACGACGCGGACCTGCTGCGCGACGCCCTCCTGGAGAACCTCCACCGCTCGCAGCTCAACCCGCTGGAGGAGGCTGCCGCGTACCAGCAGCTGCTCGACGACTTCGGATGCACGCACGAAGAGCTGGCGACGCGCATCTCGCGCTCCCGTCCGCAGATCTCGAACACGCTGCGCCTGCTCAAGCTGCCGCCGCTGGTGCAGCGCAGGGTCGCCGCAGGTGTCCTGTCGGCCGGCCACGCTCGTGCCCTGCTCGGCCTCCCGGACGCGGCTGCCCAGGAGCGACTGGCTCAGCGGATCGTGGCGGAGGGCCTGTCCGTCCGGGCGGTCGAGGAGATCGTGTCGCTCGGGGGAGACGCGGAGCCGACCGCGAGGCGTGCGGCGCCGGTCGCCGGTCAGCGCAACGAGGCCCTCGACCACCTGGCGGCGCGTCTGTCCGACCGGTTCGAGACGCGCGTGAAGGTCAGCCTGGGCAAGTCGCGGGGTCGCCTGACCGTGGAGTTCGCGTCGGTCCAGGACCTGAACCGCATCCTTGCCAGCCTTGCTCCCGAGGACCCGGGCCTGCTCAAGGGCTGAGGAACCACAGACATGAGCCCGTCACCGTGAGGTGGCGGGCTCATGTACTTTCTTGCAGGATTCTTCGGTACAAGTCGAACACATGAGCAGGTCAGAGCGCTAGTGCGGCGTCCACCATCGACCGGTAGAGCGCGCCGAGCGAGAGCCCGGCGGCCTCGGCGGCCTGCGGAAGCAGCGAGGTCTCGGTCATCCCGGGCGCCACGTTGACCTCGAGGAACCAGACCGTGCCGGCGTCGTCGACGATCAGGTCCGTCCGGGAGAGCCCCGACAGTCCGAGGGCGTTGTGCGCCGCCAGCGCGGTGCCGATCACCGCGCGCGAGACGTCGTCGGAGAGCCGCGCCGGGGCGAAGTACTCGGTGCGGCCCGGGTTGTAGCGGGCGTCGTAGTCGTAGGGGCCGTCGGTGACGATCTCGACGGGCGGCAGCGCGAAGGGCCCGTTGCCGAGGTCGACGACGCTGACGGCGACCTCGGTGCCGATCACCGCGGACTCGACGAGCGCGGTGTCGCTGTACGCGAAGCAGTCGACCATCGCCTGCGGCAGGTCCTCGGGGCTGGTGACGAGCGTGACCCCGAGCGCCGAGCCGCCGCGCGACGGCTTGACCACGAGGGGGAGCCCGAGCCGGGCGACCATGACCTCGAGCACCTGCCGCGCGCCCAGCTCACGGAACAGCGACTGTGGCAGCGTCACGAAGTCGGGCGTGGACAGCCCGGCTCGCGCGGCGACGGTCTTGGCTATCGGCTTGCTCCAGGCGACGCGGCTCTCGCGCGGTCCAGCCCCGAGCAGGCGAAGCCCGAGCATCTGCACGACGTCCCGGACGGAGCCGTCCTCACCGCTCGTCCCGTGCAGGAGCGGCCAGACGAGGTCGGGCTGCAGCTGCGTCAGCGCGGGCACCAGGTCGGAGTCGACGTCGTGCACGCTGACGTCCACGCCGACGGAACGCAGGGCGTCGGCGACCCGTCGGCCGGACCGCAGCGAGACGTCCCGCTCGTGGGAGAGGCCCCCGGCGAGCACGACGACCCGGGGCGACGAGGTGGTGGTCACGTGAGGGGCTCCAGGGGCAGGACGTCGAGGGCGATTTGGCTGATCACGACCTAGCGGGCAGGGTCAGGCGACGTCGGGCGCCGGCGACTGGACGTCGTCGGGACCCGACGAACCGCTGGTGCCGAACAGGTCGACGAGCTCACGCTCCCCGGCGACGACGCCGGCGAGCCGGCGGACTCCCTCACGGATGCGCTCGGGCGTCGGGTAGCAGAACGACAGCCGCATGTGGTCGGCGCCGGTGCCGTCGAAGTAGAACGCGGTCCCGGGGACGTAGGCGACACGTGCGGTGACGGCCCGCGGCAGCATGTCCTTGGCGTCCAGCCCCTCGGGCAGGCGGACCCACGTGTAGAAACCGCCGTCTGGCACGTTCCAGGACGCCTCGGGGAGGTGCTCGGTGAGCGCGGAGATCATGGCGTCGCGCCGCTCGCGGTACTGCTCGCGGTAGTTCTTGATCTGGCCCCGCCAGTCGCACGTCGAGAGGTAGGTCGAGATCGCGATCTGCGACGCGTTCGACGGGCACAGGATCGCGGACTCGCTGGCGAGCACCAGCTTCTCGCGCACGGCGTGCGGCGCGACGACCCAGCCGACGCGGTAGCCGGGCGCGAACGTCTTGGAGAACGACCCGAGGTACAGGACGCCCTCGTCGTCGAGCGAGCGCAGGGCGGGCATCGGTTCGCCGGAGAAGCCGAGCAGGCCGTAAGGGTTGTCCTCGAGGACGAGGACGCCGTAGCGCCGGGCGATCTCCAGGATCAGGGGCCGACGAGCCAGCGAGATCGAGACACCGGCCGGGTTGTGGAAGTTGGGCACGGTGTAGAGGAACTTCACGCGCCGACCCTCGGCGGCCAGGGACGCCAGGCGCGACTCCAGGGCCGCGGGGATCAGCCCATCCGCGTCGATCGGCACGTGCACGACGTCGGCCTGGTAGGCACGGAACACGCCGAGCGCCCCGACGTACGAGGGCGCCTCCGCGACGACGACGTCGCCCGGGTCGATGAAGATGCGGGTGACCAGGTCGAGCGCCTGCTGCGAACCGGTGGTGACGACGACGTCGTCCGGGTGGGCGTCGATGCCCTCCAGCGCCATGACGTCGAGGATCTGCTCGCGCAGCGTCTCGTCGCCCTGGCCGGAGCCGTACTGGAGCGCCTGCATGCCGCGCGTGGCGACGACGCGCTGCGCCAGCTCACCGAGGACGTCGAGCGGCAGTCCCTCGAGGAACGGCATGCCGCCCGCCAACGAGACCACCTCGGGCCGGTTGGCGACGGCGAACAGGGCGCGGATCTCGGAGGAGCGCATGCCGTGGGTGCGCTCGGCGTAGGAGCCGAGCCAGCGGTCGAGGCGGGTGCCCGTGCCGGCGGCGGAGGACGTGGGGTGCTGGCCCGACGTCTCGCCGGCGGGCATGGGTGTCTCGCTCATGCCCATGAGTTTCGCACGGTGCACCCCGAGGTCCCGGCAGCGTCCCGACACGAGGAACGCACCCGGGCACGCGAACGCCCCCGGCACCGCGGTGACGGGGGCGTTCGAGGACAGGCGTCAGACGGAGGCGAGAACACTCTCGATGTCCTCGGCGATCATCGACTTCGGGCGGGCGCCGACGCGGGACGCGACGAGCTCGCCACCGGAGTAGATGTTCAGCGTCGGGATCGACACGATGTTGTAGTCGGCCGCCAGCTGAGGGTTCTCGTCGGCGTCGACCTTCACGATCTTGACGCGGCCCTCGTACTGGTTCGAGAGCTCCTCGAGCACGGGCGCGACCATGCGGCACGGACCGCACCAGACGGCCCAGAAGTCGACGATCACGGGGATCTCGGACTCGAGGACCTCGGCCTGGAACGTGGCGTCGGTGACGACGGTGGTGCTCATACGATCTCCTGGACGTAGGCCTCGATGGGCGGGACGGGGGCGACCAGGTCGCCCAACGACGCGAGGAAGTGCTGCGCGTCGAGGGCGGCGGCGCAGCCGGAGCCGGCCGCGGTGATCGCCTGACGGTAGGTGTGGTCGACGAGGTCGCCGCAGGCGAAGACCCCGGTGACGTTGGTGGCCGTGGACCGGCCGACGACCTGCACGTAGCCCTCGTCGTCGAGGTCGACCTGGCCGACGAGCAGCTCCGAGCGCGGGACGTGACCGATGGCGACGAAGACGCCGGTCGCGGGGTGCTCGCGGGTCTCGCCGGTGATCGTGTCGCGCAGCGTCACGCCGGTGACCTTGGCGTCGCCGTGGATGCCGACCACCTCGGAGTTCCAGGCGAACTCGATCTTCGGGTCGTTGGCGGCGCGGTCGGCCATGATCTTCGAGGCGCGCAGGTGGTCGCGGCGGTGCACGAGGGTGACGCGCTTGCCGAACCGGGTGAGGAACGTGGCCTCCTCGACGGCGGAGTCGCCCCCGCCGACCACGATGATCTCCTGGTCGCGGAAGAAGAACCCGTCGCAGGTGGCGCACCACGAGACGCCGCGGCCGGACATGCGCTTCTCGTCGTCGAGGCCGAGCTCGCGGTACGCGGAGCCGGTGGCCAGGATGACGGCGCGGGCGCGGAACGTGTCGCCGTTCAAGGTCTCGATGACCTTGATCTCGCCGGTGAGGTCGAGCGAGGAGGCGTCGTCCCACAGCACCTCGGCGCCGAACTTCTCGGCCTGCTTCTGCAGCTGCTCCATGAGCTCGGGGCCCTGGACGCCGTCGGGGAAGCCGGGGAAGTTCTCGACCTCGGTCGTGTTCATCAGCGCGCCGCCGGCGGTGACCGACCCGGCGATGACGAGCGGGGCGAGGCCCGCGCGCGCGGCGTAGATGGCGGCCGTGTAGCCGGCGGGACCCGATCCGACGATGACGAGGTCGCGCACGGAGTCGGGCGCTGCGGTGGTCTGGTCGGTCACGGTGTGGGTCCTTGCGGGTCGGGTGTGGAGGCTGTCGGGATCAACAGATCCTAGGCGCCAGATGTTCCGTGAACAGCATGACGCCCGGCACCGACAAGCAGCGCGCGCGAGGCGGGCTCAGGACAGCGAGACCTCGGTCAGCTCGAGCCGGAACGACCCGTCGGCGGTGGTCGGCAGCTCGGTGATCCACAGGACGAGCGACTGCGTGTCGGGCGGCGGCACGAGCGGGAAGACGCCCTCCGGGCCGAACGACCCGGATGCGAGGACCGGCCCGTCGGTGGGGTGCGCGGCGTCCGTCGCGCGGATCTCCACGTGCCCGCCCAGGCTGTTCGACCGCAGCGTCACGGCGTTCACGGTGGTCTGGTTGGCCAGCGTGATCGCGTAGCCGACGGCGGGCTTGAACCCGGCGAAGTCGGCCCGCTTGTAGGTCTGGGTGTACCAGAACGTCGAGGGGTCGCCGTCGAACGCCTTGGCCGCGTCCTCCTGGTGCTCGCCGTCCGCGTCGGAGGGGTCGATCGTCGTCGCGGAGGCGATGACCGGCGGACCACCGGCGGGGGCCTCGGCAGGGGGTGCCACCGGAGTCTCACCGGTCGCCGGCGCCGACGCCGAGGCGCTCTGCGACGGTGCCGCTGCTCCGTCGTCGGTGGACGGCGACGGGGGGTCGAACGAGGAGAACAGCGTGCGGACAGCGATGATGACCCCGATGATCACGCCGATGCCGACGATGATCAGCACGAGCGCCGTCGGGTCGAAACGGCGCGCGACGATCGGGACGTCGCGCGTGTCGACCCCCATGACGTCGTCGAAGTCGGCGGCGGCCTTGGCCTGCGCGACGGGCCGACGCGAGACCGTGGGCGCCGGCGGAGCGACAGGAGCAGGAGCAGGAGCAGGCGCCGGCGCCGTGGCGGGAGCAGCAGCGGCCGCCGCGACGGGAACTACGGGCGGAGGCGGGACCGCAGGCGCGCCGGTGGCCGGTGTGGCGCCGCCACCGAGGGTGTTGCCCTTGGCGGGGATCGCGGGCGGCGGGGTGCCGGGCAGGTTGGCGCCGGGAGGCTGCGTCTCGGGGACCTGGAACGCGGTGCGCACGGACTGCCGCTGCACGACGACGGGCGCCACCGCGAGACCCTCGACCAGCGTGGGCCCCGGCTCAGGAGCGGCGTCACCGGTCGGCGGGAACTGCGTCTCGACGGTGGTGGCAGCCACGGCCGAGTCCTCGCCGAGTCCCGACGCGCGGATCTCGCCCCACGGCTCGAGCTCGCGGACGAGCTCGCCGGGACTGTGCGGACCGTCGTCGTTGGGGCCGAGCGTGACCGCGCAGAGCGTGTCGAGGTCGTTCGGGATGCCCGGCACGAGCTCGGCGGGCGGCACCGGCGAGCCGTTCACGAGCGGGGCGAGCGGCAGGGTGTCGCCGCCGGTGGGCAGCAGGGAGTCGGGATCGCCGGGCCAGTGCCCGGTCAGGGCGGCGTACAGGAGCCGGACCAGTCCGACGGCGTCGGCGCGGGTGGTCGACCGCGCGTCGCCGCCGGCGTCACCGAGCAGGGCGGCGTCGAGCGCGAGCCCGCCGACGAGGACCCGGCCGTCGGGGCTCACGTGCACGACCGACGGGCGCAGGGCGAGGTGGTGGACACCGCGGCGGCGTGCGATCTCGAGGGCGGCGGCGGCCTCGCCGACGACGGCACGGGCCTGGTCGGCGGTCAGCGGTGCGCGCGAGGCCAGCTCGGCGAGCGACAGGCCGACGAGCTGCTCGGAGACGACGTAGCCGTAGCCGTCGTGCGACCCGACGTCGAGCACGCGCACGAGCCGGGGGTCGGTGACGAGCGCGGCCCGGCGGGCAGCGTCGAGCGCAGGGGCGACGGCCCCGGACTCGAGCACCCGGACCCGGACGGCCCGGTCGAGGATCTGGTCGGTTGCCTGCCACGCGCTGACGCCCTCGAGGTCGGAGTCGACCGCGGAGAGCACGCGGTAGCGCCCGGCGAGCACAGTGCCACGACCGACGACCTCGCTCACCAGCACCTCCGCTCGACGATGGGGCCGACCCCGCTCGGTCAGGCCCCCTGCATGCTAGCCGCGCCGTCCAGGAAGCCTTCGCAGAACGGGTCCCAGCAGGCTGTCGAGCTCGCGTACCCGCAGCACGCGCAGCCCGCCGACGTACAGCAGTCCCATCAAGGTCCCGACGACAGCGCACTCGACGATCGACGCGACGAACCCGCTGGACAGGGAACGGCCGAGGAGCCAGAGGACCGTCAGACCGACCCCGGCCGCCACGAGCGCCGAGACCCCGGCGCGCGCGTACATCCGCAGCACCCGCGACCCGTCGAGCGACCGGAGCCGCCGGCGCAGGAGCACCTGGGCGTAGAGCATGCCGACGACGTACGACACGCTCATGGCCAGACCGATCCCCACCACCCAGCTCTTCGCGGGCAGGAACAGCCACGAAGCGAACGACCCCGCGGCCACGACGACCGCCATGACGATCTGCACGGGGAGCATCGCGCGGGCGTCCTCGTAGGCGTAGAACACCCGCTGGTACAGCGACCACACGCCGAACGCGGGCAGCCCGACGATCATGGCGAGCGCGATGGGGGCGGTCGCTTCGGCGGACTGCTGCGCCGAGGTGAACAGGAGCACGCGGCACAGCGGCAGGGCGAGCACCGCGATCACCGCGGTGGCGAACACGGTGAACACCCCGACGATGCGCAGGCTCGACGAGAGGTTCCCGCGGACGGCGACGAGATCGTTGTCGTGCGCGTGCGCGGACAGCCGCGTGAACATGGCGGTGGCCAGCGACACCGTCACGAGCGAGTGCGGCAGCATGAAGATGAGGAACGCGTTGTCGTAGGCCGCGTTGCCGGCCACCGATCCCGCTGCTGCGCCGACGGCGGCGTCCGGTGCCGCGGACGCGACCTGGGACACGACGAGGTAGCCGAGCTGCCCGATGCCCAGACCGGCGAGCGTCCAGGTCGCGACCTTGCCGGCCGTCCCGAGGCCGGAGCCGCGCAGACCCCAGCGCGGCCGGTAGTGCACCCCGGCCCGTCGCAGTGCGGGCAGGAGCACGGCGGCCTGGGCGACCACCCCGAGGGTGGCGGACAGCGCGAACAGCGTGGTCTCGGTGGTGGTCAGGTCGGAGGCCTGCACCACGCCGTTGCGCTTCACTCCCTGGAACAGGGCGATGAAGAGCGCGAAGCCGGCGATGGAGACCACGTTGTTGACGACGGGCGCCCACATGTACGGCCCGAAGGAGCCGCGAGCGTTCAACACCTGGCCGAGCAGCCCGTACGCGCCGTAGAAGAACAGCTGGGGGATGCACCAGAACGCGAACGTCACGGCGAGGGTCGTCTGCTCCGTCGGGAAGTTCGAGTAGAGGTTCACGAGCAGCGGGGCGGCGACGGTGAGGACGACGGTGAGCCCGGCCAGCGCGACGAACCCGAAGGTCAGCAGCCGGTCGACGTACTCCTGGCCGGCGTTGCGCTTGTAGGCGCGGACCACCTGCGGCACGAGGATCGCGTTCAGGACGCCGCCGATGAGCAGCATGTAGAGGATGTTCGGCAGCTTGTTGGCCACCGCGAACGCGTCGGCGGCCTGCCCGGTACCACCGATCGCGGCCGCGAGGACCATGGCGCGCAGGAGGCCGAGCGCGCGGGACGCGGCCGTGCCCGAGGCCATGACGGCGGCCCCGCGGCGCATCCCGCCGGCCGTCGGGTCGCTCACGGGTTCGACTCGCGGGAGACAGGCTCCGCAGGATCGGTGACCGGCGCCTCGGCGACCGGCGTCTCGGCGGCCGGCTCGACCGGTGCCGGCGGTGCGCCCTCGATGTCCACCCGGCTGCCGCGTCGCGCGCTCTGCCCGCGGCGGATGGTCCGGATGATGCCGAGCACCAGGCCGATGGCCAGCAGGACGCCGACGACGATCGTGCCGACGCTCTCGATGGTGGGCGTCACCCGAGCGGTGAACGCGACGGGCTCGGACACCGGGGTCCCGTCGGCGGCGGTCAGCCGCGAGACGACGACGACGTCGCAGTTGGCGCGGGCGTGCAGCGTGACGGGCACGAGCGTCTGGCTCTTGGCCTCGACGGAGACCGTCGGCACGTCCTCCACCTCGAGGCAGGGCTTGCCCGGCTCCACGGTGAGCAGCACGGAGACCGGCACGTCCAGGTCGTTGGAGACGGTCATGCGGATCTCGCCGGTCGAGCTGATGACGTTGATGTCGCTCAGCTGCCCGATCGACAACCCGCTGGTGCGCGCGCCCACGTCGGCGAGCACCCGCGCCACCAGGTCCGCCCGCTGCTGCGGCTCGGCGCGCCAGGCGACCGCCAGCGGCGCGACGACCTCGGCGTCGACGCCGTCGAGCAGCTGGTCGGGCTCGCTCGTGACCGTGGAGAACGCCGTGGCCTCGTCCCGCGCGGCGGCGAGCGCACGGACGCTGTCGGGGTCGAGCTCGTCGGCGCCGGCCGCGCTCGCGGGCACGGTGCCCTTGCCGGCGATCTCGTCGGGGCCGAGCAGCGTGGAGGCGTCGGTGAGGTCGACCCAGGGGACGTTGCCGAGCGCGGTCACCAGCGCGGCGACCGACGCGGTGTCGGGCGTCCAGTCGCGACCGGCCGTCAGGAGCAGGTGGGGCTGGTCGGACGTGGTCTCCCGCGTGACGACCGCCAGCTCGGCGAGCGCCCGCTGCGCGGTCGTCGCGGGTGTCGCCTGCGGGTCGACCGAGGTCGGGTCGGTGAGCAGCGCGCTGAGCCGGCTGTCGGGGACGAGCGCGTCGACGGTGCCGGCGGGCGTGCGGACGGCGGTGCGGGCCTGCGGGGTCTTCCCGTTCTTGGGCTGATCCACGTCGACCGACCCTGGTGCGACGACCACCGCGGGCTGGTGCACCTGCGCGGTCACGCCGAGGGTCGTCTGGTCGAGGGCGCCGCCGGTCGGCGTCCACAGGATGCCGGACCCGTCGATCCCGGCCGTCGCGGACGCGTCGACCGCCAGCTGCACGAGACCGGCCTGGTCGGCGTGCGCGGCCGCACCGATGTCGGGGTCCGACCAGGGCAGCGCCAGGACGTCGTGCCGTGCCAGGTCGGAGTCGAGTGCGGCACCCCAGGTCTGCGACCGGCTGCTCCCCTCGGCGGCCAGGGCCAGCAGCGAGGGGTCGACGGCGACGCCGATCCCGGGACTCGTCGCGAGGGTCGCCGCGAGCCCGTCGAGGCGTCCGCCGGGTGCGACGAGCCGGTCGAGCTGCGCTGTCGGAGGTTCGAGCGGGTCCGCACCGGGTCCGACCACCGGCACGAGCACCGAGACGGAGGTCGGCGAGACGTCGGCGTCGTCGGTGAACCAGAGCAGGAAGGTGCGTTCGAGGCCCACCCTGGTCCGACCGTCCAGCACGTCGACGGACAGGCCGCGCGGTCCCCAGGTGTCGGGCAGGTTGGTGAGCTGGATGCTCTTCGCGGCCACGGGCAGCTCGACCGAGACGGACTGCCCGACCTCGAGGGGTCCGGGCAGCGTGACCGTCCCGATCGGCGGGCACGGGCGCTTCGACGTGCAGGTGTCCTCGGTGGTCCAGGCCTCGAGGTCGTCGCGCGTGCTGGTGAGGAACCGGCTCAGACGCAGGGTGACGACCGGGCTCTGGATCGCCTCCGTGCCCGTGTTGGTGAGGGTGGCCCGGACGGTGAGGTCCTCGCCGGGCCGCAGGACCGCGGGCGCGATCTCGTCGACGTGCACGGTGACCGGGAGCTGGGGGTCGTCGTCGGCTGCGCGGGCCGGCGTCGCGATCGCGAGGAGCGCAGGGAAGAGGACCAGGGCCGCGCAGAGCACCCGGCGCAGCGTCGAGCGCGCGCTCATGCCTCGTCGACGAGGACCAGCAGGGCCGCCTCGGCGAGCCGTCGCTCGTTGGGGTAGGCCAGGACGTCGTGCAGCTGGGCGACGGGGATCCACGCGGCCTCCTCGGCCTCGCCGTCCGGGTCGCCCTCGACGGACAGCTCGCCGCCGACGGCGCCGAGCAGGAAGTGGTGCACCACCTTGTGGACGCGACGGTCGTCGCCGCTGAACCAGTAGTCGATGACCCCGAGCCGCCTGAGCACCTCGCCGACGATGCCGGTCTCCTCGGCGATCTCGCGGACCGCGGCCTCCTCGGGCGTCTCCTCGCCCTCCAGGTGCCCCTTGGGCAGGCACCACTCGAGGCGGCCGGCGCGGTTGCGGCGGGCGATCACGGCGGCGTGGTCGACACCGTCACGCCTGCTCACGACGATCCCGCCGGCAGAGGTCTCGTCGACCACGGGCAGCGGCGGCGTCGCCGGCTTCGTGGGCGTGAGGCGGGGGTCGATGCGCAGCGCGTGGCCACCCGGCGGCGCTGGCACGCCCCCGGGGAACGATGGGCGCGCCGGGCTCGACATCCCGCCACTGTAACGACTCGGCGGAGCAGGACCGTCCTGGCGTGCGGGAGCGTCCCCGAGCGCGTGCGACGACCAGACGTCGGCGGATGTCTGGCAGGGTTGGACGAGTGCCCGTCGAACAGCCCGACCCCTCTGACCTCGCCGCCCTGCGCCGACGCGCCCTGGGCGTCCTGAGCAGCCTCCCGTCCGACGCCCTGGAGCTCGGCGAGATCTTCCGGTCCGCCGGTCACGAGCTCGCGCTGGTCGGGGGGCCTGTGCGCGACGCGTTCCTCGGGCGGGCGTCCGCGGACCTCGACTTCACGACGTCGGCGTCGCCCGACGAGACCCTCGCGCTCCTGGCGCGGTGGGGTGACGCGCACTGGGACGTCGGCAAGGAGTTCGGCACGATCGGCGCTCGCCGGTTCGCGGGGCGCCGCACGAGCACGGCGCAGGACGTCGTCGTCGAGGTCACCACGTACCGCACGGACGAGTACGACCCGACGAGCCGCAAGCCGCAGGTCGCGTTCGGGCAGAGCCTTGAGGGGGACCTGTCGCGCCGCGACTTCACGGTCAACTCGATGGCGGTCCGGCTGCCCGAGCTGACCTTCGTGGACCCGTTCGACGGACTCAAGGACCTCGCGGCGGGCGTCCTGCGCACCCCCGTCGACCCGCGGCAGTCGTTCGACGACGACCCGCTGCGCATGATGCGGGCCGCTCGATTTGCCGCGCAGCTGGGCTTCGCGGTCGACGAGGCCGCGCGGACCGCGATCGTCGACATGGCCGACCGCATCGCGATCGTCAGCGCCGAGCGGGTGCGCGACGAGCTCAGCAAGCTGCTGGTCTCGTCGACCCCCCGCGACGGCCTCGAGGTCCTCGTCGACACCGGCCTGGCCGACCACGTGCTGCCCGAGCTGCCCGCGCTGCGCCTCGAGATCGACGAGCACCACCGGCACAAGGACGTCTACGAGCACTCGCTGACCGTGCTCGACAAGGCGATCGCCCTGGAGACCGGCCCGGACGGCGCGGTGCCCGGCCCGGACCTGGTGCTCCGCCTGGCCGCGCTGCTGCACGACATCGGCAAGCCGAAGACCCGTCGCTTCGAGGCGGGCGGCGGCGTGAGCTTCCACCACCACGAGATGGTCGGCGCGAAGCTCGTCGCCAAGCGGCTCAAGGAGCTGCGGTTCGACAAGGCGACGGTGACCGCGGTGGCGCGGCTGACCGAGCTGCACCTGCGGTTCCACGGGTACGGCGAGGGGGCGTGGACCGACTCGGCGGTGCGCCGGTACGTCACGGACGCCGGCCCGCTGCTGGAGCGGCTGCACCGCCTGACCCGCTCGGACTGCACCACCCGTAACCTGCGCAAGGCCGCCCGGCTGTCCGCGGCCTACGACGACCTGGAGCGACGGATCGCCGAGCTGCAGGAGCAGGAGGAGCTGAACTCGATCCGCCCGGACCTGGACGGGACGCAGATCATGGCGATCCTCGACCTCAAGCCCGGCCGCGAGGTGGGCGAGGCGTACACGTTCCTGCTCGAGCTGCGCATGGAGCGCGGACCGCTGGGCCCGGACGTGGCGCGCGACGAGCTGCTCGCCTGGTGGTCTACGCGGACCTGACCACCAGCACGCAGACGTCGTCCTCCTGGTGCGTGCCGACGAGGGACGCGACGAGGTGGTCGCGGATCTCTGCCGAGGTCGAGCCGTCCGGCACGGAGGAGAGCTCGGCCGACAGTGCCGCGATGCCCTCGCGCAGCCCGCGGTCGCGTCGCTCGACGAGCCCGTCGGTATAGAGGACGAGCACGCCGCCCGGCGGGATGCCGATCGCGGCCTCGGGCCGGTCGCGGCCCGCGAGCCCGATCGGCGTGGACAGGCCCTCGTCGAGCTGGATGATCTCGCCGCCGGGCAGACGCAGCAGCGGCGGCGGATGGCCCGCGCGGGCGTAGTTCACGTGGGCGCCGACGCCCTCGGACGACCACCGCAGGTACACGCAGGTCGCGATGTCGGCGATGTCCAGGCCGCGGACCAGCTCGTCCGCGCGCGCCAGCACCGCGCCGGGCGACGAGCCCTCCCACGCGTACGACCGCAGCAGCGAGCGCAGCTGCCCCATCGACGCGGCCGCGCGCAGGTCGTGGCCGACCACATCACCGACCGCGAGGCCGACCGTCCCGTCGGGCAGCGGCAGCACGTCGAACCAGTCGCCACCGACCTGTGCGCGTCGAGCGGACGGGACGTACGCGGTCGCGACGTCGAGGCCGGGGACGTCGGTGATCGTCGGCAGCAGGCTCTCCTGGAGCGTCAGCGCGGCGGACCGTTCGGCCAGCAGCAGCCGCACGTTGTCCAGCGCCAGCCCGGCCCGGCGCTCCAGGTGGGCCGCGGTGACCACGGCGTCAGGGCTGAACTCGTCGGCGTGCACCAGGCAGAGCACGCCGATCACGCGGTCGCGCGCGCGCAGCGGCACCAGCATCGCGGACCCGAGCCCGAGGCGCCGCAGGAGCTCGAGCTGCACCGGGGTCGTGCGGTCGGGCAGCCCGTCGACGTCGATCCGGTACGGCTTCGCGACGAACCCCGGAGCGCTGCCGAGGGCGGCGGCCACCTTGGGCGCCCGCGTCAGCCAGCCGAGGTCCTCGTGCGCGAGCTGGACGGCGAGCTCGTGGTCGGTGGGGTCGCTCACCACCAGGTGGACCCGGGAGAACCGGCCGCGCTCGTCGGTCATCGCGACGAAGCCCCAGGTGGCCAGGGCGGGGATCGCGATGTCCCCGAGCGCGTCGACCGCCGCGTCGTAGTCGAGGTTGCGGGTCAGCTCGTCGCTCACGCGCGCCAGCAGGTCGAGGCGCGCGGTGGCCTGCTCGTCGAGGCTCGGCAGGAGGTCGCGTGCGTGCTCGGCGGGAAGCTGCGTGCTGAGCAGGGCCTGGACGCCGATGAAGTGCGTGGTGTCGCCGGCCTCGTCGGCGACCGGGCTGATCACCACCTGGTTCCAGAACGGCGTCCCGTCGCGGCGGTAGTTGCGGATCACCGTGGCGATCGTCCGGCCCTCGTCGAGCGCGGTCCGGATGCGGGAGACCTCCGTCGGGTCGGTGTCGGCGCCCTGCAGGAACCGGCAGTTGCGGCCCAGCACCTCGTCGGGGGGATATCCCGTCAGTCGTGTGAACGCGGCGTTCACCCAGACCAGCGGCGCGTCGCTCACGCGGGCGTCCGCGATGGTCAGCGCGAGGTCACTGTCCAGGACGGACCGGAGCGGGAGGTCGTCGTGGCTCATGCGGCGACGGGTTCCTGGGCGACCGCCGTCGAGCCCACGCCGCGTGACGCGAACCCGTACACCAGTGCACCGGCCACGTACCCGAAGGCGAGGACGACGAAGAGGCCCTGCGAGTAGCCCGTGTCCGGCAGCGTGAGCGCGCCGAGCGCGGCCGCACCGACGAACGCGGCGTTGTAGAGGACGTCGTAGAGCGCGAACGCGCGGCCGCGGTAGAGGTCGTCGGTGTCCCGCTGCACGATCGTGTCGACGGCGATCTTGGCGCCCTGGGCCGCGAGGCCGAGCAGCACCGCGGCGCTGAGCACGACCGTGCGCGACGGCGTCGTCGCGAGGAGCAGCTGGCTGCCGGCGGCGAGCAGGAGGCACAGGACGATCCACACCTGCGGACCGGTGCGGCGGGCAAGCACGGGCGTGACCAGGACGGCGAGGAAGAAGCCGAGGGCGGAGGCGCCGAGGATGGACGCGAACGTCTTCAGCCCGTCGCTCGTGTTCTGCGGGTCGCTCAGCAGGTTGCGCGCGATGAGGATGCTCGCGATGAACGTGACGCCGTACAGGAAGCGGTGCACGGCCATGATGCCGAGCGCCCGGGCGGGGGTCCGCCGTGCGATCAGGTACTTCGCGCCGACGACGAAGCCGCGGAAGATCAGGCCGAGCTGGGCGCGCAGCTCGGCGGCGTTCGCGCGCTCGTCGGGACCCAGGCGGTCCTTGTCCAGCCGTGTGGACAGGTACGCGGCGGTCGCCATGACGCAGGCCGCGACGATGAGCGCCGTCGCGTCACGCCCGCGTCCCTCGGGAAGGACGAACCCGAGGACCAGGCCGATCGCACCGCCGACACCCGCGGCCGCGGCCCCGAGCGTCGGCGTCAGCGAGTTGGCGGTGAGCAGGAGCGGTCCGTCGACCGTGCGCGGCAGCGACGCGGACAGCGCGGAGAGCAGGAACCGGTTGACCGAGAGGTTCACCAGGGCGAGCACGTAGACGGCCGGCGTGACTCCCGCGGTCAGCATGATCACCGCGATCAGTGCCGTCAGGCCGACCCGGACCAGGTTGCCGACGAACAGAACCTGCCGGCGCCGCCAGCGGTCCAGCAGCACCCCGGCCCACGGCCCGACGATCGTGAACGGCAGCAGCAGCACCGCGAACGCGGCGGCGACGCCCGTGGCGGTGCTCGCGTTCTCCGGGGAGAAGAAGAACAGCGTCGCCAGCCCGACCTGGAACATGCCGTCGGCCGCCTGGCTCACGAGCCGGACGGCGAACAGCTTGCGGAAGTCCCGCAGAGGCCAGAGAGCCTTGAGATCGGCGATCACCTGCACGCGGACATCCTCGCACCCGCTCAGGACACTTCAGGATGCCGATGCCCTCCGGACCCCAACCGAATGGCCCCGGCAGCCGTTCTCTCTTGTGCAGCCGCCGGACAGGGCGCAGGGGGCCTTGTCCGGGGAACGGCGGGCGAGCTCGAAGGGCGCGCATCCCGACGGCGGTGCGCGCCCTTCGCACCTGGACGGGCCGGTCGCCGCGGGTGCTGGACGACGAAGGCGCGCACCCCGTGCAGGACGCGGTGGTGTCGACGCTCTCTGGCCGAGCCCGGGTCACGTCGGTCGACCATGCCGAGGCCTACATACGCCGGGCGATCGTGTCCCGGTTCGTGGACGGCACCCGACGACGGGGGAGTCCCAGGCGCTGTCGCGGGTGGCGGCCGCACCCCCCGCACTCACCGCCGACCCGACCGACCGCGGCCTGACCGACTCGACGTGCTCGCGTCCGTCGACGACGCCAGCCCCGTCCTGCTCTTCCCGAACGGGTGCCCCGTGACGCGTGACCTGCACGAGCTCATAGCCGACGCGGTCGAGCAGGGGACGCGCGCTCGCGGACGCCGCGAACGACTCGGCGCGGGTCGACCGGATGTGTGCGGCCGTCCGTCGTCGACGCGCCACCCGGACCGCGCTCCTGTCGGCGCCCGCGGCCTGCGTCGCGGTCCTGATCGGGGCGGCCGCCGTGTTCGCTGTTCCGCGCCTCGACCCGCCGCCGCCCGCCGTGGCACCGACCCGAGCACATCGGCGACGCCCACACCCACACCGAGGCCCGGCGTTGCTCGTGCGCGGTCTGGTGCTGCTGACGCGTCCGGCCTCCGGCGGCTACGCGACCGACATCCTCCCGTCGCTGCTCGTGCTCGGCACCGGTGCCGGCCTGGCGCTGCCCGGCGTGACCACCGTGATCATGTCCGACGCCTCACCTGCCGACGCGGGGCTCGCCTCCCGCCTGGCCAACACCAGCCAGCAGGTGGGCGGTGCGCTCGGGATCGCCGTCCTCGCCGGCCTGGCCGCGGCACGCACGGAGACGCTGACCGCCGGGGGCTCGTCGGTCGTCGAGGCGCTGACCGGCGGCTATCGGCTCGCCTTCGCGGCCAGCGCCACGCTCGTGGCCGCCGCGAGCGTGCTCACGCTGACGATCATGCGTCCGGGGCCGGCGAACGGCCCTGCCCGTTCCCCTCGCCGCGTCGAAGGGTTGACGGCTACGGGCGGGTGGTGCGCAGCGAGACGAGACCGATGCCGACGGCCCGCGAGTCCGTGGGCGGCGTCGTCGGGGTCGGGACGATGATCTCGATGACGTCCGACGGCGCGCGCAGGTCGAACTCGACCGGGATCTCGGACGGGTTGTCGAGCTGCGACGAGAGCATCACGTGCCGCGTCTGGCCGCCGATCCTGACGGGGATCGGGACGCCGGCGTTCGGCCCGTACGCGCCGGCGCGCACGAAGAGCGTGACCCGTCCCTGGAGCGGGTGGTCGAGCCGGATCCGGACGGTCGTGCCGACGCTCCAACGACCCCAGCTCTCGGCGGCGGCGAGGCCCTCGACGCCGTGCACGAACGACGGGAACGCCGCGGCCGTGAAGTCGATGCCGTCGTCGAGGGAGGGCCGGCGCTCGTCGTCCGGGACGGCGCGGGCGCGCAGGCCGTAGAACCCGATCCCGACCGTGCGCGTCTCGCCCGGCGGCCTCTCGGGGTGCGGGACATCGACGGACACCACGTTCGAGGGTGCGAGCGCGTCGAACCAGACGGTGAGCTCCTGCTCGGGCGCCAGGGAGCCGGGCAGCGTGACGTGCCGGGTCTGGTCACCGATGGTGACCGGTACCGGCACGCCGACGTTGGCGCGGTTCCCCACGGCCCGCAGCAGCAGGGCGATGTCACCCTCGAGGGTGTGCGCGAGCTCGAGGCGCACGGAGTCTCGGACGCTCCACCGTCCCCACTCCTCGGCTTCGCCCAGCCCTTCGGACCCGGCGACGAGAGGGCACAGGTCCGGGTCGGAGAAGTCGATCCCACGCGCCAGGGACGTGCCCAGGGCGGACTCCGCCTCGTCCATCGTCAGGGTGACCGGGGCCGCCATGCGCAGCTCGCTCAGACCCACGCCGATCACCCGGGGGTCGGAGCTCGCCTGGGTGGGGGACGGCACCCGGATCTCGATCGTGTTGGACGGTGCGTCGAGGTCGAAGTGCAGCCACACCCCGTTCTGGGTGTCCTCACCGAAGCGCGCGTACTCGGTGGCGGTCCCGATGGTGACGGGAACCGGCACGTCGATGTTGGCGCCGTGTGCCGCACCGCGCAGGAAGAGCCGGAAGTCGCCCTCCAGGGGATGCTTGAGAACGACCGTGATGGCGTCGGAGCTGCTCCAACGACCCCAAGACTCGGGTGCACCGATGCCGTCGATGTAGTGCACGAAACCCGGAAACCCACGGTCGGCGAAGTGGATCCCGTCGAGCAGGGAACCCCCGAGCTCGGTCGTTGCCGAGGCGAGTGTGTGGGTCGCTCCCGGCGTCCGGAGCGCTGCCCGGTGAGGATTGATCGCGGTCTTGCCCTTGGCCCACGGCGCCAGGACCGCCCGACGGGCCTCGTTCATCAAAGTTCCGCTGCTCTGGCGACGGAGCGCGGCATTGAAACCCTGCTGGTCCATGTTCGAGGCCCAGGTCTGGGTGCAGTAGGGCTCCGTGAACCGGTCGGGCAGCGATCGCTGAGCGGTGGTCAGCTCGTCGACGAGCGCACGGTCCCCGTCGAGGATCTGCTCGATCATCCGGCGAGCGGCGGCGACGTCCGGCACGCGTCCGAGCGTCGTGCTCGAGCCCATGCGGTCAAGCAGAGATCCCTCGTAGAAGACGACCGGCATCCCGTTGATCGCAGCCTCGATCGGGGGATAGTGCACGTGACGAACTTCGCGGGAGTGGTAGTAGAGGACGGCGCACTCGAGGTAGAGCCGGGTGAGCTCCTCGTCAGTCACGAATCCGACGACGTGCGGATCATCGACGGGCTCGCGCTGGATCCCCGCGATGACGTGCGGCAGGTGACCGAAGTTCTGCTTGAACTCTCGATAGATCTTGGCGTGGTAGTCGTCGGTCCGGATGTCCGGGCACACGAAGAGGATCCTCGGATCAGACCCGACCCAGCGGCCGGCATTGGCGAAGAACGAGTCGGGAATGCCGATGGGGAGGTGCAGCGCACGGTGCTGCAACAGCGGCGCCTCCACCTCGTGCAGGTTGTCGTAACCCTCACCGAACCAGAAACGGTCGCCCAGATTCTCCAGCTTGCGCAGGAGAACCGGACCGTTGAGGTCGCGGATGAGCTCGGTGTACGACGTCTCGTTCGGAAGGCCGAAGGCGCGCAGCACGATCTGGCCCTCGAATTTGTCGGTGGTCTCGGCAAGGAGGTCGCGGTGCAGCATGACGAAGGCGGCGCCGAAATAGCGGTTGACGATGCGCGTGATCTCCGGGGTCCAGGCGTCCTCGTAGAGATTGAAGGCGTTGAGCGCCTCGAGAGCCTTCGAGGGAATCGTCAGGGACGCGTCGTGAGAGAAGTCGACGGCCGCGCTCCGGAAGTTCTTGGCGGGAATGATCTTCGGGACGAAGACCTCGTACCCCAGCCGGCGCAGGAGCGGCACCTCGTACGGCATGAGCGTCTTGTGGTTGAGCAACCAGAGGACGCGTGTGTTTCGTCTGAGCATGTCCGATGCCGGGAGTAGAAGTCGGGGAAGGGGCCGAACAATAGCACCGGCGACGAGCCGTCCTCCGGCCGGAAACGACAAGGCGCGCACCCCGKMCGGGGTGCGCGCCTTGTACGTGTCGCTAGAGGTCAGCGCTGTCAGCGCTCGCGCTCACCGGCGATGAAGGCCTCCAGCTCGATGCGACCGAGGGTGTCCTCCATCTGCACGGGCGGGGACTTCATGAAGTACGTCGAGGCCGACAGGATCGGGCCACCGACGCCGCGGTCCTTGGCGATCTTCGCCGCGCGCAGGGCGTCGATGATGATGCCGGCCGAGTTGGGCGAGTCCCAGACCTCGAGCTTGTACTCGAGGTTCAGGGGCACCTCGCCGAACGCGCGACCCTCGAGGCGGACGTAGGCCCACTTGCGGTCGTCGAGCCAGGCGACGTAGTCCGACGGGCCGATGTGGACGTTGCGGTCCTCCTTCTTGCCGCCCAGGGGGCCGGTCAGGTTGGAGGTCACGGCCTGCGTCTTGGAGAGCTTCTTGGACTCCAGGCGCTCACGCTCGAGCATGTTCTTGAAGTCCATGTTGCCGCCGACGTTCAGCTGGTACGTGCGGTCCAGCACGACGCCGCGGTCCTCGAAGAGCTTCGCGAGGACACGGTGCGTGATGGTGGCGCCGACCTGCGACTTGATGTCGTCGCCGACGATCGGGACACCGGCGGCCTCGAACTTCGCGGCCCACTCGGGGTCGGACGCGATGAAGACGGGCAGCGCGTTGACGAACGCGACCTTCGCGTCGATGGCGGCCTGCGCGTAGAACTTCGCAGCGTCCTCCGACCCGACGGGCAGGTAGCAGATGAGGACGTCGACCTGGGCCTCGCGCAGCGCTGCGACGACGTCGACCGGCTCGGCGTCGGACTCGTCGATCGTCAGGGAGTAGTACTTGCCCAGGCCGTCGAGCGTCGGGCCACGCTGCACGGTCACGCCGAGCGGCGGGACGTCGGCGATCTTGATCGTGTTGTTCTCCGAGGCACCGATGGCCTCGGACAGGTCGAAGCCGACCTTCTTCGCGTCGACGTCGAACGCGGCGACGAACTCGATGTCGCGCACGTGGTAGTCGCCGAACTGCACGTGCATCAGGCCGGGCACGTTGCTGCCGGCGTCTGCGTCGGCGTAGTAGTGCACGCCCTGGACAAGCGACGCGGCGCAGTTGCCGACGCCGACGATGGCGACGCGGATGGAGGTCATCCTCGCTCCTTCTCGGTGGTTCGCGGTGGTCCGACTTCGTCGTCACCAGCGGTGGTGTCAGCAACGGCCGGACGACCGGTGCCTGCAGGACGGGTGCGGCGTACGCCGCGCTCGTTGTCGATCAACCCGTCGAGCCAGCGGACCTCACGCTCGACCTGTTCGAGGCCGTGCCGCTGGAGCTCAAGGGTGTACTCGTCCATGCGCTCGCGGGTGCGGGCGAAGGACTGGCGGACCGTCTCGAGACGTTCGGTCAGACGCGTACGCCGACCCTCGAGGATCCGGAGCCGGGTCTCGGCGTCGGTCTGCGCGAAGAACGCGAACCGGACGTCGAAGTTCTCGTCCTCCCAGGTGGCCGGGCCGGACGACGCCAGGATCTCCTGGAGGTGTTCCTTGCCGTCGGCGGTCAGCTGGTAGACGATGCGGGCGCGCTTGGACGCCACGGCGTGGGGTGCGACGACGGACTCGGTGCCCTGGATCCAGCCACGGTCGACGAGCGACTTGAGGCAGGGGTACAGGGAGCCGTACGAGAGAGCACGGAACGAGCCGAGCACGAGGTTGAGTCGCTTGCGCAGCTCGTAGCCGTGCATGGGCGCCTCGTGCAGCAGCCCGAGGATGGCCGGCTCGAGCACGTCGGAACGACCGCGCACGGGGCACCTCCTCAGGCTGTTGGGGTTCTCGATGTATCAACTCGATACATCTGGAGACTATGTCGAATGAGGTGAACGGAGCAAGTCACGTGGCCGACGAGTGAGCCACGCCACGGACAGACCGTCCACCTGCGCTCGTCGTCGGTCGGGCAGGTAGCGATCGTGTGAAGGGTCCGCAACCAGGGCCGACGTCCCAGGTTTCGCCCAGCCGGTTCCTCCATACTGGGCGTCGTCGGCAGAGGCCTGCCCGGATTCACGCGGCCTCACGTCGCCGCGACCACACTTTGTTCAGACGGAAGGCAGCGCGTTGGCAAGCACGAACCGGAGGGCCGCGCCCGCACGGAGCAGGCGCAGTGCACCCCGTGGGTCGAAGCGCCGCACGGCCCCGCAGCAGAAGAAGAAGTTCTTCGACTACCCGCGCACCGGGTTCCACGGCCTGCACCGTTGGCTGCCGTCGTGGCGGGTCGTCGTCGGCACGATGCTGGGCCTGGCCTTCCTCGGTGCGGGCTCCGTCGTTGCGGCGTACGCGCTCACCGAAGTCCCCAGCGCCTCGGCCGAGGACGTCGAGGCGCAGACCACGACCGTGTACTACGCCCCGAACGACGACGGGTCGCCCGGAGCCGTGATGGGCACGTTCGCGACCCAGAAGCGGACGATCGTCGAGTACAGCACGCTCCCGGCATACGTCGGCCAGGCGACCGCGGCGAGCGAGGACCGGGACTTCTACACCAGCAGCAGCGGCATCTCGATCACGGGCATGGGCCGAGCCCTGATCAACAACCTCAAGGGCGGCAAGACCGAGGGCGGCTCCACCCTCACCCAGCAGTACGTCGAGCGGTACTACGTCGGCACGACGACGACGGACTATGTCGGCAAGGCCAAGGAGACGCTCATGGCGGTCAAGATCGCCAAGTCTCAGTCCAAGGACGAGATCATGGGTCGCTACCTGAACTCGATCTACTACGGCCGCGACTCCTACGGCGTTCAGGCCGCTGCACAGTCCTACTTCGGTGTCGACGCCTCGGCGCTGACGGTCGAGCAGGCAGCCTTGCTGGCCGCCGTGATCCCGTCGCCCAACAACTGGGACCCGGCGAACAACCCGAAGAAGGCCGAGGCCCGCTGGAACATCGTGCTCGACGCGATGGTCGAGCAGGGCTGGGTCACGGGCGAGGCGCGCGCCGCGATGGTGTTCCCGCCGACCGTCGCCTACGTCCCGACGAACAGCTGGGGCAAGCAGACCGGCTATCTGCTGCAGATGGTCGTCGACGAGCTGGCCAAGGAGCCCTACGGGCTGGACCGGGACAAGCTCAACCGCGGCGGCTACTCGATCATCACGACCATCAAGCAGCCGATGCAGGACGCCGTGATCGCCCAGGCGGAAGGGTTTGCGGCCGGCACCCTCGAGGGTGAGAACGCGCAGCCGAACCCGCTCGTGCGGGCGTCGATCACGTCGGTGGACCCGACCACCGGGGCGATCGTGGCCCTGTACGGCGGACCGGACTACATCGCCGACGGCAAGAACCGCGCGACCTACGACGCCCCCCAGGCGGGTTCGACGGCCAAGCCGTTCGCGCTGATCGCGGGCCTCGAGAAGGGCATCCCGCTGACGACGAAGTTCAACGGTCGCTCGCCGCAGAAGATCCCGGACTGGAGCGTCCCGGGCAAGGACGACCCCAAGAACAGCGTGAAGAACTTCGACGGCAGCGAGGGCACGATCGACCTCGTGAAGGCCACCGCCGACTCGGTGAACACGGTGTACGCCCAGCTCAACATGGAGGTCACCGCGGCGGCGACCCGCGACGTGGCCAACCGGGTCGGCGTCGACCTCGGCGATCAGAACTCCAACGTCCTGGGTTACGCCTCGGTGCACCCGTTGGATATGGCGGGGGCCTACGCCACCATCGCCTCGGGCGGAGTCCTGCGCACGCCCTTCATCGTCAACCAGGTCAAGGACTCGCACGGCACGGTCGCGTTCGAGCACCAGGTGCAGACCGATCAGGTCTTTGCCGCCGACGTCATCGCCGACACCACGTACGCGATGCAGCAGGTGGTGCAGTCGGGCTCCGGCAAGACGTGGATCAAGCCCCTCGACCGTCCGATCGCCGGGAAGACCGGCACCTCCACGGACAACAAGTCGGCCTGGTTCATCGGCTTCACGCCGAAGATCGTCACCGCGGTGTCGCTGTTCCAGACGAGCGCCGACGGGACGGGCGAGGACTCGATCGCCCCCTTCGGCACCGGAAAGAACTCCGGACAGGTGACGGGTGGCAAGTGGCCCGCGTTCCTGTGGCAGTCGTACATGAAGAACGTCTTCGCGATGCCGGCCTACGCGCCCGTCGAGGAGTTCCCCCCGCGCGCCAACGTCAACACCGACGTCAAGCCGACGGCCCCCGCCCCCACCGCCACCGAGTCGGCCGAGGCACCGGCTCCGACCGAGGAGGCGCCCCAGCAGGTCGCCGTCCCGGCCGGGCTCGAGGGCAAGCTCGAAGCCGACGCGACCGCGACCGTGGTCAACGCCGGACTCTCGCCGAACATCGTCTCCGAGGCCTCGGACACGGTGACCTCGGGCCGGGTCATCCGGATCGATCCCGGCGCCGGTGCGTCCCTCGCCCGTGGAGGCACGGTGACCCTCGTCGTCTCGACCGGCCCGAAGGCCGTCGCGACGCCGACGCCGACCCCGCCACCACCGGCCGCGGACCCCGCGGCACCCTGATCCGCTCCCGGCCACCCGGCCCTGTGCACAGCCGATTTCGGCAGGTGCCCCGGGCCGGGTAGCCTTGGGGGCTGCTGTGCCTGCAGTGTCCGCCGCCATCGGTGGGAGCTGCGGGGTGTCGTCGCTCTACGGACGACGCGCAGCGACGCACGAGAACCCTCCTGCCACGGATCGACCGTGGCCGCTGAGACCAGAGGAGGTGGGTATGAGCCTGCGTCAGTACGAACTCATGATCATCCTTGACCCCGAGATCGAGGAGCGCACCGTTGCTCCGTCGCTCGACAAGTACCTGACGGTCGTCAAGACCGACGGTGGCACTGTCGACAAGGTCGACATCTGGGGCCGACGCCGCCTGGCGTACGACATCCAGAAGAAGTCCGAGGGCATCTACGCCGTCATCGACTTCCACGCGACGCCCGCGACCGCCAAGGAGCTCGACCGCCAGCTCGGCCTCAACGAGGTCGTCCTGCGGACCAAGGTCCTGCGCGCCGACGCCTGATCTCTCCATGTCGGAGGCTGCACATAGCGTGCGCCTTCACATCTTCCGACTGATTCCGAACGAGCGAGGAGCTGGGCATGAGCGGTGAGACCGTCATCACGGTGATCGGGAACCTGACCGGGGATCCCGAGCTGCGCTTCACCCCCTCGGGGGCTGCGGTCGCGAACTTCACCGTCGCGTCCACCCCCCGCACGTTCGACCGCCAGAGCAACGAGTGGAAGGACGGCGACACGCTGTTCCTGCGCTGCTCCATCTGGCGGGAGGCGGCCGAGTCGGTCGCCGAGTCACTCACCAAGGGCACCCGCGTCATCGTGACCGGCCGGCTCGTGCAGCGCTCGTATGAGACCCGCGAGGGCGAGAAGCGCACCGTGTACGAGCTCCAGGTCGACGAGGTCGGCCCGTCCCTGCGCTACGCCACGGCCAAGGTCACCCGGACCCAGCGTTCGGGTGGCGGCGGCGGTGGCTTCGGCGGCGGGGGCGGTGGCGGCTACAACGGTGGCGGCAGCAGCGGTGGCTCCGGCGGTGGCGGTCAGCAGGACGACCCGTGGGCCACGCCCACCGGTGGTTCGGCCGGCTACTCCGACGAGCCCCCGTTCTGATCGGCGCGCTCTAGCTCACAGAACTTCCCCATCCCTGGGCACGGCAACGCCCAGGGCTCCAGCAGACAAGGAGCACCACGATGGCCAAGGCCGTGGTCCGCAAGCCAAAGAAGAAGCAGAACCCGCTCAAGGCGGCGAAGATCGACGTCGTCGACTACAAGGACACTGCGCTGCTGCGCAAGTTCATCTCCGACCGCGGGAAGATCCGCGCTCGCCGGGTGACCGGTGTGTCCGTCCAGGAGCAGCGCGCGATCGCGCGTGCCGTCAAGAACGCCCGCGAGATGGCACTCCTGCCGTACTCGTCGTCGGCGCGCTGAGAAAGGAGACCATCATGGCGAAGATCATCCTGACCCACGAGGTCACCGGTCTCGGTGAGCCCGGCGACGTGGTCGAGGTCAAGGACGGGTACGCCCGTAACTTCCTCGTCCCGCGCAACCTTGCGACGCCCTGGACCAAGGGCGCCGAGAAGGACGTCACCGCGATCCGCAAGGCCCGCAAGGCCCGCGAGATCGCAACGCTCGACGACGCCAAGGCGATCCGCGACTCCCTGCAGTCGAAGGCCGTCGTCGTGTCGGCCAAGGCCGGCGAGTCGGGCCGTCTGTTCGGTGCCGTCACGACCGCCGAGATCGCCGACGCGGTCAAGAAGTCGGGCGCCCCGCAGATCGACAAGCGGAAGGTCGAGATCGGTCAGCCGATCAAGGCCCTCGGCGAGTACCAGGTGTCGGTCCGTCTGCACGCAGACGTCTCCGCGACGGTGACCGTCAAGGTCGTCGCAGCCTGACCTCAGCTCCACCAGCAGCGCCCCGTTCCCTCCAGGGAGCGGGGCGCTCCTGCGTCCGGCGGCCTCAGGCGCCGGTGACCATCCAGTGGGTGCCGCGTGCGCGCAGGCCGGTGGTCAGCGCGCGGGCGAGCATGAAGACGCCCGCGAACGCGGCCCAGAGCCACGCCAGGCCCTGAGCGGGTCCGGACGGGGACGCGTGCTGCACGGCCAGCGCGAACGGCACGTAGACGACGAGCGTCCCGAGGCCCGCCCAGGCGAGGAACCGTCCGTCGCCGGCGCCGATCAGCACGCCGTCGAGCACGAACGTCCAACCGGCCATGGGCATGGTCAGCCCCGCGACGACGAGGGCCGCGGTGGCGGCGTGCTGGACCTCCGACGACGAGGTGAACAGCGGCACGTACAGCCAGGCGAGCCCGCCGAGCACGAGCCCGAGCAGCGCACCCGCGCCGACCCCCCACTGCAGCGTCCGGCGCAGGAGGGCGCGGACCAGGGGAACGTCCGAGGAGCCGAGGGCGTGGCCGACGAGGGCCTGGGCGGCGATGGCGAGCGCGTCGAGCGCGAAGGCCGCGAGACCCCAGACGGCGCTCACCACCTGGTGCCCGGCGAGGGGCACGGGGCCGAGGCTCGTCGCGACGACGACCGTGAGCAGGATGGCCAGGCGCAGCGACAGGGTGCGCACGAACAGGGGTGCGCCGGCGCGGGCGTTGGCCAGGATCCCGCCGACGGCCGGGCGCAGGGCGGCGCCGACCCCGCGGGCGCCGCGCACGACGACGACGCTCAGCGCGAGGCCCATCGTGACCTGCGTGATCGCCGTGCCGAGCCCGGAGCCGGCGATGCCCATGCCGACGCCGTAGACGAGCACGATGTTGAGGATCGCATTGCCGACCGCTCCGGCGGTCGCGACGACGAGCGGGGTGCGGGTGTCGAGCAGGCCGCGCAGCGCTCCGGTCGACGCCAGGACGAGGAGCATCCCGGGCAGGCCGGGGGCCGACCAGCGCAGGTAGGTGACGGCCTGCTCCGCGACCTCGCCGGTCGCCCCGAGCGCGCCGACGAGCCACGGCGCCGCGAGCCAGGTGGCGACGGCGAGCACCGCGCCGAGGCCCAGCGCCAGCCACATGCCGTCGACACCGAGCTGCAGGGCGCCGGTGCGGTCGCCGCTGCCGAGGCGTCGCGCGACGGCCGCGGTGGTGGCGTAGGCGAGGAAGACGCACAGGCCGATGACGGTGATGAGGATCGTCGACGCGAGCGCGAGGCCAGCGAGCGGGGCGGTGCCGAGGTGGCCGACGACGGCCGAGTCCACGAGCACGAACAGCGGTTCGGCGACGAGCGCACCGAGGGCAGGAACGGCGAGGGCCAGTATCTGCCTGTCCACGCCAGGGCGAGTGTGTCCGACAGGTGAAATCCCGGCCAACCTTTCCTCGATCCACAGGAACCATTCAGCGTTTGCGCCGGTCCGAGCGCCAAACACGGGTGAAACTGCCCCGTCGTCCACACCCCTGTCCACGGACTGTGGGCAACGCGCCAGGGTTATCCACAGGCCATCGACAGTTCGTCAGGGCGTGTCCACAGAACCACGGACGGCTCCCACAGGCTCCGCGAGCCGCGTTTTGACGTCCGCCCGATAGCGCATAGCGTCCGGGAGCGAGGACGTTCTGTGGGCCTCGCGCGGGCGAGTGTCACACCCCCAGAGTACATATGTTCGAACGATGACGATGGGGAAGCGATGACGATCGAAGAGCTCGAGTACGGCGCGCCGGCCAGCTCGAACCGTGGTGGCGGCGGCTACGACCGCACCCCGCCGCAGGACCTCGACGCCGAGCGTTCGGTGCTCGGCGGCATGATGATCTCCAAGGACGCGATCGCCGACGTCGTCGAGCAGATCCGTGGCACCGACTTCTACCGCCCGGCGCACGAGGTCGTGTACGACGCGATCCTCGACCTCTACGGCCGCGGGGAGCCGGCTGACGCGATCACGGTCGCCGACGAGCTGACCAAGCGCGGTGAGATCGGCCGCATCGGCGGTGCGCCGTACCTGCACACCCTCATCTCGTCGGTCCCGACCGCCGCCAACGCCGGCTACTACGCGCGGATCGTGCGCGAGCGCTCGGTGCTCCGCAAGCTCGTCGAGGCGGGCACGCGCATCGTCCAGCTCGGCTACGGCACCGACGGCGGCGACGTCGACGAGATCGTGAACAACGCCCAGGCCGAGGTCTACGCGGTCACGGAGCGGCGCTCGTCGGAGGACTACCTCATCCTCGGCGACATCATCGGCGGCACGGTCGACGAGATCGAGGCGGCCGGCCACCGCGGCGAGGGCATGATCGGCGTGCCCACGGGCTTCTCGGACCTCGACCGCCTCACCAACGGCCTGCACCCCGGCCAGATGATCGTCCTGGCCGCGCGCCCCGCCATCGGCAAGTCGACCATGGGCATCGACATCGTCCGGTCGGCGTCGATCAAGCACGGCATGACGTCGGTCGTCTTCTCGCTCGAGATGAGCCGCAACGAGATCACCATGCGTCTGCTGTCGGCCGAGGCGCGCGTGCACCTGCAGAAGCTGCGCAACGGTCAGATGGGCGAGGACGACTGGGCCAAGATCGCCGCGACCATGGGCAAGATCTCCGAGGCCCCGCTGTTCATCGACGACTCCCCGAACATGTCGCTCATGGAGATCCGCGCCAAGTGCCGGCGCCTCAAGCAGCGCCACGACCTGAAGCTCGTGGTCATCGACTACCTGCAGCTCATGTCGTCGGGCAAGCGCGTCGAGTCCCGCCAGCAGGAGGTCTCGGAGTTCTCCCGTGCCCTCAAGCTGCTGGCCAAGGAGCTCGAGGTCCCGGTCATCGCGATCAGCCAGCTGAACCGTGGCGCCGAGCAGCGCACCGACAAGCGCCCCCAGATGAGCGACCTGCGCGAGTCGGGCTCGATCGAGCAGGACGCCGACATCGTCATCCTGCTCCACCGCGAGGACGCGTACGAGAAGGAGTCCCCGCGCGCCGGCGAGGCCGATGTCATCGTCGCCAAGCACCGAAACGGTCCGACCGACACGTTGGTCGTCGCGTTCCAGGGCCACTACTCGCGCTTCGTGGACATGCAGGCCTGACCGGCCTGCTGCTGGACGCGCGATCGGCGCACCTGTCGAGATGCAGGGTTCTTCGACTGTTCGGTCTGGCTAGTCCGACTACCCGGCTTGTCCGAGTTCGTCTTCAAGCCCGTGCGCTCATCCGTGGTTCCGGAGGAAGTCCTCGAGGCTGGTCGGCGGGGTGCCGGTGATCTTCTCGACGGCGTCTGTCGGGTCGGCCATGACGTTGCTGGCGATGGCGGTGTAGGTGCTGACCCACGCGTCGAGCTGCCACGGCGGGGCGCCGTAGGGGGCGCGGGAGGCGTAGGCCTCCTCGATCGTCTCGTCGTGGAACGTGACGGTGCGGCCGCGGACGTCGTTGATGATGCGGGCGACATCGGCCAGCGACAGCTCCTGTGGGCCGGTGAGGTCGTAGGTGTTCCCGGCGTGGGCGTCCGGGTCCAGGAGCACCGTGGCTGCGACGCGGGCGACGTCGGCGCGAGCGACGATCGCGCACCTCCCGCTGCCGGCCGGGCCACGGATAACGCCGTCTGTGCCGACGAGCTGCTCCATGAAGTCGATGTAGAAGGTGTCGCGCAGGAACGTCCACGCCATGCCGGAGGCCGACAGGAGCTCCTCGGTCGCGTAGTGGTCGCGGGCCAGGGTGAACGTCGCGTCAGGCGCTGCCGCGGCGAACGAGGTGTAGACGACGTGCCGCACGCCGGCCGCGGCGGCCGCGTCGATGAAGGCGGCGTGTTCGGCGGTGCGGGTGGGACTCTCGTGCGCGGAGACCATGAACAGCACCTCGACACCCTGCAGTGCCGCCTCTGACAGGTCGTGGTTGGCGTAGTCGATGCGTGCGACCTCGGTGACAGACCCGAGCTGCGGCAGTCGCGGACTGGCTGGGTCGCGTACGAGCAGCCGCTGCGCGCGGCCGGCGGCGTCCAGGTGTGCGGCGACGAGCCCGCCGATGTGGCCCGTGGCACCGGTGACGGCGATGGTGGGCTGGTTCACGGGAGGGCTCCTTCGGTCGGCGTGTCGATGGTTCGCGGGTCTGGGCGGGCGACGTCGTGTGCCCTGAGCCGGGCCACGATCCGAAGAAGATGCCCGCCGGCTGGGCTGCTCTGGGTGGACCGTGTCTCGCGATCAGCCAGGGCGCGGGCGGTGAAGATCTCGAGCGGGATCACAGGACCACCACTCCCTTCCTGGCGATCGTCCCGGCCTCCATGTCGGTGTGCGCCCGGGCGATCTGGTCGAAGGCGGCGCGGATCGTGCCTCGCGCGCTCACGCAGACACCGCCGCGAGCGGGGACCTGAGCCGTCCCAACAGCACGTTCAGGGTGGACGCCATCTCGCCCAGGTCGATGCCCTCGAAGTGCTCTGTGAGAGCCGCGTCAACCAGCGCGACACCGTCGTCGTGAGCGGCGTCTCCGGCCCGCGTCAACGCGACCAGCGAGGAGCGGCGGTCGGTCGGGTGGGCTGCGCGCACCGCGAGGCCATCGCGCTCCAGGCGGTCCACCAGCTTGCTCGCCGCGCCCACCGTGATGCCGAGCTCGGATCGCAGCTCCTGCACCCGGCAGGAACCCTCATGTCGGCGGATCACCCGCAGTGCGAACAGCGTTCCCAGCGATATCGAGCCCGCATCGCGGAGCCGGTCGTCGAGCTCGTTCCACAGGTAGGTCTCGTAGCGCACGAGGGAGTCGAAGAGGTCCATGACCACGCCAACTAGACGCCTTGGAACTATATTCCCAGTGATCTAAATATGGTCGACCCACGTCGTCGGCTCAGGCCCGACCCGCCTGCTCGGCCAGAACCTTCGCGCGTGACTCCGGAACCCCCAGCATGAGGAGGCTCGTCAGGATCACCGCGGAGACGTCCAGCTCCATCCGGGACAGGTCGTCGTCGGCGATGGTGAAGACCACGGACCAGGCCGCCTGGCTCAGGACGCCCGCGGGTAGGTGACACCCGAAGGTTCCGCTCTCCTGGCCCCGTTCGACCAGGTCGGCCAGTGACTGCTCGACCTTTCCGAGAAGTGCGTGGATGCCCTCTCCGAACTCGCCGCGCCGCAGGACCACGAGCACCCGGTACCGGTGTGTCAACGGCCAGAGGCGGGCGATGAAGTCGGCCCACGCCACGTCGGCCGCCTTGCCGACCGGGGCAGCTTCGGCGAGGACCGCCGCGATCTCGCTCGCGGCGCGTTGCGCAAGTGCCACCAAGAGGTCAGACCGGGACGGGAAGTAACCGTAGATGGTCCGTCTGACCACCCCGGCGGCCGAGGCCACGTCGCCCAAGCTCGCGTCCGGGGTCGTCCCGAGAACCTCGATGGCCACGTCGAGGATGCGCTGCCGGGTGTCGCCGCCTCGAGGACCGGAGGGCTCGTTCTGCACCCGCCATGATTGCACATCAGTGTGCAATCGGCCTATGTTGCACACCAGTGTGCAACGCCGGCCCGTCGCGCGTGCACCACAGTCGAGGGGAAACACACGATGAAGKCGTCCAGTCCTGCGGAAAGCATCCGACCGTTCCACGTCGCCATCCCGGACGTCGAACTCGATGACCTCAAGGAACGGCTTGCCAGGACACGCTGGCCGGATCGGGAGACCGTCCGTGACTGGTCGCAGGGCGTCCCCGTGGAGAACGCCCGATCGCTCGTCTCGTACTGGGAGCGCGAGTACGACTGGCGCCGCTTCGAGTCCGAGCTCAACTCCTTCCCTCAGTTCCTGACGACGATCGACGGGCTCGACATCCACTTCGTCCATGTCAGGTCCACGAATCCCGACGCGCTGCCGTTGATCTTGACGCACGGGTGGCCGTCGTCGGTCGCCGACTTCCTGAGCCTGATCGGACCGCTCGCGGATCCCGTCGCGTTCGGCGGGGATGCCGCCGACGCGTTCGACGTCGTCATTCCGTCGCTGCCAGGGTTCGGCTTCTCCGGCAAGCCGACCGACGCGGGATGGGACGTCGCCCGAACAGCCCGAGCCTGGGCGGAGCTCATGCGCCGACTCGGCTACCGCTCCTGGGCGGCCCACGGCGGCGACTGGGGCGCGGCCGTCACCACGGCCCTCGGCGCGATGCGACCTGAGGGTCTCCTCGGTGTTCACCTGAGCACCCCGTACGCCTTTCCGGAGCACATTCCTGGGACGCTGACTCCCGAGGAGCGCCACGCGGTGGACGGCCTGGCCCTCTACGCCGGCCCGCTCGGCGGGTCCAATCACCTGCAGGGCACGAAGCCGGAGACTGTCGGGTTCGCACTGGCGGACTCGCCGGCCGGCCAGGCGGCCTGGATCTACGAGAAGTTCCAGTCCAAGACCGACAACCCCGGGCTCGCCGAGGACGCCCTCAGCGTCGACACCATGCTGGATGCGATATCGCTGTCCTGGTTCACCAACAGTGCTGCGTCGTCCGCCCGGATCTACTGGGAGAACCGAACGGCTACCATGGCCGGCCCGAAGCTCACGTTGCCGGTCGCCGTGACCGTCTTCCCGGGAGACATCCCCCGGATGCCGAGAAGCTGGATCGAGGCCGCCTACAGCAACCTGATCCACGTCGGTGTCGCCGACAGGGGCGGACACTTCGCGGCTCTCGAGCAGCCCGAAATTCTCGTCAGCGAACTACGAACGGGCCTGAGGGTCCTCCGCGACTCATGAACAGCGCTTCACGCATGTGGGCGCCCTCAAATCTTCGCCGCCTCCCGAAGAGCAGCATTCTCGGCCTCCAGCTGGATGAGGCGTTCGCGAAGGGGGGCGACCCGCTGGTCGACCTCGTCGAGCGTGAGTCGTCGGGGGATGTGCTGCGGGCAGTTCCAGTCGAACGCGGTGACGGTGACGGTGATGGCTGCCTCCACCACCGCGTCGTCGTCGGCGATGGTCAACGACGAGACGTAGGTCGGGTCGTCCTCGATGCGGACCACTCGGGCCATCCCGAACACCTTGAGCCTCTCGCGCCGGTTGTAGTCCACCGCGATGATGGCCACGCGCTGGTCCCCGATCAGGTTGCCCGTGGAGACGTGCTGGAGATTGCCACGGAAGTCTGCCCAAGCAATGGTGTGCGCGTCTCTCACCGAGACGAAGCCCGGGGGGCCGCCACGGAACTGGACGTAGGGCCATCCCGTCTCGCTGACGGTGGAGAGGTAGAACCCGTCTCGCTCGGCCAGGAACGCCGCCTCTCGCGGTCCCAACGGGTCGGGACCACTGGCACCCGACGCCCGAGACCGCACCCGGTCGTAAAACTCGGCGCTGCCGTACTGCCGTTGGACCTCGCGCACGTCGTCGGTGAAGGCGATGCATCCGTACTGCCTGCTCACGTGAGCTCCCTGTCGTCGGGGGCCGCGCCCGGAGCTTCGGACGCGTCGGCGGTTCGGCGGCTCATTGAGGGCCACCGACCCGGAGGGGGATGCGGGCCGTGATCAGGGTCCCAACACCGGGCGGGCTGGTGACGACGATCGTCCCGTTGCTGGCGTCGATGCGGTCCCTGAGTCCGGTCAATCCCGATCCCCGAACAGGGTCCGCGCCGCCGATGCCGTCGTCCTCGACGGTGAGGACGAGCTCGTCGCTGCCCTCGTCGATCGTGCCGATGACTCGGATGTGCGTGGCCCGCGAGTGCTTGACGGCGTTGTTGATCGCCTCGGCGACGGTGAAGTAGCCGGTGGTCTCGACGGCCGTCCCCAGCCGGGGGATGTCCAGGTGCACGTCGACCAGGATGGGCGTACCGGCGATCAGCGACTCGACCCCCGCGGCGAGCCCGGCGCGGGTGAGCGACGCCGGCAGGATCCCGCGGACGATGTCACGCAGCTGGCGGTTGGCGTCTTCCGCGTTGGTCAGCGCCTCGGCCAGCAGATCGGCGACGTCGTCTCCGCCGGCGGCGCGGTCTCTGGCCAGCTTCAGAGTGATGATCGTGTGGACCAGCCGTTGCTGCGCGCCGTCGTGGACGTCGCGTTGCAGGCGACGGCGTGCGTCGTCCGCGGCCGCGATGACGCGCGCGCGTGACCGGGTGAGGCCGTCCCGGTTCTTGGCGTTGGCGATCGCGGCGGCGATGAGGTCCGCAAACGGTTTGAGCCGGTCGCGGTCGACCGGGTGGCCCGTGGCAGCCGAGGTCACCGTGAGCGTGCCCCAGCGCTCTCCGTCGACGATGACCGCGGCGTCGGCGTGCTGCTCGCCGACGTCGGGGTGGAAGTGAGCGTCAGCGACGAGCGAGAACGCGTGGCCCTCGTCGCGGATGACGGCGGCCGAGGAGGCCTCCAGGACGTGAGCGGCTTCTCGGACCACCGCGGCGATGACCGTGGACGGTGGCGACTCGCGTGCGACGAGCTCGGCCACGTGACGCAGTGCCGCCTGTTCGTCGACGAGTCCTTGCAGAGTTTCGCGAGCGTCCGTGGTCGCGATGGCCGCCCACATCAGCTGCGCAAAGCCCTCCAACCGGGTCTCGGTGTCGAGCGGCAGCGGTCCGATCTGAGACGTCGCCGAGAACATCCCCCACACTCGGCCCTCGATGATGATGGGGACCCCGACGCCGGCTCGGATGCCGAACTTTCCGACGATGCCGGCGCTGGAAAGTCGCGCGAAGTCGTCGACCCGCGTCGCACGCTTGGTCCGCGCCACCTGCTCCGACATGGAGCCAGGCTGGTGAACGACTCGGGTCCCGGGCGGAACCGGTCCGCCGTGTGAGGCGACCGCGATGATGGTGTCGGCACTGACGAATCGGAGCAGGGTGATCGCCTGGCCGTCCAGCTGGTCCGACGCCGCTCGACAGATGGCAGTGAGGATGTCGTCGGCCGGTCCGGCCGTGGCGACCACCTCTGCCACGCGACGCAGGGACAGCTCCTCGTGGACGAGTCGGCGCACCTCATCCATCGGAAGTTCGGCTGCGTCCGTCGGGTCCTCCACACCGGTCGTCGGGAGGCTCGGCGTTCCCGCTGCCGCGGTACTCACGCTCACGTCCGTTGCGGGGACAGGAAGCGGAGAACCGCCTGGACGCGGCGGTGCCCGCCGGTGTCCGAGTTCACCTCGAGCTTCCGGAAGATGGCGGTCACGTGCTTCTCCACGGCGGCGACGCTGATCATCAGCGCTCGTGCGATGCCGAGGTTCGACTGGCCCTCGGCCATCGCGCCCAGCACCGCCAGCTCGCGCTCGGTGAGGAGAGCAAGCTCGTCCGGGACCCGGTGCGGCCGCACCATGTGCGCCACCACGGTCGGGTCGAGTGCGGTGCCGCCCCGCGCCACCCGCACGACGGCGGCGCTGAAGTCCCTGACATCCCCGACGCGTTCCTTCAGGAGGTAACCCACGCCGTCGACGCGATCGCCGATCAGCTCCATCGCGTAGTGCGGGTCGTCGTGCTGCGTCAGCACCACGACCCCGGTGTCAGGCAATCGCCGGCGGATCTCGAGCGCAACCTGCAGGCCGTCGTCGTCGCGGCGGGGTGGCATGCCGATGTCGACGATGGCGACGTCGGGCCGGTGGGTCAGGGTCAGCGCGAGGAGCTCGAGAGCGTCTCCGGCCTCTGCGACGACCTCCAGTCCCGCGTCGCGCAGCACTTGCACGACCCCTTGCCGGAGGAGGACGTCGTCCTCTCCGACGCAGACTCGCACCGGCTCCGCCACGGACGCACCGTTCATCGCACGTCATCCGTCGCCGAGAAGGGAGTGCAGGGAGGTGCACGACAGCTCGCTCTTGGGGAGGAACCCGACCGCCCCCGCGTCGGAGGCGTCCTTCTGGGTGGCGGCGTCGCTGTCCACGGAGACGAGGAGGACACGCACGCCCCACGGCGGAGCCGTCAGCTGCTTGCTCAATTCCAGGCCGTTTCCGTCAGGAAGATCGATGTCGACGAGGGCGAGATCGGGAATCCGGTGCGTGACCTGCTGCAACGCATCCGACACACTACGCGCCTCACTTTCCGGACGGAACCCGCACTTGACCAGAATCCTGTTCGCCAGGCCGCGGAACCGGTCGTCGTCATCCACAACCATCACGGAGGCAGTCATCCGGTCATCGTCCGCCCGGCCGGTCGGTCGGACCGTCGGGTTCTCCGGAAACTTTCTCCGGCAGACCCCCGCGCGCTGCCGACGCTTGCGGGGCATCGTCGAAGACCTGAGCGACGGACCGCGAGCGAGGGAGCGACGATGGGAAACATCGCAGTCGGAGAGGAGAACTCGGCGCCCGTCGAGCTGTACTACGAGGATCAGGGCAGCGGCCGGCCGGTGGTCCTGCTGCACGGGTGGCCCTTCGACGGCAGGTCCTGGGAGCCGCAGCTGCACCCGCTGCTGGACGCCGGGTTCCGGGTCGTCAACTACGACCGACGAGGGTTCGGTCGGTCCAGCGCTGCGACCACGGGCTACGACTTCGACACGCTCAGCGGCGATCTCGACACGGTGCTGCGCACCCTGGACCTGCGCGACGTCAGCATCGTCAGCTTCTCCCTCGGGACCGGCGAGCTCGCCCGGTACATCGGACGGTTCGGTACCGAACGGCTGCGCAGCGCGGTGTTCATCGAGAGCCTCACGCCGACGTTCGCCCACGGCCCGGACAACCCGAAAGGTGTCGACGCGGCCGGGGTCAAGGGGGTGCAGCAGGCGATCCTCGACGACCGCTTCGCCTGGCTGACCGGGATGATGGACAACTTCCTCAACCTCGACGACTACCAGGGCACCCTTGTCAGCGCGGACACCGTCCGGGCGATGTGGTCCGCCGGTGCAGATGCCTCCCCGTATGCCACCTGGGCGTGCCCGCAGGGATGGCTCGAGGACTTCACGGCCGACCTGGCACGCGTCGACGTGCCCGCCCTGATCATGCACGGCACCGCCGACCGCATCCTGTCCATCGATGGCCAGGGGCGCCGGGCGCACGACGCGCTCCCGGCCGCGCGGTACGTCGAGATCGAGGGCGGCCCGCACATCCACCCGGTCACCCACGCTGCCGAGGTGAACCGCGAGCTGCTGCGGTTCCTCGCCGACCCGTCGTGACTCATCCACGAACGCGGTGACGACATGTTCGACGGATTCCTCTCCCGGATGGTGGACGTCGACCGAGGCACGATCTACGCCCGCGTCGGCGGCGACGGCCCCCCGGTGCTGCTGCTGCACGGCTACCCGCAGACCCACGTGATGTGGCATGCGGTGGCCGGGCAGCTGACGGCGAAGCACACCGTGGTCGTCGTCGACCTGCCCGGTTACGGACAGTCGTTCCGGCCCGGTCCCTCGGGCGACCACAGCGCCTACTCCAAACGCGCGCTCGGCAACGACCTGGTCGAGCTGATGGCAGCGCTGGGCCTTGACCGGTTCGCGGTGGCCGGCCATGACCGCGGTGGGCGCATCGCCTACCGAGTCGCGTTGGACCACCCCGACGTGGTCACCGCCGCGGCGGCCTTCGACGTGGTGCCCACCGGTGAGGTGTGGGCTCGAGCGGACGCGCTGATGGCCCTCACCTACTGGCACTGGGCGTTCCTCGCTCAGCCCGAACCGCTGCCCGAGGACCTCATCAACAGCAACCCGTCGGCGTTCTTCGACCATCACGTCCGGACCCTCGGCCTGGGCCGGCACCCCGACCGGTATCCGGACGAGCCGATGAGGGTGTACAGGCAGATCCTCGACGACCCCTCGGTCGTGCACGGCATCTGCGAGGACTATCGCGCCGGCGCCGGCATCGACCGACAGCACGACGACGACGACCGCGCCGCCGGTCGGCGGATCACCATCCCGCTCCTGGTGCTCTGGAGCGCGGCCGGGGCGCTTCCCCGGTTCTACGGCGACGTGCTCGCCGTCTGGCGGCCCTGGGCCCAGAACCTCCGGGGTCGCGGCCTGGACGCCAGCCACTTCCTCGTGGAGGACCAACCCGACGAGGTGGCACAGGAACTGCTCGCGCTGCTTCACACGTCCTGACTGACACCCACGAGAGGCACCGCCGTGACCACCACACCCGAACAGACCGGCGACACCGGTCCGCTGGACCGCGACGAGCTCACCCGCACGCTCAAGCGCACCGAGGTCCAGCACGCGACCTCCTCGATCCCCGGCCGGGACATCGTGCAGGTGCTCACCGAGATCCCCGTCGACGTGTCGTCCGGATGGCATCACCACCCAGGCGAGGAGGTCGGCTACATCGTCGCCGGCACGGTGCGGATGGAGCGTCGCGACGCAGACACGACTGTGCTCAACGCCGGTGACGGGTTCCTCATCCCGCCCGGGGTGCCCCACAACGCGACCGACCTCGGCCCGGACACGGGGCGGATGCTGTCCACCTACATCGTCCAGACCGGCGAGCCGGTCTCCACGCTCGAGACCTGACCACACAGCACGAAGACTCGAGGAGAAGCACTCATGGTCACTGTCGTCCTCGTTCACGGCGCGTTCGCCGACTCCGACAGCTGGAACGGGCTGATCGGGCCGCTCCGCGCCGGCGGGCACCGCGTCATCGCCTACGCCAACCCGCTGCGCGGAGTCGCGACCGACGCGGCGCCGCTGAGCGATCTCCTCCGGACCCTCGACGGCCCGATCGTGCTGGTCGGCCACTCCTATGGCGGCGCTGTGCTGACCGCGGTGGACCCGGGCGCCGGCGACATCACTGCCGCGGTGTACGTCGCCGGGTTCGCCCTGCAGCCGGGCGAGAGCGCTGCGGACGCGTCGGCGCTGGCCCCGGGATCGACCCTGGGCGACACGCTCGTCGAGGTTCCGCTCCGGTCCGGCGGCGTCGACCTCTACATCGACCAGGCCAGGTACCACGACCAGTTCTGTGCCGATCTGGACGAGGACACGGCGGCTGCCATGGCGGTCACCCAACGTCCCGTCACGGCCGCCGCACTCAACGAGCCCCTCGGCGACCGCGCGCTGTGGCAGTCCGTCCCGAGCTGGTTCATCTTCGGCGCCGACGATCGAAACATCCCCGCGGACGCTCACCAGGTGATGGCCGAACGCGCCGCTGCCAGACGCACCATCCAGATCCCTGGGGCTTCCCATGTCGTCGGGATCTCGCATCCGGACGACGTCGCGGGCCTCGTGCTGGAGGCCGCAGCGTCGACCACGTGACAGCGACCTCGACACCTCGCACGAGTCGTTGAGCGAGAAGACTTGGCGCACCGCGCGGCGTTCGGGACTCGGTCCCCGAGCCTTGACGAAGTCGCCCGTCAGCTGCGCGAGCGGGTCTCGGACCTGCTCTTGACCGCACGAGGTCGAGGGGCGCTCACTGACCCACAGAGTCGAATGCGGGCGCGAACCGACCCTCGCCGCGCGGCGAGGGGACGGAGAAGAGTGATGTGCTGGACGACGGCTTAGCCTGCGGGGTGGAAGGTCGCCCGACGGAGGGAGCCGCTGGTGTCCGAGAGCACGCTCGAGGCGATGGGCGGAGGTGTCGCGCCCTCGGCGCAGTTCGGCCACGACGCACTCGTCGTCTGCGAGAACCTCGTGCGGATCTACCAGTCGGGCACCGTCGAGGTGCAGGCCCTGCAAGGGCTCGACCTGCTGGTCGACGAGGGCGAGATGGTGGCGGTCGTCGGAGCCAGCGGGTCGGGAAAGTCCACGCTGCTCTCGGTGCTGTCCGGCATGGACGCACCCACGGCGGGCCGGGTGCGGGTGGGGCGCTGGGACCTGATGGCGATGCACGCACGGGACCGGGTCGCCTACCGCCGGCACATGGTCGGGTTCGTGTGGCAGCAGACCTCGCGCAACCTGCTGCCGTACCTGACCGGCCGGCAGAACGTCGCGATGCCGATGACAGGGTCGCGCCGGCACCGGTCGGCGCGGGCCGACGAGCTGCTCGAGCTCGTCGGCGTCGGGCACGTTGCCGACCGGCGGCCGCAGGAGATGTCCGGCGGCGAGCAGCAGCGCGTCGCGATCGCGACCGCACTGGCCAACGAGCCGCAGCTGCTGCTGGCCGACGAACCCACCGGCGAGCTCGACACCGCGACGGCGCGCGAGGTCTTCGACGCGTTGCGCACCGCGAACCGCGAGTCCGGCACCACCGTGGTCGTGGTCACGCACGACTCGGCGGTCAGCGGGCTGGTGGAACGGACCGTCGCGATCAGGGACGGACGGACGAGCAGCGAGGTGGTGCGCCGGGATGACGCCGGCGGCGAGGTCACGCACGAGGAGTACGCGGTGATGGACCGGGCGGGGCGGTTGCAGGTGCCGCGCGAGTACCGCGAAGCGCTCGCGCTGACCCGTCGCGTGCGCCTTGCGCTGGAGGCCGACCACCTGGCTGTCTGGCCCGACGGCAGCTCCCGGTGAGCGCGGGGCTGGGCGCGGCGGTGCAGGTTCGGGACGTGCACCGCACCTTCGGTGGCGGTCGCTCTGCGGTGCACGCCTTGCGAGGCGTCGACCTCGACGTGGCCCCGGGCGAGCTCGTGGCGCTCGTCGGGCGTTCCGGGTCGGGCAAGACGACGTTGCTCAACATCGTCGGAGGCCTCGACCGTCCGGACGAGGGCAGCGTGCTCGTCGACGGCATCGACGTGGGCGCGCTCAGCGAGGACGAGCAGGCCATGCTCCGTCGCGACCGGGTCGCGTTCGTCTTCCAGACCTTCGGCCTGATACCCGTGCTGACGGCGGCCGAGAACGTCGGTGTGCCGATGCGGCTGCGCGAGACGCCCGTGCCAGAGCGCGAGCGCCGCGTCGAGATGCTCCTCGAACTGGTCGGGCTCGCCCCCCACGCGCTGCAGCGGCCCGACGAGCTGTCCGGTGGTCAGCAGCAGCGGGTCGCCATCGCGAGGGCTCTGGCCGGCTCGCCCCGGCTCCTGGTCGCCGACGAGCCCACCGGACAGCTGGACAGCGAGACCGGACTGTCCGTGATGGCGCTGATCCGCGGTGTCGTCGAGGCGGACGGGATGACGGCGCTGGTCGCCACGCACGACCCGGTGATGATCGCGCTCGCGGACCGCGCCGTGCACCTGGTGGACGGTCGGCTCGTCGAAGCAGCCGCGCGTGGGTGAGCTGGTGTGGCAGCGAGCGCGCGCCCAGGTGGCGGTGCTGGCGGCGGTGCTGGCCGTCATGGTTGCCGGGTCCGCGTTGGTCGGGGTGTGCGTGCTGCTCGTGACGGCGTCCCCGCAGCGGGCCCTCCAGCTGACGATGGTGGGCGCGCCCGCTCGGGACGTCGAGGTGAGCGTCGCGCTGGGCTTCCCCGAGGACCCCGACGACGCGGGCGTGGACGAACGCGTCGCCGCGACCGCACGCGACGCCTCGGAGGCCGTCGCCAAGGCATCGGCACTCTTGAGAAGTCCGTTCGGCGATCTCCCGACGACCCAGACGGCGTGGACGTCGACAGTCATGCAGTATCTGCCGCCCGACGGACAGCCGTTGCGCATCGCCTACCTCGCCGACCTGGACGATCCCGCCATGCGCGGGACGCTCGCGGCGGGGAGGTGGCCCGCGGCACCGGGCGAGGTCGCTCTGCCCACGTCGGCGGCACGGGCGCTCAGCCTCGACGTCGGGAGCTCGACCACCCTCGCCGCCGACCCGGGTGGTTCCGGCGCCCCGTGGACGGTCGTCGGCACGTTCGTGCCACGACCCTCCACCGCGTGGGACGAAGACCCGCTGGGCGGCACGGGGGTCAGCCCGAACTACCGCGGATACATCACGGCCTACGGTCCGTTCGTCGTCGCGCCGGGTGGACTTGCCGCGGGCCAGATCCCGTTGCGCCGGGTCACCGTGCGCCTCGACCCCGATCTCTCCGGCGCGGACGCCACCGACCTGGTCTCGGCCGGAGCGGGTGTCGACGCACTCACGTCCGAGCTGGACAGCGCGCTGGGCGACCGCACGCAGAACGTCGTGGTGGACCTGCCGTTCGCGCGCACGATCCACGCTGCCCGCGAGCAGGGCAGGATCACCGGCTCCGGCGTGCTCGCGGTCGCCCTGCTGGGCGCCGCCCTCGCGGTGACGACGGTGGTGCTTGCCGCCCGCCTCGTCGCGGGCCGGCGTGCGGCCGAGGCGGCGCTGATCGGCGCCCGAGGGGTGGGCCGAGGTCGCCTCGTCGCCCAGGCCGCCGCGGAGGCCGCCGCGCTCGCCGTCGTGGCGATCGTCCCGGCTACGGCGCTGGCGCTCGCGCTGTACCTCGTTCTGGCGGATGCGGTCGGCCTCGATCCGACGGGCGTCCCTGAGGGTGGCCTCGGTCCGCTCGTCGGAGCCGTCACCGCGGTCACGGTCGCACTCGGCGGCCTCCTCGTGCTGCCCTGGCTGCGCACCGGGACGGATCGCGGCACCCGCGAGGAGCGTGCCGGCGTGGTGGCCCGGTCCGGCGCCGACCTGCTGCTCCTCGTCCTCGCGGTGGTCGCCTACGTCCAGCTGCGCGCCCACCGGGTCGCGAGCGGGGTCACGGCCGACCCGGTGCTCGTCGTCGCCCCCGTGCTGTGCATGATCGCCGGCGCGGCCCTCCTCCTGCGCCCGCTGCCGCTTCTCGCCCGCCGCGCCGACGCACGCGCCGGTTCGGCCCGTTCGCTGACCCTGCCTCTCGCCGCCTGGGGGGTGGCACGTCGCCCGCAGGGAGCCGCGGCGGCGTTCCTTCTCGTGCTCGCGACGGCGTGCGCGACCTTCGGCGTCGGCTTCGCCGCGACATGGGCGCAGTCCCAGCACGATCAGGCGGCGGCCAGCGTCGGCACCGATCTGTCCGTGCCCGCACAGCTGGATGCGCTCGGAGCGGGCGCGGCCCTGCGTGCAGCGACCAGCGGACGGGTGAGCCCCGTCACCAGCCGAGCCGTCACGCTCGGGTCGCGTGCCCAGGCCGGCGACCAGGCCGTACGCCTGGTTGCCGTCGACACGAGGGACGCCGACGGCCTGCTGCGCGGCCGGGTGCCGACCGGCGGCTGGGCTGAGGTCACGTCGGGGCTGGCGCCGGCGGAGCCGGTCGGGGGGGTGCAGCTGCCCGGAACGAGCGCCGACCTGGTCGTCACCGGGCACGTGGCCGACGACGTCCAGATCACGGCTGACCTCACCCTGGTCGTCCAGGACGACGACGGCGCGCGCGCTGCCGTGCCCGCGGGGGCGGTGGCGCTGGACGGCACCCCGCACGACCTCGCCGTGGCCGTGCCGCCGGGCGTCCGGGTGGTGGCCGTCGACACCCGGCTCACGGGCGTCGGCGACGTGGCCGACCCCGACCAGGAGAGCTCAGCCGCGTTCGACATCGACGTGCAGATGCCGGGCGCAGCCCTCGTGCCCGGGACATGGTCACCAGCGCACCCGCCGACCAGCGACTACGTCGTGGCTGCGTTGACCGACATCGAGGCCACCGAGGTGTCCGGCGGTGCGCGGCTGACGCTGCAGGGCACGGCCTACCTGCCCGGGCTGTACTGGGCCGAGGGCACCCTCGGCGCGCTCGCGTTCCCCCCCGTCGACGACGTGCCGGTGGTGGTCTCGAAGCGGCTGGCGGACCAGCTCGGGCTCACGGTCGGCGACGGGGTGCAGCTCGCGCTCGGCCTGACCCCCGTGCCTGCGAAGGTCGTCGGCATCACCGCGTACGTCCCCTCGCAACCGCGGTCGGCGGCGCTGCTCGCCGACGTGGACACGCTGTCGCGCGCGGCCCTGAGTCAGGGCAACCTCGACACACTGACCGATGCGTGGTGGGTCGGTGGCGACATGCCCCCCGATGCCGCGGCCACGCTGCGGGCCCAGGGCATCGGGCCGGTGACCGATCGCGAGGCCGTCGCGCAGGAGAGCGTCGCCGGTCCCCTGCGCGCCGCACAGCGAGCGGCGGCCGCGCTCCTGGTCGTCGCCGCCCTCGTCCTCGCGCTCGTCGGGACCGCCTTGCACACCACGACCGCGCTCGAGGCGCGCGAGGTCGACGTGGCCCGCCTGCGCGGCCTGGGCGTGCCGCGGCGCTCGGTGCTCCGGTCCGTGCTCGCCGAGCAGGCCGTCCTCGTCGGGGTGCCCGTGCTCGTCGGCGGGCTGCTGGGTGCCCTCGCCTGCTGGGCGGTCGGCCCGCTGCTGGCGCTCTCCGCACAGGGACTCCCGCCCGTACCGGCCGCCGTCGTGCTCTGGCCGTGGGCGGTCCAGGTGGCGACGCTCGTCGTCCTGCTGGCCGGGTGCGCCGCGCTGGTCGTGCCCCTCTCCGCACGCGCGGTGCGTCGATCGACGGTCGCGCGGCTGCGCATGGAGCCGGGCACGTGAGGGCCGCGTGGCGACGGGCCCGCGCCGACCTGTGGCCGCTGGTCGTCACCGCACTCGTCGTGGCGCTCACGGTCGGCGTCACCGACGCCGTGCCGCGGCTCCTGAGCCACCGCGCCGACGTGGCGGTCCGGGCGGCCGTCGCGCATGCAGATCCGCCCGCGGACTTCGTCATCACCAGCACGTACGGTCCCGGCGCGTCGGACCCGACCGCGGATGCCCGGGACACGAGGGCCGGGGTCGACGGTGCGGCGCTCGGGATCGACAGCGTCCTGCCGCCGTCGCTCCAGCCTGTGCTCGGGCCTCCGGTCGCCTCGGCCACGAGCACGGACCTGTCACTCAGCACCCCCGGGATGCCGACCGGTGGCGTCCTGTGGATGACCTACCTGTGGGCGGGACAGGAGCCCGACGTCCGATGGGTCGCGGGGAGCGCACCCGGCCGCCCGGGGCCCGACGGTGCCGTGCAGATCGCCCTCTCCGACGCCGTGGCTCGCGTGCTGGGCGTCGGAGCGGGCGACACCTTCCGGGCCACGAAGCCCGACCACTCGGCTCTGCCGGTGCTGGTCACGGGCGTGTTCGAGGCGGAGGACCCGCGGGACCCTGTGTGGGCGGCGCGGCCGGAGGTCCTGCGGCCGCGGGTGGTCGGGCAGACCAACGCGCCGACGACCGTCGTGGGAGGGCTGCTGTCCGCCGCCTCGCTCCCCGCGGCCCGCGTCGCGCTCGAGCCGGACGGGGTGACCCGGACCTTCCGATTCCCCGTGGATCCGCGGGCGCTGGACTACGGCAGCTCCGGCGCGCTGGCCACACAGATCGCCGCTCTGGAGGCGTCGCCGGATCTGGTGCTGGCTCCCGGGCCCGCGGCAACGGTGACATCGCGTCTCGACCTCGTGCTGACGCAGGCGCGCGCACGGGTGGCGGCGACCTGGTCGCAGGCGATGGTCGTGCTCGTCGGGCTGGCCCTCGGCGCCGTCCTCGTGCTCCTGGTCGGTGCGGACCTCTTGGCGCGCCGTCGGTCGGCGGCGCTCCGCACCCAGCGGGCCCGTGGCGCCTCCCTGTCGGGCGTCGCGTGGCGAGCGGGGATCGAGGCGGCCGTGGTGGTCGGCGTGGGAGCCACGGCCGGCCTGGCGCTCGGCCAGCTCGCGGCACCTGGCTCCGTGGCCTGGCCCTGGGTGGTCCTCATGGTGACCGTGGCGGTCCTGGCGCCGCCGGCGTTCGCGACGGTGACCGCAGCGCGCAGCGATGTCCGCCGCGTCCCGACCGACCGGCACCGCCGCCGGCTCGCGCAGCGCGTCCGCACGGTGCGGCGGGCGTCGCTCGAGGCTGCGCTGATCGTGCTCGCCCTCGCAGCCCTGGTCTCCCTGCGTCGTCGCGGCGTCGTGTCGATGTCGGGTCCCGCAGACCTGCTGCTCGCGGCCGCCCCTGTGCTGGTGGCGGCGGCGGTCGCCCTGCTGCTGTGGCGCGCCGTCCCCCTGCTGCTCGGCGGAGCGCTGCGCGTCGCGCGCACGTCCCGCAGGGCCGGACCGCTGCTCGCCGTGGCACGAGCCGGCTCCACCCGGGCTGTGCTGCCGTTCGTCGCCCTCGTCGTGGTCACGACGCTCGTCGCGCTGTGCGGTGCGCTCGCCGGCACGGCGCGCGCCGGTCAGGTGGGCGGCTCGTGGGACAGGGTGGGCGCCGACGTCGTGGTGCGCACGACGTTGCCCGACGCGTCCCTCCAGGACGTCGCGGACCGGTTGGCCGGCGCCGACGGTGTCGACGCGGTCGCGGTCGGCAGGGTGCGGGCCCGCAGCCAGCTCTTCGGCGTGCACGGTGTCGACGCGGTGCGGGTGCTCGCCGTCGATCCGGTGCCGTACGGGGAGCTGCTCGCTCGCACGCCGTTCGGGGCCGACCCTGCGTTCGCGACTCTGGCGGACGCGTCCGGTGACGCGACGACCCGCGCCACACCCGGTCCGGTGCCGGCGCTGGTCCCGGCCGCCCTGCTGGGCACCCAGCCGTCCGTGCGCTGGGGGAACGTGACGGTCGACCTCCAACCCGTGGCTCAGGTGCCCGCACTGCAGGAGCAGGAACCCGACGGGACGCCGGCCGGCCCGACCGTCGTGGTGGACCGTGCAGCGTTGTCCGCCGTCCTCGAGGCAGCCGTAAGACGAGCCGAGCAGACGGGCGCTGCGCCGGTCGAGGCGGAGGTGGTGGGTCTGGACACCGTATGGGCTGTCGGCCCGAACGCCTCCGCGGTGGCGCGTGCGGCTGCCCCTGCGGCGGGCGTGACCGTGCTGTCCCGCGCGCAGTGGCTCGCGGATCGGCGGTCCGACCCGCTGATCGGCGGGCTCCTGATGCTCGTCGCGCTGGTCGCTGCCCTCTCCGCCGGGTACGCCGTCCTCGTCGTCGTGCTGGGCGCCGCCGCATCCGCCCCAGGTCGCGCCACGTCACTCGCGACAGCTCGCGTGCTCGGACTTCGCCCACGGGCCACGGCCCGGGTCGCCGCTGGAGAGCTGCTTCCGTCGACCCTGGTGGCCGCGGCGGGCGGCGTGCTGCTCGGCCTGGTCCTCGTGGGCGCGCTCGTCTCCCCGCTCGCGCTGCGGCTCGTGACCGGGCAGGCGACCGATCCGGGGGTGGTGCTGCCGTGGTGGGCGGTGGTGCCGGTCGTGCTCCTGGGGGCGACCGTTCTGGTGGTGGTGGCGGTCGAGTCCTCCGCCCGCCGCCGCGAGCGGCTGGGCCAGGTGCTGCGTGTGCGTTGACGACGAGGCCAGGACCGCCCTGGGTCCGTCGGCACTCCCGGTCAGTCGGCGTAGGCCCGGGCCTGCAGCGCCCAGAGCCGTGCGTACGGGCCTCCTGCGGCCAACAGCTCGGAATGGCTGCCCTGCTCGACGACACGGCCGCCGTCGAGCACCACGATCCGGTCGGCGAGCCGCACGGTCGACATGCGGTGCGTGACGAAGATCGTCACCCCGCCGACGGTCGCGGCCACCTCGGCCGCGGTCGACTGATAGGCGTCCACGAGACGCTGCTCGGCGAGCGCGTCGAGGGCCGCGGCCGGCTCGTCGAGAGTGAGCAGCAGGGGGTCGGTGCGCATGAGGGTGCGCGCGAAACCGACGGACTGCCACTGGCCGCCCGACAGGTCCTCGCCGTCGGCGTACCCGAGCCCGAGCACTCCGTCGAGGCCGACGCGTTCGACGGTCGCCCCCGCGCCGGCGCGGCTCGCCGCCGTGGTGACGGCGTCGGGGGAGTCCACCTGCGTCAGCCGGCCGATGCCGACGCTGTGCTGCAGCGACAGCTCGACCCGGGCGAAGTCCTGGAACAGCGCTGCCGTGCGAGCACGCCAGGCTGCCGGGGCGACCTCCTGCAGGTCGACGCCCTCGACGAGGATGCGACCGGCCGAGGGCCGGTAGAGGCCGGTGAGCAGCTTGAGCAGCGTGCTCTTGCCGGCGCCGTTCTCACCGACGAGTGCCACCGAGACCCCCGCAGGCAGGTGCAGGTCGAGGGTGCGCAGCGCGTCCTCGTCGGACCCGGGGTACCGGAACACCACCCCCTCGAGCCGGATTCCGTCGACTGTGTGAGCCGGGATCTGACCGGAGCGCACGGGGGCGGTGGTTCGCGCGACCTCCTCGTCGAACGCGACGAAGCGGCGTAGGCCGGCCACGGCGCGGTGCACGGAACCCAGGAGCTCGATCCCCGACGACACCTGCGATCCGAGCTGCGTGGCGAGCGTGACGGTGACGACCACGGCGCCGGCGGAGACCCGGCCGGTGCGAGCGAGCTCGTACACCCAGAGCACCGCAGCGACGTAGCCCAGACCGAACACCAGCTGCCCTGCCGCGCGCAGCAGTGCGTGGCGGCGGTCCGCCCTCGCCATCGCCGAGCCGTACTCGTCGAGCAGCGCCGACTGCCGCGCGAGCAGGAAGTCGGCGCCTCCGGCGAGTCGCACCTCCTTCTGGGAGGCCGGGTCGGCGGCCAACCGGCGCAGGTAGCGGATGCCGCGCGTCGTCGGTGCCTGCTGCTCGCGGGCCGCCTGCAGACCCGCCTCGGCGCGGCGGCCGAGGACCACGGGCGCCACTGCAGCGGCCGGCAACGCCAGCAGCCACGGCGAGACTGCCCCGAGCACGAGGGCGGTGAGCAGCAGCTGCACGGCCACCGCACCGAGCTGGAGCCCGAACTGCACGGTCGAGCGCAGCTGCATGACGTCCTGGCGGAGCAGGTCGACGCGGTCGGCGAACGCCGGGTCGTCCGCGTGACTGAGCTCCTCGGGGCCGTTGACCAGTCGGAGCAGCTCGCGGTTGAACCGCTCCTCGGTGAGCTCCGCGAGCTCGAAGTAGTACAGGTGCGCGAAGTGCCCGAGCATGAGCTCGCCGGTCAGCGCGACGGCGACGACGACTCCCCAGGTCGTGGCGTCCCCGACCGCGCCGAGCGTGACGGCGTCGACGAATCGGCCCGCGCCGACGGCCACGAGGGGCGTGGCCAGTGCGCCGAGGAGCAGGAGGCCGCCGCCGACGAGCAGGCGGCGCCGGTCGAGCCGCCAGCCGATCGCGAAGAGTCGCCCGAGGCAGAACATCACGTCCCTCATGACTGCGCCCTCCCCCGCTCGTCCTGCTCGACGTTCACGGTGGCGCCGTCGACCCGTCGGCTCCGTGCCTCTCCGAAGCGCCGTGCCTGCACCTCGAACATCCCCGCGTACGTGCCGCCGAGGCCGACGAGCTCGTCGTGGTTGCCCGCCTCGGTGATCCGCCCGCCGTCGAGCACGACGATGCGGTCGGCCCTCCGCACCGAGGAGAATCGATGCGAGATGACGAGACTCGTGACGCCGCGGGTCAGGTCGAGGAACTGGTCGTAGAACTCGGCCTCGCCGCGAGCGTCGAGCTGCGCGGTCGGCTCGTCCAGCACCAGCACGGACGCACCGTGGCGGACAGCGAACAACGATCGGGCGAGAGCGAGCCGCTGCCATTGCCCCCCGGACAGGTCCCGACCGCCGGGCAGCCCGCGCGTCAGGGGAGTTTCCAGGCCGAGGGGCAGGCCGTCCAGCAGGTCGCCGAGCCCGACCCGGCGCACCTCGGCCTCGAGGCCCGCGTCGTCGTTCCGGTGCTCGATCGCACCCATGGCGACGTTCTCGCGCAGCGGCATCTCGTAGCGCAGGAAGTCCTGGAACGTGATCGCGAACGCTCGCTGCCAGGCGTGGACGTCGAGGCGGCGCAGGTCGACGCCGTCCACGCTGACCGTCCCGGCCTCTGGCCGGTACAGGCCGGTCAGGAGCTTCACCAGCGTCGTCTTGCCGGCGCCGTTCACCCCCACCAGAGCCGTCGACGTCCCGACGGGAAGCTCGAGGTCGAGGCCGTCGAGCACGGGGCGGTCGGGTCGGTAGCCGAACCGGACCTGCCGGATGCTGATCGTGTTCGCGGGGGTGGTGCGGGCTACGGAGGGTGCCGCCAGGTCAGGTCCGGCGTCCTGCTCCGCGAGCGCCTCGAACTCGAGCAGGGCCTCCCACGCACTGCGGCCGTAGACGAGCTTGACGTCGGACTCGGGGAACATCACGCCGAACCGCGCGCACAGCACGAGGGCCTGCACCGCGACCGCCGCCGCGCCGACGCGCCCACTGGACGTCGACTGCGCCATGACGACGAACGCGACGACGGACCCGACCAACGCGATCACGGTGTACGTGACGAACGGGACGCCGTAGACCCGTCGCCGCCAGCGCCACAACGGTCGGAGCACGGCCTGGTTCTCGGCCGTGTAGCGCTCGTCGAGCCAGTCGACCAGGCCGAGCGTGCGGATCTCCTTCGCCGCGCGGGTGCTCGTCGCAAGCTCGCGGACATACGTAGCGCGGCGGCGCAGCGGCTGGAAGCCGCGGATCAGCTGGCCCCAGCGGAAGAACGCCTCCGTCTGGCCGGCCCGAGCGACCAGCGCGACGACGGCCCCGGCGAGCGCCGCCCAGGGGCCTGCCGCGACGGCGAGCAGGACGACGGCTCCGACGAGCTGTGTGTATCTGGCGGTGAGCGCGAGGGCGCCCTCGACGGCCGTCCCCGGGGTCAGAGTCCACTGCTCGAACGCCTCGTCGGCCTGGTTCAGCCGGTCGGCGACCTCGGGCCGCTCCAGGGTCGCGAGCTCCGCGCGTTCCAACGCGAAGCCGGTGAAGCGGGTGAGGCACGCGGCGTCGACCCGCCGGGCGACCGCCTTGGAGAGCACCAGCTGCACGGGCGCGAGCAGCTGCTGACCGAGGAACGCCCCGATCGCCAGCGCCAGCCACGGCATGGCGCCGCCGTCATCGAGGTGCTGCAGTGCGAGGCCGGTGCCGATCATGAACACGACCGGCGCCATCCCCGCGAGGACGTGGACCGCCATGGTCCCGACGACCAACGGCGTACCTGCGTATCGAGTCAGCCGCCGGAGCTGCCTGCCGGCCGTCCGACGCTGCGTCAGGCGACGGCCGAGACCCCGCAACGTCGGGCGGGCGGCGTCCGCACCGATCTGCTCGACGTCCGTCACGCTGGCCGCGTCCGTCACCGTTGCCCCCAATGGCTGCCGGCCCGAAGACCGCGGGCCGCGTCGAGTGCCGCGCCACACGCTAGCGGAAGCGTTCCCACGGTCGCCCGCGATTAGTCCTTCCGAGGGCGAGACACGCCGCCGACGTGCTTCGCCCTTGACCGAGCGGCTTCGCTGCCTGACCGGGGCCAGCCGCACGGGCCCGCAGGTCAGAGCCCGACATCGGACTCAGGCGTCGTCCGCCTGCAGCCCACGGCTCCATCCCGGCGACGGCTGTGCGGACCGGGTGTGCGCGGGCGGCTCGGTGACGGGTCGGCCCTCGTACTGGGTGGAGAGCACGATCTGGGTGTCGATCTCGCCGTGCCTCCCGATCCGCTCGAAGATCTCCTCCAGGTGCGGCATCGATGCGGCGCGGACCCGCAGGAGGGTGCACGAGCTGCCGCTGAGCTTGTGGATCTCGACGACCTCGGGGAACTCGTCGGATGCGGTCGTCTTGAGCAGGCAGCGCCCGGGTGAGCACCGCAGCTTGATGAACGCGGTCAGCGGGAGGCCCGCGCGAGCCGGGTCGATCCGGGCCTCGTAGCCAGCGATCACGCCGGCATCCTCCAGCCGACGCACCCGGTCAGCGACTGCGGGCGCCGAGAGGTTGACCTTCCGGCCGAGCTGGTTGAACGACAAGCGGCCGTCGTCCTGGAGCTCGGAGAGGATGCGCCAGTCGGTGCCGTCGAGCGGTTTGCTCATCCACAAACCGTAGCGCCGGAACACCTCGTGATCGACAGGCGAAGGACCATCAACACCTGCAATCGGCCATTCACCGGGCCGCTGGGCCTTCGTAGCGTCGATCGCATGGTGCAGAGCACGACAGGCCTCCACACCCGCATCGCCCCGGCGACGTCGGCGCTGTTCGTCGGCGCCGCCCTGAGCAGCGCGGTCATCGCGACCACCAGCACGGTCGCCGCACTGGTCGCGGTCGACGTCCTGGGGCGGGCCTGGGGCGGGGTGCCCGGCACCGCGGCGGTCGTCGGAACCGGGGTCGGCGCACTCCTGGTCACGTCGCTCACCCGCCGCTCCGGAACTCCGACGGCCCTGCGGCTCGGGTATCTGGCGACTGCGCTCGGCGCTGCGGCCGGAGCCGTGGCCGTGCCCCTCGGCCACGTCGGACTGCTCGTCGTCGCCATGCTCCTGATCGGCCTGGGGAACGCTGCCGCGCAGCTGTCCCGGTACGTGGCCGCCGAGCTCGTGCCCACGCGACGCCGAGGGTTCGCCATCGGTCTGATCGTCTGGGCCGGCACCGTCGGCGCCGTGGGCGGCCCCCTGCTCCTGCTCCCGACCGCGCGCTTCGCGCACACCCTCGGACAGCCGGCACTCTCCGGTGCGTTCCTGCTCAGCGTGCCGGCGGGCCTGCTTGCCGCGCTGGCCGTGAGCAGGCTGCGCACGGCCCGACGACCCGGGAGCAGGTCCGGAGCGTCCTTTCGGGCGATCTGGGTGTCCCGGGCGGGGCGCGACGGCCTCGCCGTGATGGTCACCGGGCAGGTCGTGATGGCCGTCGTGATGACGTCGGTGCCGGTCCAGCTGCACCTGCACCATCACGGTCTGGACGTCGTCGGGCTCGTCCTCGCGGCTCACACGCTCGGCATGTTCGTCCTGTCGCCGGTCACGGGGCGCCTGGTCGACCGCCTGGGCCCCGGACCCGTGATGGCGCTCGGCCTCGCCACGCTGCTCGCCTCGACCCTCGTTGCCGCATCCGGCGACCTCGTCCCCCAGGCGATGGGTCTGTTCGTGCTCGGGTACGGCTGGAACCTGTGCTTCGTCGGCGGGAGTGCGTCGCTGGCCGTCGGGCTGCCCGAGGAGCAGCGCGCGGGCGTCGAGGGTATGGCGGAGGCCGTCGTGTGGATCTCGGCCGCCGTGGGCACCCTGACCTCGACCATGCTCCTCGTGGTCGGTGGGTGGTCCGTGGTGACTCTCGCGGCCGGCTCCATCGTCCTCGTGCCGGCGCTCCTGCTGCTCAGTGGGCCGGCGCATATCCGCTTCGGCTCCGCGCCACCCGGCCCTACGCTGCGAGGCGCGCCTGAGCTGGGCGCGTCCCGCGAGCCGGAGGCGACGGTGCTGATCCGACCCGAACGTCCCGCCGATGTCGACGCCATCGATCGGCTGACCATCGAGGCCTTCGAGCCGCAGTGGTTCAGCGACGGTTCCGAGGCGCCGATCATCCGGGCCCTGCGGGCGACCGGGGACCTGACGCTCTCGCTGGTGGCGGAGGATGACGGCGACGTCATCGGTCACGTCGCGTTCTCGCCCGTGACGATCGACGGGGCGCACGACGGTTGGTTCGGGCTCGGGCCGATCTCCGTCCGGCTCGACCGGCAACGGCGGGGGATCGGTCGGGCGCTCGTGGCCGAGGGTCTGCGCCGGCTGCGGGATCGCGAGGCGCGCGGCTGCGCGCTGATCGGTGACCCGAACATCTACGGCCGGATGGGCTTCACGGGCGACGGCCAGCTGTCGCACCACGAGCTGGACCGGGCCGTCGTCCAGCACATCACCTTCTCCGGCCCTCCGCCGCGGGGCGAGCTGCGGTTCGCACCGGCGTTCGACGCCGGGGGCCACTGAGCGCCGCCGGAACGAAGTGCTCTGACGAGCGTTCGGGAGGCGCGACCTACGATGCCGTGGTGGCGGCCTCCGCGAACGGCTTCATCGATGACGTGGCGCACTCCCGCGGCCTGCTGGTCACCCGGACGGGCGCCCACACGGCCCGTCTCCAGCCCGCAGGTGAGCCTCCGGGCTGGTACTGCGATCTCGACGACGGCACGCCGACAGGCGAGAACGACCCCGCGTCGTTCGTCAGGTGGGTCGCCCCGGGGCTGCGGACGGTGCACTCGTCGGCGTCGCCGACCCTGGACGTGCACCGGGTCGGCCCACAGTCCGACCTGGGCAAGGTCGGCGCGTGGTTCGGCCGCCTCGCAGGACGCCCCTCGTCGACGCTCGCCGAGGGTCGGTACGCCTACACGGATCCGCACGGGATCCTGGACGCCGAGCTCCGGCACCGGGTCGAGCACTGGCCGGACGCCGCCCACGGCGACGGACGCGTGCGGCCCGCCGAGCTGTGGTCGATGCAGGTGACCCGCGAGGGCCTCGTCGTCACCTCGGTCTCGTGGTGGGGAAGCGCGCCCGCGCTGGAGCACCAGATCGCCCTGGCCGTGGACGTCGCCGGTCGGCTCGGCGGACTCCCGGGGTCGTGACGGCGGCCTGTGCCCGCCGCGGATCGAGCGCACCGCTGGTTTCCGGCTCGTGTCCGGGCTCGTCCTGCGGGAGGATCCAGCATCCCTGTCACGCCCGGACCTGGAGGCACCGTGAAGCTCTTGCTCACGTCCGGTGGCGTCACGAACCCGAGCATCCGCTCGGCGCTCGTGCAGCTTCTCGGCAAGCCGATCGACGCGTGCCGTGCACTGGTCGTCCCGACCGCCCAGTGGGGTCACCCGATGTGCGGGCCGGAGTCGGTGCGGGGCCTGGTGGCCGCGGATCCCGACTTCCGGTACTTCTCCGGCCTGGGCTGGGCGTCGCTCGGAGTGCTCGAGCTCACCGCGCTGCCCACGATCGGTGCGGACCGGTGGGTGCCCTGGGTCAAGGAAGCCGACGTGCTCCTGGTCGACGGCGGTGACGCGACGTACCTCAGCCACTGGATGCGGGAGTCCGGGCTGGCCGACCTGCTGCCGACGCTGCCCGACACGGTGTGGGTGGGAGTGAGCGCGGGGAGCATGGTGATGACGCCCCGGATCGGGGACTACTTCGTCGAGTGGGCGTCTGCGCCCGACGACCGGACGCTGGGGGTGGTCGACTTCTCGATCTTCCCGCACCTCGAGGCGTTCCCGACGAACACCCTGGCGCACGCCGAGCGGTGGGCCGCGGACATCGACGGCCCGGCCTACGCCATCGACGAGCAGACGGCGATCCAGGTCGTCGACGGGACCGTCGAGGTGATCTCCGAAGGCCAGTGGACGAGGTTCGGGTAGGCGCCGTCTCCTCGCACGGGCTGGGGCTATCGCCCGACCCTGCACGGAGAGCACGATCGACGGGTGGGCACAGAGGTGGATGCGGCCGGACAGCCGTCGCAGTGGGGGCTGGCCGCGCTCGGCGCGCTCGCCCTGGCGGTCGCGGCTGCGCTCGCGGCGTACGCGAAGGTGCACCCGGGCGACGGAGCCGCGCTGACCACGTTCGGGTTCAGCGGGATGCTGCAGATGAAGGCGTGGCTGACCACGGCGGCCACCGCGCTCGTCGTCGTCCAGGTGCTCTCCGCCCTGGCGATGTGGGGGAAGCTGCCCGGCGTCAGCGTCGCACCCGGCTGGGTGGTGGGCCTGCATCGCTGGACCGGCGTCGCCGCGTTCCTGTTGACGATGCCCGTGGTCTTCCACTGCGTGTGGTCGCTCGGGTTCGAGGACGGCTCGACGCGGGTGCTGCTGCACTCCGTCGCGGGCTGCGTCTTCTACGGCGTCTTCGCGGCGAAGATGCTGGCGCTGCGACTGCGCGGGCTCCCGTCGGCCACGGTGCCGGTGCTGGGCGGGCTGCTCGCCGGCGTGCTGGTGGTCGTCTGGTTCAGCTCCGCCTTCTGGTTCTTCGGGCAGTCCGGGTATGCGAGCTACTGACATGACCGGGTCTGAGGTCAGTCGCCGCTCGGTCCTCGAGGGGACCGGCGTCGCGCTCGCGGCCGGAGCGGCGGGCTACCTCGGCTTCGTGGCGCTCGGGCCGGCACCCACGAGCGACGACTCCGGCAGCGACGACTACCCGGGCACCGAGGACAGCTCGGGGAAGGGCAAGGGCTCCGGCCCGCTGGCATCGATCGACGACGTGCCCGACGGCGGCGGCCTCGTGCTCCCCGACGAGAAGCTGGTGCTGACCCGCGACGGCACGACCGTCCGCTGCTTCGACGCGGTGTGCACCCACCAGGGATGCCTCGTCGGCGGCGTGAGCGGCGGCGTGATCCGGTGCCCCTGCCACGGCAGCGGCTTCGACGCCACCACGGGCCAGGTCGTCCAGGGGCCGGCGACCGAGCCGCTCGAGGCGGTCGACGTCGAGGTCACGGACCAGGGGGAGGTGGTGCGCGCGTGAAGCCGTTCTGGCAACGGTTGCCGACCCTGGTGTGGATCGCCGCCGCCGCCGCGACCGCCGGCGCGCTGCTGGCAGGGCTGCGCGGTTGAGAAGCTGCCGAGGAGTCGTGGTCGAGCGCGCGGGAGGTTCCCGTGCGGCTCGAGCTTGACCGGATCGTTCGTGCCCGCAGCCAGATCAGCCCGCTGTTCCTCGACACCCCGCAGTACGAGTGCGAGCCGCTGAGCTCGGTGCTGGGCTGCCGTCTGGTCCTCAAGGTCGAGACCCTGAACCCGGTCCGCTCGTTCAAGGGCCGCGGGACGGAGACGGTGCTCGCCCGACTCCTCGAGCGCGGGTCGGCGGACGCCGTCGTGTGCGCGAGCGCCGGCAACCTCGGTCAGGCGCTCGCGTTCGGCGGTCGGGCGCGCGGGATCGGCGTCACGGTCGTCGCCTCGTCGGCCGCCAACCCGCTGAAGCTGCGGCGGATGGAGGCCCTCGGCGCGACCGTGGTGCTCGTCGACGGCGAGATCGAGCGCGCCCTGGAGGTGGCCGCAGGGCTGGCCGACGAGACCGGCGCCTACGTGGTGGAGGACAGCAAGGACGTCGACACGTGCGAGGGCGCGGGGACGATCGGGCTCGAGCTCGCGGAGCACCCGGATCCCCTCGCCGCGGTCCTGGTCTCGCTGGGAGCAGGCGCGATGGCGTCGGGGGTCGGCCTCGCACTGAAGTGCCTGAGCACGGGCACCGAGGTGGTCTGCGTCCAGCCGGAGAACGCGCCCGCCATGACGCTCGCCCTGCGCGCCGGGACACCGGTCGAGGTGGGGCGGCCCGACACGATCGCCGACGGTGTCGCCGGCCGGTACGTCATCCCTGAGGTGCTCGCCGACCTCCAGGAGGTCGTCGACGACGCCGTCCTGGTCTCCGAGGCGAGCATCGTCGAGGCGATGCGCCTCCTCCTCGGCCACGCGGGCCTGGTGGTCGAGCCGGCTGCGGCCCTGGGCGTCGCGGCGATCCTCGAGGGCGCCGGACGGTTCGACGGCAGGACCGTGGCGACGATCCTCTGCGGCAGCAACGTCGCGCCCGCCGACTTCGATCGCTGGACCCGATGAGGAGGACGGGACCGGTCGTCGCACCTCACGCGCCTGGGCGAGCCGTCAGCTCTCGGAACGCCGCGAGCGCCTCGTCGGCACGGCCGGCCCCGACGAATCCGTGCTCGGCTGCCTCCAGCTCGAGGAGGCGGCACTCCACGCCCGCACGCTCGCACGCCTCGGCCAGCGCACGTGCCTCGGGCAGGAGCGAGTCCCGCGTCCCGACGACCACCACGGTGGGTGGCAGAGCCGCGGCGAGCCGGGACAGGCGCGGGGCATCGGCGAGATCGGTCACCCGCGCCCAGGCTCGGAAGGACCACGCGGACAGCTCCCGGTCGGGGCCGCCCGGCCGCTCGGTGTCGAAGGACGCCAGCGAGAGGTCCAGGTTGGGGTTCGTGAGCAGGAGACCCGCGAGCCCCTGGTCGAGCCGCGCGGCGGCGAGAGTCGCCACGGCACCGCCTGCGGAGTCTCCGCACAGGTACACGTCGGTCGCCCCGTCGCGTTCCAGGAGACGAACTCCGGCGAGGGCGTCGGTCACGGCGTCGTCGAGGGTGCCCTCCGGTGCGAGCCGGTAGTCGACCGAGACGACGACCGCGCCGAGCGTCCCGGCGAGCAGCCGGCAGTACCCGTCCTGCAGCTCCACGTCACCGAACAGCCCGTACCCGCCGTGCAGGAACACGACTGCCAGCCCGCTGCGCGCGACGTCGGGCGTGTAGCGGCGCATCGACAGCCCGTCCGGCGACAGGTCCTCCACCGAGCCCGCGAACGGGCGTCTCGGTCGAGCGACCGCGCGCTCGTGGGCCTCGCTCCGGAGGCGTGCGACATCGACCAGCACGCCTCAGTCTGCGACGGACCCGCGCATCCGCGCGAGCCAGTCCGTCAGGAGGGCCGCGGTCAGTCGCGGGGTCGAGCGGCAGCAGGAGGCAGTGGTCCACCTGGAAGCCGTGGAGCAGGACGAGGGCCGTTCCGGTGCCGCGCGAGGTGACGTGCATCCCGGCAGGCTAGGAGCCTCCGACATCGGCGGCGGGCGGACCGGACCGGCAGGAAGGGGCCAGATGACAGCGGGAGAACACGTGGTCGTGCGCGACGCCCGGCCCGAGGACGTCGCGGGCATCTGCGGCTTCGGCGAGGCGCACGTGCGGCCGCACTACGCGCCGCTGATCGGCGCCGAGGCAGCGGACGCGCAGGTCCGGCTGTGGTGGAGCGAGGAGCAGGTCGCGGCCGCGGTCGGCGCGGGGCTGGTGGTCGTCGCCGTGTCGGAGGAGGGGATCGTCGGCGTCGCGCAGCGCGGGCGCGACGGCTCCGACCACGTCGTCTACAAGCTCTACGTCGCGCCGCGCCTGCGAGGTCGAGGCGTAGGCCCGCAGCTCGTGGACGCCCTGGTCAGGCAGCTCCCGGCCGGCATCGACAGGTTGTACGTCGAGCACTTCGCGGCCAACGAGCGCGCGGCGGCGTTCTACGAGCGCGAGGGCTTCGTCGTGGAACGCGTCGACGCCGGCACGACGGGCGATCCGGCCCGGGCCGTGGTCTGGCGCGCGCGGGACCTGCGCGGGCCGGGCGCGGGCTAGCGGCGTGCGAGACCGGATCTGCGACGATGTCGACGTCCCGCGCCGCACCACGAAGAGGTCCCGTGATCCGCCCCGACGAGCTCACCGCGATCCCGCTGTTCGCCGACCTGACGCCCGAGCAGCTCGACCTGTTGGCCCGGTCGGTGGAGGACATCGCGCTGCTGCCGGGCGAGTTCGCGGTGCACGAGGGCGACGAGCGGGCGCTGTTCGTCGTCGTCGAGGGACTGGTCGAGCTCACCAAGAACGTGAACGGCGTCGAGCGCGTGATCGGGCCGCGCGGGCCGGGCGAGCTGTACGGCGAGGTGCCGGTGATGCTCAGCATGAACATGCCCGCGAGCTGTGCGGCCGTCGAGCCGTCGCGGATCCTGCGGCTGGACGTCGGCACGTTCTTCACGCTGGCGGCGAGCGCCCCGCAGGTCGTCGCGACGGTGGGTGCGCTGGCCCAGGGCCGCATGGAGGGGCTCAAGGAGATCGCGGCAGAGAAGCCGACCCCCGACATGGTGGTCCGGGGACGGTTGTCCGACCCGCGCGTGCACGACATCCGTACGTTCCTGCACCGCAACCGCATCTCGTCGGACACGGTGGAGAGCGCCGAGGCCGGGCCCGTCGTCGAGCTTCCCGACGGTCGCGTCCTGGCGAACCCGACGATGCGCGAGATCGCGCTCGCGGGCGGGCTGTCGGTGGTCCCGACGACCGACGAGTACGACGTGGTGATCGTCGGCGGCGGGCCGACCGGGCTCACCGCGGCGGTCAACGGCGCGGCCGAAGGGCTGCGCACCCTCGTCGTCGAGAAGTTCGCGCCGGGCGGCCAGGCCGGCACCTCGACGCGCATCGAGAACTACACCGGCTTCCCGTTCGGCGTCTCGGGCGACGAGCTCGCGAGCAAGGCGCTGCGGCAGGCGCAGCGGCTGGGCGCCGAGATCGTCGTGACCCGGTCGATCGAGGGGATCGAGCCCGATGGGCACATCCTCACCCTCGACGGGGGCACGCGGGTCGGCGCGAAGGTCGTCGTCCTGACGTCGGGCGTCGAGTGGCGGCACGTCGCGATCGACGAGATCGACCGCTTCGTCGGCAAGGGCGTGTACTACGGGGCGGCGCGCAGCGACTCCGGGCTCGCGCACGGCAAGGACGTCGTGATCATCGGGGCGGGCAACTCCGCGGGGCAGGCGGCGCTGTTCTTCTCGCGGTACGCGCGGTCCGTGACGCTCGTGGTGCGGGGCGAGTCGCTCGAGGCGAGCATGTCGACCTACCTGATCGAGCAGATCGCGTCCCACCGGCGCATCACGGTCGAGACGCGGTCGGAGGTGGTCGCGCTGCGCGGTGCCGACGGGCTGGAGCGGATCGACGTCGCCGACCGGCGCACGGGCGCCGTGGACGAGCGGGAGATCGAGGTCCTGTTCGTGATGATCGGCGCGGACGCCGTCACGTCCTGGCTTCCCGACGAGGTCGCGCGCGACGAGAACGGCTACGTGCTGACGGGTGCGGACGCCCGTGCCGGCGGCCGCTGGGCGCTGGCACGGGACCCGTTCGCGCTGGAGACGACCGTGCCGGGCATCTTCGCGGCCGGCGACGTGCGGTCGGGCTCGGTGAAGCGGGTGGCCGCCGGGGTCGGCGAGGGCGGCATGGTGATCGCGTTCGTCCACCAGTACCTGGCCCTCACGTAGCCGACGCACCCGCGAGTACGTTGGTCGGACAGGGTCCGAGGAGGTGCCGACCATGGCTCTCACGCGAGTGGCGGCGGTCCAGGCCGCGTCCGTGCTGATGAACCAGCAGGCCTGCCTGGAGAAGGCGGTGCTGCTGATCGAGCGGGCAGCGTCCGAGGGCGCCCGCATCGTGGTGTTCCCCGAGGTCTTCATCCCGGGCACCCCCATCTGGATGGACTCGAGACCCATCTGGGACGGCGACGAGGACTGGTTCGCCCTCCTCGTCGACCAGGCGGTCGTCGTTCCCGGCCCGGTGACCGACGCGCTCGGCGCCGCTGCGAAGGCCGCGGACGCGTACGTCGTCATCAACGTCGAGGAGCGTGAGCAGCACGGGTCGACGATCTACAACACGACCCTCTACCTCGGTCCCGACGGGAGCCTGCTCGGCAAGCACCGCAAGCTCGTGCCGACCGGGTCGGAGCGCACCGTCTGGGGGATGGGCGACGGCTCGACGCTGCCGGTCGTCGACACACCGTTCGGCCGGCTCAGCGGCCTGACGTGCTGGGAGAACTACATGCCGTTGGCGCGCTTCTACCTCTACGCGCAGGGCGTCGACATCTGGACGGCTCCGACGCTCGCCGGTGGTGACGGCTGGGTGGCGACCCTGCGCCACATCGCGCGCGAGGGCCGCTGCTACGTCATCGGCGTCAACCCGTGCACGCACGTCGACCAGATCCCGTCCGACTTCCCGCACCGCGACCAGGTCTGGACCGTCAAGGACGGGGACGGCGGCTGGGTCGAACCCGGGAACAGCGTCATCGTCGGCCCGAACGGCGAGCTGCTCGCCGGTCCCGTCAGGCACGAGGAGGCCATCCTCACGGCGGACATCGACCTCGCCCAGGTGCGCGCCGCCCGCCGGCTGTTCGACCCGGCGGGGCACTACAACCGACCCGACGTCTTCAGGCTCACCGTCGACACCCGCCCCCGACCGGCCTTCACGACCGGCGGCGACTAGCACCCGGGTCGGCCGGTGGGCCGCGCGAGCCGACAGGCCCGCGCTCGGGGAGGATGCCCCTGTGCCTCTGCCCGACGAGCGACCGCTGCGCGCCGCGCCGATCGTCGTCGGCGTCTGCGCGGCGCTCCTCTACAGCAACTTCCTGCTCGACTGGGTGCTGCGCGGCTTCACGGGGATGGGCGAGGTGGTCAGCCTCCTGGAGGCGCCCGGACAGCCGAACGCGACGCTCCTGCGCGTGACCGACGTGATCTGCGCCGTGCTCGTCGTGAGCCTGCTGCCGGCCGTGCGGCGGCGACTGCCGTCGGGTGTCTGGCGGGAGGTGTTCGTCGGCGGGACGCTCGTCTTCGCGCTCGGTGCGGCGCTGGCCGCGGTCGTGGCGACCTCCTGCGGGTCGGGCATCCCGTGCGACGGGTCGGGCGAGGAGCTGGTGAAGGGCGTGCACGAGGCCAGCAGCATCGTCTCGGACACGGCGCTGTACGTCGGTGCGGCCGCGGCGTGGCTGTCGGTCCGGGTGCTCGGGCCGGCGTGGTTCAAGCGGGTGGCCTGGTGGTTCGTGTGGATCGGCGGTCTCGCGTCGACTCTCGTGTTCGCCTGGTTCCACAGCACCGAGGACCCCGCGTGGGCGGTGGGCGCGAGCCAGCGGGTGCACATCGCCTGCATCAGCGGCTGGATCCTGTGCCTCGGCCTGCTCGCGGCCCACCCGCCGCGGACGGATGGTCCCGGGCACGGCTGATCTGCGAGGCTGACGGCACCTGGGGAGGGAGCTGGAGATGGCGGCGGTGGAGCACGTGCGGGCGTGAGCCGTAGCGCAGGACGATGAGGTCATGACGATCTCCTGGACGAAGCGCCTCGGCCCCGGGGACGAGGAGCACGCCCGGGAGATGTTCGCCCTGATGGCGGCGGCGTTCGAGGAGGGCGCCGAGCCGCTGGGCGACGAGTACCTGGACGGGCTGCTGGCCTCGGGCGCGTTCTGGGCGGTGGCGGCGTTCGAGGGTGGACGCGTGGTCGGCGGGATCACCGCGCACACGATCCCGATGACCCGCTCGCCGTCGGCGGAGCTGTTCGTCTACGACCTGGCCGTGCACGAGGACTTCCGCCGGCACGGCGTCGGTCGCTCGCTCGTCGTGGCGCTGCGTGGGCTGGCGGCCGAGGCGGGGATCACGGAGGTCTTCGTCCCGGCCGACGAGGAGGACACCCACGCCCTGGAGTTCTACCGCTCGCTCGGCGCCAGCGAGTCACCCACCTCGTTCTTCAGCTGGGGCTCGGGGCCGGTCTGAGCGCGACGGAGAGCAGCGCGTCGAGAGGGCGCGGCAGGGTGTCCCGGCGCACAGCCTCCTGCGTCAGCAGCCGCGCGTAGCGGAGCTTGCGGCGTGCGGCGCTGCCGAGGAACCGCCGCAGCTGGGCGTCGACCTCCCGGTCCCGCCAGGCCGGCTGGTGCTGCAGCGAGCGGAACGACCCGAGGTCGCCCTGCGACTCCAGCAACGCCTCGACGCCGCCGACCCCGACGGCCCGGATCAGCTCGTCCTCCAGGTCCTCGACGCAGACGAACAGCCCGAGGTGCTCGACGGCGGTCAGCGCGTCCCGGAAGATGCCCTGCTCGCGCTCGTCGCACAGGCAGGCCAGCCGCGCCGGGGTGCGGAGCCGGCCCAGGAACCCGTGGACGGCGTGGGCCCCGCCGATCGGGACGACGACCACCCCGTCCGCGGCGAGGCTCCGACCGCGACTCGCCGCGGCCGTCTCCACCGCGATCTGGTCGCTGATGCCCTCGACGACCACCACGACGTCGGCGCCGTCGGCTCTCGCCCAGGCCTCCGCGGTCGCGCGCTGCGGAGCGTCGGGACCGTGCTCGTACCCGTCGAGCGCCCGGCGCGCGAGCTCGCTGCGTCCCGCGGTGCCCTGCCCAGCCATGGCTCGCATGGTCGTCCGAGCGGTGTGCGCTGACAACTCCTTATGCGCCGTCGTCCGGCTTAGGGTTTCGGCCATGAGCCACGTCGTGCACCAGGACTACCCGGGCGAGGGGTTGAGCGAGACCGACCTCGCGCCGACCCCGCTGCAGCAGGTGCGGGACTGGCTGGCCCAGGCGGAGGAGCGCGACGCGCGGCTCGGGGACGTCCCGTTCCCGACGGCGTTCGCGGTCGCCACCGTCGACGCCGCCGGCATGCCGAACGTCCGCACGGTCCTCCTGCGGTTCCTCGACGACGCCGGCCCCGGGTTCGTCACCGACCTCGGTTCGGCCAAGGGCACCGAGATCGCGGCCACCGGCGGCATCGCGGCCGCGCTGACCTGGCCGTCGATGTTCCGGGCCGTCCGGTTCCGCGGGCAGGCGGTCCCGCTTCCTCGCGACGAGGTCACCGAGTACTTCCGGGCGCGGCCGTGGGGGTCGCGGATCAGCGCCTGGGCGTCCGACCAGTCCCGGCCGGTCGCGGACCGCTCGACGCTCGTCGCCGCCTACGACGACTGCGCACGACGATTTCCGGACACCGGCTCGCCCGACGACGTGCCCGTGCCCGACGGGTGGGGCGGCTGGCGGATCGACTGCTCCGAGGTCGAGCTCTGGGCCGGCCGACGCGACCGGCTGCACGACCGGCTGGTGTTCGTCCGCACGGGTCCGGGCGGTCTGGACGACGGGTCCGCGTGGGTCGTCGTCCGCCGCCAGCCGTGAGTCAGCCGAGGGCGTCGTCCGAGGTGAGCAGGACGACGTTGCCGTCGGGGTCGTCGACCATCGCCGCGTACGGGCCTGACGTCTGCTCGGGCGCCATCCGACCGTGGTACCCGGCGTCGGTCAGCTCGGCGTACTTCGCGTCCACCGCCCGGTCGTCGCCGAGGTAGAACTCGAGGAGCGCCTGGTAGCCGCCCGGGGCGGGGCGGGTGTGCGCCGGGTCGTAGCGGCGGGCGAAGACGGTGTCGAAGAAGAGGGTCACGCCGCTGCCCATGCGGTGCAGGACGAACGGCTTCTCGTCCTCGGTCGCCGGGATGTCGAGCCCGAGCAGCCGGTAGAAGCGCAGTGCGGTCGGCATGTCGCTGACGATCACGCCGAGCATGCTGAGCTGGATCTCCACGACCCCATGCTCCACCACCGACGGCTCACCGGCGCGACGGTCAGGTCGCGCCGGGCGCCGAGCCGCGGACGACCAGGCGGGTGGGCAGGATGATCGGCGTCGGTGAGTCCCCGTCGATCAGCCGCACCAGCATGGTGGCCATCTCGTGGCCGAGCCCGCGGATCGGCTGGCTGATGGTCGTGAGCGCCGGCTCGGTGTGGCGCGCGATCTCCAGGTCGTCGAAACCGACGACGGCGACGTCCTCGGGGACGCGGCGGCCGGCGGACCGCAGTGCGCGCAGGGCACCGGCCGCCATGTTGTCGGACGCGGCGAACACACCGTCGATCTCGGGGTGCGCTGCCAGCAGTCGCGCCATCGCCGCGGAGCCGCCCTCGAACGTGAAGTCTGCGTGCTCGACCCAGTCCGAGGGGAGGTGCTCGACCGCCAGGGCGTCGGCGAACCCCTGGTACCGGGCCACCGATGCCTGCAGATCTGCCGGCCCGGCGATCGTGGCGAGGCGGCGACGCCCCGACCTCAGCAGGTGCTCCGCGGCGAGGCGCGCGCCCCCGCGGTTGTCGACGTCGACGTACCACCGGGCGGCCGCATCGAACGGGCGGCCCCCGAGGACCACCGGCAGGTCGGTCGCGGCAGCCACCCGGTTCAGCGGGTCATCCCTGCGCAGGGCCATCAGCATCACCCCGTCCGACCGGCGGGACCGCAGCAGCCGCTCGAGCCGTGCCTGGCCCCGCTCCGAGGACGCCAGCATCAGCGTGAGGTCCAGCTCCGACCTGTCGAGCGCCGCAGCCACACCCACGAGAACCTGGGAGAAGAACGGATCCCCGAACAGCGAAGGGTCGTCGTTGGAGACCGCGAGGACCACCGACCCGACGGTGCTCGTCGCCAGGGCACGGGCCGTCGCGTTGGGGACGTAGCCCAGCTCGCTCGCCGCCCGCGCGACTGCCTCCCGCTTCGGCGCACTGACGTTGCGGGCGTTGTTCATCGCCCGCGACGCCACAGAACGCGAGACCCCGGCCCTCTGGGCGACCTCGTCGAGCGTCGCCACCCGGAACGCAGGCACCGGGCCGGGTTCGGGCGACCCCTCGCGACCCTGGTCCCCGGGACCAGCCGTCGTGGGGTCTGCCATGCCCCGAACCTTACCGGCGCACGCGTCGGTTCCGAGGCTGGAGCCGGCTGGCGCCCGCGGCGTTGACGTTCCGTGCCCGATGTGCGCAGAATGGCGTGGAAATAAATGGGAGCGCTTCCAGTTCCATCTGGTCAACGACGACTCAGGAGAGACATGCCCCGCACTCGCGCCCCGATGCGCCGCACGGCCCTGGCGGCGACCGCGACACTCGCGGTCTCGCTCACGATGCTCGCCCCCGCCCATGCGGCCGAGCCCGCCCCCCCGACGGGCACGACGTTCTACGCCGACCCGCACAGCACGACCCTGGAAGCCGCGCAGACCCTCAGCGGGCAGGCACGGGCCGACGCCCAGCTGCTCGGCAGCGTCCCGTCGGCGACCTGGTTCACCGGAGGTACGCCTCAGGACGTGGGCGCCGACGTCGACCGGCTCGTCTCCGCCGCGTCGGCCGTCCACCAGCTGCCGGTCCTCGTCGCGTACAACCTGCCGTTCCGCGACTGCGCGCAGTACTCCGCCGGAGGAGCCGCGGACACCGCGGCATACGCCGCCTGGATCGACGGGTTCGCGGCCGGGATCGGCAACCGCTCGGCGACGGTGATCCTCGAACCCGACGGGCTCGGGATCATCCCCCACTACACGAACCTCGACGGTTCGATGGACTGGTGCCAGCCGGCCGAGGTCGACGCAGCGACGGCCACCGCGGCCCGGTTCGCCCAGCTCAACCACGCCGTGGACGTGCTCTCGGCTCTGCCCGACGTGAAGGTCTACCTCGACGGCACGTCGTCGGCCTGGTTGAACGTCGGCGAGATCAGCGACCGCCTGGTCAAGGCCGGCGTGCAGAAGGCCACCGGCTTCTTCCTCAACGCCTCGAACTACCAGTTCACCGAGAACGGGACGGCCTACGGCACCTGGGTCTCGTCGTGCATCGCCTACGCCACCCAGGTGGTCCCCGGCGACTACGCCGGCTGCGGCAACCAGTACTGGAACGGCGGTCCGGCCAACGGCTGGCAGGGCACCGCGATGTCGCAGTACGGCCGGTGGACGCCGGACGCGACCGATCCCGCGCTGAGCACGGCGGGGATCGACTCGCGCTACGCCTCGATCCTCGGCGGGGTCGAACCGACCGCCACGTTCGTGATCGACACGAGCCGGAACGCGCTGGGGCCGTGGCAGTACCCGCCGAACGTCTACCCGGCGCACGAGGACTGGTGCAACCCGCCCGACCGCGGGCTCGGCGCGCGCCCGACGACCTCGACCGGTTCCGCGCTCGTCGACGCCTACCTGTGGATCAAGGTGCCGGGCGAGTCCGACGGCCAGTGCTTCCGTGGCACGGCCGGACCGCTCGACCCTGAGCGTGGCATCGCGGACCCCGCCGCCGGGCAGTGGTTCACGCAGCAGGCTCGCGAGCTCATCGCCCTCGCCGCTCCTCAGCTGGCACCGCTCACCTGCAACGTCAAGGTGGTCGGAACCAGCGTCGGCGGCCCGAAGAACCGCGGCTTCGTCGCGGCCCTCACGGTGGAGAACCGCGGGACGCAGCGACTGAGCCCGTGGCACCTGTCCTGGGAGTTCGAGGGCAACCAGCGGGTGCGGGCGGTCGTGGGCGGCTCGTTCGTCCAGTCCGGCAACGCGGTCACCGTCACGGCACCCCGGTCACTGCCGACGCTGGCGCCGGGCAAGAAGGCCACCCTGCTGGTGACCGGTACCGGCGAGGCTCAGGCGCCCCTGCAGTTCCGGCTCGACGGCCAGGCCTGCACGTCCTAGCCGGCACGACACAGCGAGGGGCCGGATGCGTGCATCCGGCCCCTCGCTGCGTCCCTGGCGGGCGCTCGCGACCGTCGAGCCGGTGGCCGCTGGTCGTCGTCGCGAACGTGCCGGTCCGGCCGCCGGAGCCGACCAGACGTGCCACGATCGCCGGGTGAGCACCGAGTCGCGGCACCTCAGCGTGTACATCGAGCGGTCTGTCGACGACGTCTACGCGTTCGTCTCCGACCCGGACAACCTGCCACGGTGGGCGCGCGGCCTCGGCGGCGACGTCGTCCGGACCGACGAGGGGTGGTTCGTCGAGACGCCCGACGGACGGGCGCGCGTCGAGTTCGCCGCCCAGAACCCGTTCGGGGTGCTCGACCACGAGGTCCGCACGCCGCTCGGTCAGACGGTGCACGTCCCGCTGCGCGCGCTCGCCGACGGCGACGGCTGCGAGGTCGTCTTCACGCTGCGCCGGGCGCCCGGGATGAGCGACGACGAGCTCGAACGGGATGCGGCCCAGGTGACCGGCGACCTCGCCCAGCTCAAGCAGGTGCTCGAGCACGGCTGAGTTGGCACGGCCGCCCGGGCAGGCGAGCATGCTGCCCATGATCGCCGTCGACGACCCCCAGCGCCCCGACGTCCTCGCCCTGCTCGGGGAGCACCTCACGGACATGTTCGCCACGTCCCCCGCCGAGTCGGTGCACGCCCTCGACCCCACGGCCCTGTCGGCACCGGGCATCACGTTCTGGTCGGCCCGCGACGAGTCCGGCGACCTGCTCGGCTGCGCCGCGCTCAAGCAGCTGGCCCCGGCGGACGCCGAGCTCAAGTCGATGCGCACGACGGAGCAGGCGCGCGGACGCGGCGTCGGCACCGCCCTGCTCGCGCACGTGCTGTCGCACGCGACCGACCGCGGCTACCGGACCGTGCACCTGGAGACGGGGACGCAGGACTACTTCGCCGCCGCGCGCCGGCTGTACGAGCGTGCCGGGTTCGTCGCGTGCCCGCCGTTCGCCGACTACCGGCTCGACCCGAACAGCGCGTTCTACCGGATCGACCTCACCCGGACGGAAGGACGCTGATGCGCCACACCCCGCGGTACCTGATGACCGACCCCGACGAGGTCCGACGGCTGATCCGCAACCACCCCTGGGCCACGTTCGTCTCACCGGCGTCCGGCGGGCTCGTCGCGTCGCACTACCCCGCGCTCGTGGACGACGAGGCGGACGAGCTCACGATCATCAGCCACTTCGGGCGGCCCGACGAGGTGGAGCACGAGCTCGGGCAGCACGAGATCCTCGTGATCGTGCAGGGCCCGCACGACTACGTGTCGCCCAGCTGGTACGCGCCGGGAGACCTCGTCCCCACGTGGAACCACGTCACGGCCCACCTGTACGGCACCCCGGACGTCCTGTCCGACGACGAGAACTACGCGATGCTCGGCCGGCTCACCGACCACTTCGAGGGGCACCGCCCGGGCGGTCGCAGCCTCGCCGAGGACGAGGAGGGCACCCGTCGGATCGCGAAGGGGACCGTCGGCCTGCGCATGCGGGTGACCCGGTTCGAGGCCCGCGCCAAGCTCAGCCAGAACAAGCAGCCCGAGGTGGTCCGCAACGTCATCGAGCACCTCGAGCCGAGCAACCCCGAGCTCGCCGACGAGATGCGACGGCACGCCGGCGCCTGAGACTCGGGATGCCGGGTGTCCGTCCCGACCGGCATCATGGACCCGGACATCGACGACGAAGGGGGCCGCCGGATGGGACTCGCCGAGCAGCAGGAGCAGCTGGGTGTCGTGGCGCGCCGGTTCGCCGAGATCGCGCCCGCCGGCTGGGCGCGGCTCGTCGGCAACTGGGAGGCGAGCCCGGTCGCCCCGGGCGAGGTGTCGCTGAACTGGATCACGACCGCGGTGGTCAACGGCGGCGACCGGTGGCTCTACGGTCAGGTCCCCTACGACGAGCCGCTCTACGACGCCGTCGCCGAGCTGAACGAGCTCTCCGCGCAGGAGGGCCCCGACCGCCGCTGGACCACCCTCGACCTGCTGCTCGACCCGGACGGCTCCGTGAAGCTGGACTTCGGCTACGAGACCCCGAAGCGCACGAACGGCATCTACGACGAGGAGTCCCTGGGCCGGTTCGAGACCTACCTGGACGTCTGGGTCGCGGAGCACGGGCGTGTCCCGGCGGCCCCGGCGACCTGAGGCGGCCCCGTGACCGGCGAGATCCCGAACCCGTACCTGGCTGCGCTGCGCAGCGCGCGCGCCCGGGCCAAGCCGGTCTCCGACGACCTGCGCGACGACCTCGACGCGGTGGTCCGCGCGATGGACGCGGGGGCGTGGGTCAGCCCGGTCGCCGACGACTTCTACACCGACCTGACCGGACACCGCCGCGCGCTGACGACGGCGGCGGACGGCGCGATGACGACCCTCGACCACGCGATCTCGTCGGAACCCGAGCAGGTCGAGCTGGGCGCCTGGCAGACCCGCTGGAGGAACCTGCGGTGAGCATCGCGTCGATCGACCTGCGGCAACTCGACGCGCTGGTGCGCGCGATGGAGACCGCGTCGTCCGACGTGTCGTCGCACCGCTCGTCGCTGAAGTACGGCCTCGAGAACGTGATGCTCTACGCCGAGGAGCTGAACCGGCTCGACGGGGTGCAGTCCTGGGTCGACGGGCAGCTGCCCGGGCTGCGTCGCCGGCTCGCGCTCGCGCGGTTCATCGAGTCGCAGGTGCCGGGGTTCCAGAACTTCGTGCAGCTCGACGAGGCGAAGCTGCCGACGGCCACGCCCCAGGAGGCGGAGGCCCGGGCCGACCGGGCGGCGGACCTCATCGACGACTACGACGACGGGGACCTGCCGCAGGAGCTCGTCGACCTGCTGAACGCGAACGCGACCGACCCGTACTTCGCGCACCAGCTGGCCACCCGGCTGTCCCCCGAGCAGGTCGCCGACCTCGTCATCAAGGCGTCCTCGACCCGCCGGGTCATGGCCGAGCAGAGCGGCATGAGCTCCGACATCAGCGACATCGAGGCGTTCGACGACGACTACGAGGCCGTGCTGACCGGTCTTGGGGTCACGTTCGGGACGGCGACTCAGGGCACGGGCGACCTGGCGCTGCCGCCCGGGTACGCGCAGCGGTGGTCGGCAGCGATCACCGAGGAGTACCCGAAGGTGCTGGGGCAGGCGAGCGCGCTCGGGCTGGTGATCTCGCGCGGGACGTTCTCAGCCCCCTTCCTGGAGACCGTCGCCTCCGACGTCTACGACTACGAGCGCAGCTACGACACGCGGGACATGTGGTACGACCGGTCGCACGGTCTGGGCGACGGCTTCGGCGCGATCGACCCGGTCCAGGGCGACGACGAGGGCGCCCCCACCGGCTACACCGAGACCTACGACCCGCTGGCCGGGATCATGGCCGCGGTCGGCCGCTCGCCCGAGGCCGCGCAGTGGCTGTTCAGCACCGGCGACACCGTGCACATCGCGGGCGGCGGCAAGTCGGCGGACGTCAACGCGTTCCTCAACTACGTGCTCGCGGAGCGGCGCTGGCCGGTCGACGACGGCGCCGGGTCGAACGCGGCCATCGCGGCGGCGATCACCCCGTTCGAGGGTGGCAGCACGATCAGCGCCTCGATCGCGACGGACACGCGCGAGGTCATCGACGTGATGGCCGCCGAGATCGAGGAGCGTCGCAAGAACGCGAACCCGATCTCGGACATCGGCCACATGGTCCTCGACGGGCTGGGCCTGATCCCGTTCATCGGCGAGGGCGCCGACGCGATCAACGCGGTCTGGTACGCGGCTGAGGGCAACGTCATCGACGCGGGCCTGTCGAGCGCGTCGATGATCCCGTTCCTCGGCTGGGGAGCGGTGGGCGGCAAGTGGACGCGCCGCGCGCTCAAGGCCGAGGAGATCGCCGAGCTGATCGACCACGGGGTCGACGTCGACAAGCTGCTCTCGCTCGACGCGACCCTGTCGGTGGTGGCGCGCGCGGACGGCGTGCCGATCCCGCACCTGAAGTTCGACAACATGGACGCGTTCAACCGGGCCGCCAACGCCCCGCACCCGAACGCGATCTACGAGTTCAACGGGATGGCGTGGGAGACCGACGCCCTCGGCCGCACCAACAGCGTGAGCGGCAGCATGAAGCTCGGCGACGGCGGCCGCAACAGCACGCTGACCGCGACGATCGGCAACGAGGGGCTGCCCAACGACATCGGCTTCCACCTCGTCGCGGACTCGCTCGGCGGGCCGACGAACCGGCTCAACGTGCTGCCCGGCAACGGCAAGCCGTACGCCGGCAAGGTCAACCTGAACCAGGGCGACTGGGCCAGGATGGAGCGCAAGATCCGCGCGGCCCTGCGCGGGGAGGCGCCCGGCAACGTCGAGATCCACATCCAGCCGATGTACCGCGACACCAACGGGACCGCCCGACCGGACAGGTTCCTCGTCGACCTCAAGATCGACGGGGAGACCTTCAAGTACAACTGGACCAATGATGCCCAACCCCGAGGTTGACGACGCCCCCACGGTCGAGCTGACCCCCGAGCAGCGTGCGGTCGTCGAGCGGATCGCCACCGGCTTCCCGTCCTCGGCGCCCGCCGGGTGGCTGCGGATCGTCTCGCGCCAGGAGAGCACCTGGTCCGGGTCGAGCGCCGACATCGCGATGGTGGAGATCGTCGTCGTGGAGACGCCCGACGGCCTGGTGCAGCAGGACTACGACGCGCCGCGGGACCTGTTCTTCGTCGTCAGCGACCTGCTCGAGGAGCTCGCGTCGCAGTCCCCGACGGAGTCGATCACGTTCCTGCTCGTCGTCGACCGGGACGGGAGCTGGTCGGTGACGGTGACGCAGGACTCGCCCAAGCTGCTCGTGGGGATCCGCGACGAGTCGTCGTCGCGCCCCGTGCACGACTACCTGGAGCGCAACCGCACCGAGCTCGAGGAGCTGGCCGGGCGTCTGGGCTGACGTTGCACCCAGGGGCTCCAGTCGGAGCGTCCGTCGACCGATAGCCCCGAGGTGCATCCCGCGTCCGACGACCTCCCGCGTTCTCCGAGCGGGCGCGTACCGCAGTGGCTCGTCGACGAGCGAGCCGCCGCACAGCTGCCCCAGGTCGAGGCGCCGCGCCATCGCACCCGGCGTCCGCCCCGGCGCGGCCGCGGAGCCGTGATCACGCTCCTGGTCGCACTCCTCGCCGGTGCCTGGCTGCTGCGCGGGCACACCGACCAGCTGGTCACGGCGCTGGACGACCCCCAGATCCCGGTCATCGGCGAGGCCGGAGGCGGACCGGCCGAGGTGCCTGTGCCGTCGGCCGACGTGATCGCGCTCGCGGACGCCGCGTTCCTGTCCGACGAGGGCCGCGAGATCTTCTACGGCACCCGCCCCGAGATCCTTGATGCCGCCGCGTTCGCCGGTCGATGCAACGACGAGACGGCACCACGGCTGGGCGCCGGCGGTCGGGTCGGCTGCTACCGGCCGGGCCTGCACGCCATCGTGGTCTACCGCCCGGCCGACCCGCGGGTGGCCGGGCAGGCCGTGGTCACCGCCGCGCACGAGACGCTCCACGCGGCGTGGGAGCGGCTGACCCCGGCGGAGCGCGACGAGCTCACGCCGCTTCTCGAGGCGGCCATCGCGGCGGTCCCCCCCGACGACAGCGTCCACGCCCAGGTCGCGGCGTCGGTCGGCGACCACCCGGAGAGCCGACCGACCGAGCTGTTCGCCTACCTCGGGACGCAGGTGCGCGGGCTGGACCCGGTCCTCGAGCAGACGTACCTGCGCTTCGTCGCGGACCGGGCGTCGCTCGTCGGCGTCTACGAGGACCTCGAGGCGCTCCTCGACGACCTGGCGGCCACCATCCGGATGTCCTCGGAGGCCCTGACCGAGACCGAGGTCGCGAACGCGCAGGCGCGGGCGCAGCTCACGGCGGACGTGTCGTCGCGGGACGTGTACCGGCAGACGTACCAGGCCAAGGTCGACGAGGTCGCCGCGATGTCGGCGGACGACCGGTCGCGGCTCCGGCTGTCCTGGGTGTGGTGGGACGGCACCGACCTGCCGATGGCACCGGCGCAGGACACCCTCGCGGCGGCCGCCGGTCTGCTCGCGCGCGACGACGCGGCCCTGGCCGGCCGCGACGCGACGCTCGCCGCGGCCGAGGCGTCGTCGGCGACGGAGCGTGCACGCATCGACGCGCTGATTGCTGACCTCGAGGGGCTCGAGGATCAGCTCGGCGCGACGGGCTGAACGCCGCGTCGGTGGGTCCCGGTGGACGCGGCTTGACCGCGGCCCACCGCGCGGAGGACCGTGTCAGCGCGGACAACGAAGGGGGCCCGACATGGCGAAGGACTCGGCCAAGGGTGCCGGCGGCGGGGTCGTCTACGGATTCGGGTTCATCGGCGCGGCCGTCTACTACTTCCAGGACGCCGACACGTTCTGGGAGTTCGTGCTCGCGGTCCCGAAGGCCTTGATCTGGCCGGGCGTGCTCGTCTACGAGCTGCTCAAGAGCGTCTACGGCGGCTAGCCGCGCAGCGGTCGACCCCGCGCGTCGCGGGCGAACCGGCCTCGTCGCGACGCGAGGTAGAGCAGCCCCTCGGTGAACCCGACCAGGCAGACGACCAGCGTCGCGAGCCCGAGCGTGAAGAACCCACCGATGAAGAAGATCGCCAGCATCGTGAACCCGCGGCGGTAGTACCCGAGGTACATCCGGTGCAGCCCGAGGCCACCGAGGAACACCCCGAGCAGCCCGGCGAAGACGCGCGAGCGGATCCACACCCGCGGCTCGCGCACCCGCTTCGGGACCGGTACGGCGTCCTCGACGTCGGGCACCCGACCGGGCGGGTAGCGCACCGTGGCGGACAGCGGCGCGACCTCGTCGACCGGCGGGCGCGGCGGTATGCGCGTGATGACCGGACGCTCGAACCAGTCGTCGAGGTCCGCGGGACGGTCGATGAGGTCGGTCACGGGGGCTCCGTGGGGTGAGGGCGGTTGACGCCAGCCTAAGCCGGAATCCTCCCGATGTCAGACGTTGCTCCTAGCCTTGCCTCATGGAGCCGAAGGCGATTTTCGACGACGTCGACCTCACGGGTGCGCAGTTCTCGATGGTGAACCTCACCGGCGCCACGTTTCGCTCGGTCGGGTTCCACGGCGTCGTCATGCGTGACGTCGAGATCTCGAACACGAGGATCGACGGCGAGTTCGAGAACCTCGTCCTCAACGGCGTCGACGTCGCTCCGCTCGTCGAGGCGGAGCTGGACCGGCGCTACCCCGAGCGCCCTGCGTTCCGGCCGACGACGGCCGACGGGTTCCGCGAGGCGTGGGCGATCGACGAGCGGATGTGGGCGCAGACGGTCGAGCGTGCGCGCCGGCTGCCGGAGGAGCGGCTGCACGAGTCCGTCGACGGCGAGTGGTCGTTCATCCAGACCCTGCGCCACCTCGCGTTCGCGTCCGAGTCCTGGGTGGGGCGCGCCGTCCTGGGTGACCCGCGCCCGTGGCACCCGATGTCGCTGCCGTGGGACCAGATGGCGCCGCGCGAGGGCGTGCCCCACGACCGGGACGCCCGTCCGTCGCTCGACGAGGCTCTCGCCCTGCGCCTCGAGGCCATGGCGCTCGTGCGGGGAGTCGTCGACGGCCTGACCGACGAGGCGCTGGACGTCGCGTGCGCCCCGCTCGTCGGTCCGGGGTGGCCGGACGAGGGCGACACGTTCACCGCCCGGCAGTGCCTGCGCGTCGTGCTCAACGAGGAGTGGTGGCACCGCCGGTACGCAGAACGCGACCTGACAGAGCTCGAGTCACGCGGCTGACCTGGAAGAACGGTCGAAACGGCGAATTCGCAGCAAACTCTGACGTTTCGGTCCGCTCACCCGCTACCGTCGCTCTCGGGGCACCGTCCCGAGGCCGTGCACACCGTCGTGCACCGCCACGTCGCGCGAGAGGGAGGGGCTCCTGTGGACGCCCGGACGAAGAAGCGATCTGCCCGGCTCGGCGCGGTCCTGGTCGCCGCCACGCTGTTCCTCACGGCCGCCTGCACGAGCGGTTCGAACGATCCGGAGGAGACGCCGGAGTCCGAGCTGTCGCTCGCGCAGGCGAACCTGACCAAGAAGCAGGAGGCGCTCGACGCCGCCAACGCTGCGGCCTCGGATGCTGCCTCCGCCTTCTGCACGTCGGCGGAGTCGTACATCAGGGCGCTCGACCGCTACGGCGACCTGCTCAACCAGTCGGCCGTCACGGTCGGTGACGTCAAGAGCGGTGGCTCGGACCTCAAGGACCCCAGCACCGAGACCCAGGACGCAGCCACGACCGTGGTCAGCACCCGCGACGACGTCGCCGCCGCCCAGCAGGACGTCGCGGACGCGGAGGCCGCCGTGGCGGCAGCTGAGGCCAAGGAGGCCGGCGAGGAGCCGCCCGCCCCGGAGGACACCCCGACCCCGAGCGCGACGCCGATCCTCCCGGCGGCGACGGTGGACCGGGTCAAGCAGGCCGAGACGGACTTCACGTCGACGCAGGAGGGCATCTCCGACGACACCCCGCTGACCGAGGCGTCCGAGCAGTTCAACGCCGCCGTGGTGGCCCTCGAGATCTCCTGGATCCAGCTGTTCGCCCAGTCCGGCTGCCTGACCGACGAGCGGCAGGGTCAGGCCTCCGCCGTCATCGCCGACTACACGATCGCGCTCCAGCAGTCGCTCGCCGCCGCCGGCTACTACACGGGTCCGATCGACGGGATCTACGGCCCGCTGACGGTCCAGGCGGTCATCGACCTGCAGGCCGCGAACGGGCTGCCCCAGACGGGCACCGTGGACAAGGCCACCGACGCCGCGCTCCGGGCCCAGCTCGAGGCCGCCGGCGGGGCCGCCGCACAGGCGACCGCGATCACCACCGCAGCGCTGCAGCAGACCCTCAAGCTCGCCGGGTTCTGGGACGGGCCGGTCGACGGGGTGTGGACGGACGAGCTGACGGCCGCGCTGGCCTCCGCGCAGACGACCCTCGGTGTCCCGCCCACGGGCGCGGTCGACGCGGCGACCATCGCGGCGTTCCAGGCGGCGCTGGCCGCCCTGCTCGAGCCGACGCAGTCCCCGGAGCCGGAGCCCACCCCCTCCGACGGCTGACCGTTCAGGCGAGGTGGCGTCGGACGACCGGCGCCACCTCGTCGGAACCCAGGGCGCCGGGCAGGTAGACGGTCGTCACAGAGCCCTGGCCATCTCGATCTCGGGGCCGATCGTGCTGGTGAACGCCACGCCCGAGGGGACGAAGCCGGCCCGTCGGTAGGCGCCCATCGCGCGGGCGTCGTCGCGGTGGACGTCGAGCGTGAGCTCGGTGAAGTCCCGCGAACGGCACCAGTCCGCCGCAGCGTCGAGCAGGTCCGCGATGACCTCGGTGCCGCGGTGCGAGGGGCGCACGTAGACGCCGACGAGCAGGGCGCGGCTGCGCCCGATCGGCCGGCCGTGGTGGTCCTGCGCGCCGGCCCGCTGTACCAGGACCGTCACGGAGCCGACCCAGAGGTCGTCATCGATCGCGACGAGCTGCGCGGCGTCGTCGCCCAGCGCCGAGGCGGCGGCGCGACCCTGCCACAGCTCGTCGGGGAACGTGGCCGCGTGCTCGTAGGTGTCGAGGAAGGCGAGGTCGGCGTCGGGGTCGCGGAGCGCGTCGAGCCGGAGCGCGCGCGCCTGCGGCCACTCCTCGGCGCGGATCCGGCGGACGATCACCGGCATCAACGGACCACGTCGTAGACCAGGTGCGCGGCGTTCCGGGTCACCACCGTGGCGTCCTCGTCGAGGCGGAGCTCGACCCGCGGACCGCCGTCGAACAAGGGCGTCCCGGCGCCGAGCACCAGGGGAGCGACGTGCAGGTGGACGCGGTCGACGAGACCCTCGCGCAGCGCCTGACCGCACACGGACCCGCCGCCCATCACGACGGCGTGCTTGTCGCCCGCCGCGGCGACGGCCTGGTCGATCGCGTCGCGCAGGCCCGTCGTGACGATCGTCATCCGGTCGGTCAGCCGCACGTGCGCCGGCGCCTCGTGGGTCACGACGAAGCACGGCGGAGGGACCTCGCCCTGGTCCGCGCCGTAGTGCCGGTCGTCGTTCCAGCCGCCCGGCCCGTCGACCACGTCGAACGTGTTGCGGCCCATCACGACGGCGCCCGTTGCCTCCGTCGCCGCGGACAGGATCCGCAGGTCCTCGGGGGTCCGGTCGCCGATCGCCCAGGCGTGCAGGGCCAGGCCGTCGTCGCCGAGCCCGTTGTCCGGCCCGGCGTTCGGTGCGGTCACGAAGCCGTCGAGCGAGATGGTGATGTCGAGGATCACTGCCATCCGTCGACGCTAGCGGTCCAGAATTGCCCGCGCCGCACGTAATCGGCGTGACGGGTCCATGAGCACCGTGACGTCGTCGACCCACTGCTCGACCGTGCCGACGCCGACAGGCAACGCCCGCACGTCCTCGTCCACGACGGCGCTGGTCACGGCATCGGGCACGCGCCCGATGCCCCGTGAGCCGCGATCGAAGAACCGGACCACGGCGGTCTCGGCGACCGGCAGCCCGGCATCGCGCTGGACCGCGTGCAGGAGCTCGGCGGCGGCACACAGGGCGTCCTCGCGCTGCGGCCAGTCGGCGGCGGCGAGCGCTCGGCGCAGCTCGTCGGCGGCGACCGACGACGACGGCAGCTCCGCGAACCCGCGTCCGAACCACTTGGCGTAGGGCGGCCAGCGCCGGTCGAGCAGGTAGCCGAGATGGGCGAGCACCCGCACGAGCCGCGCCGCGACCAGCCGCGAACCGAGCTCGTCGCCGCCGGCGCCGGTCCGCGCGACGAACGGCAGCTCCTCGCGGACCCGCACCCAGTCGGAGGCGACCGCGTACCGCCAGACGTCGTCGGGGAACCACGCCAGGCGCGACCGGACCGTGGCCAGCCGCCCCTCGGCGTCCTCGAACACCGGGCCGGCGGTGACCTCGAGCACCGCCTGACCCGTCACCGACAACCATTCGGCGAGGTCCGGCTGCTCGGACGCACCGAACCCGAGCCGACCCCGGACGAGCCCGTCCACCGTGCCGACGGCCACCCGGTGGCGCGACGAGGCGTCCCAGGTCGTCGCGAACCGGGTGGGGTGCCCCTCGAACGTGTCGGGCAGCCCGAGCTCCAGCACGGAGTCGACGTCCGCGACGAGCCCAGGCTCGACCAGCAGGTCGAGCCGAAGCCCCCAGTCGTGGTCGCGCGAGACCTCGTCGTCGTACCCGAGCACGTCCGACCCGCCGCCGAGGCGGGCCGCCGTGTGCGGCAACCCCGGCCAGCGCCCCTGGACCAGAGGGCGCACCACCTGCCGGTAGTAGCGCTCCGCGAGGGCGGCGCCGCGGTCAGGCACCGCGCAGGACCTCCTCGGCGAACCGTACGGACCGCTCGCGCAGCCCGTCGATCCGCCGCAGCACGAGGCCGTCGGGGTCGTCGCCGGCCTCGACGATCCGGGGGATCCGGCGGACGTTGCGCGAGCACCCGAACGTCGTGCAGATCAGGGTGCCGAGCGTGTCGCCGTTGCGACCGGAAGCGCCGGCGCGACGGGCGACGTAGAGCGACACCTCGTCGGTCGCGTACACGTCCTCGCACCAGGCGCACACGGCGCGCTTGCGCTTGGCGGCGTCCTCGGGCGCGCGCAGGGCGATGCCCACGACGGCGTCGTCCACCGGGACGACGACGTAGGACCGCAGCGGTGCCTTGCGGTCGATCCAGCCGTAGTAGTCGAGGCGGTCCCAGCGGGTCTCGTCGAGGTCGGCGGGCAGCGTGAGCTTGGACGCCTCGCCGCGGGAGCAGTTCACGAAGGACGCGCGGATCTGGGGTTCGGTCAGGGGGAGCATGTCGATGTCTCTCGAGTGGGAGGGCAGGCGGACGTGGCCCGCCGGCCGTTCAGGCCGCGGGCGTCGGGTCGCTGCCCGAGCAGGCCAGGACGGCCGCCTCGCTTCCTCGCTGCATCGTCGTGCACCTCGTCGTCGTCGCTCCCGCGCTCGCCGCGCGGCACGTCGATGATGCGCCGTACCGCTCTGTGAGTCCACCGCGATACCCGATCTGCAACTGAGGGGTTGCCGTTCGGCGGAACAATGTGCAACTGTGTGATTGCACACGACGTCCGCACGAAGGGAACGACCCATGGCCCAGCAGCCCGCCGCCGTCATCGACAGCGAGAACTTCAGCATCACGCGCACCGTGCACATCAAGGCGACGCCCGACCGCGTCTGGGCGGCGCTGACCCGTTCGGAGCTCATCACCGAGTGGCTCGGGAACGCCGCGGAGCTGCCCGACCTGCGCGTCGGTGGCACCGGGACGTTCGGGTTCGAGGGCTACGGCGAGTTCCCCGTCCGCATCGACGAGTACGACGAGCCCGCCGTCTTCGCGTTCACCTGGGGCACCCCGCCCGCGCCCCGCGCAGGAGAACCGTCGAACATGACGCCGGAGAACTCCACGCAGGTCCGCTACACGCTCGTCCCCGACGGTGACGCGACGATCTTGTCCGTCGTCGAGTCCGGCTTCGGGCTGCTCAGCCGTGACCCGGTCGAGGCCATGAACTCCAACCGGCAGGGCTGGACCGAGGAGCTCGACGAGCTCGTCGCCTACCTCGAGGGCTCCGCGTGAACCAGACCCTCGTCCCGGTCTTCGCCGCGCTCGCGGACGACACGCGCTGGGCGATCCTGACCGAGCTCGGTCGCGCCGACCTGTCCGCGTCCGCGCTGGCCACGGTCGTGCCGGTCACGCGCCAGGCCATCGCCAAGCACCTGACCGTGCTCGCGGACGCGGGCCTGGTCGAGCCGGTCCGCGTCGGCCGCGAGATCCGCTACCGCGCGCTCGGCTCCCGCCTGAACCAGACGGCCCGCGCGCTCGAGGCGATCGGCGCGGAGTGGGACCGCCGGCTGTCGGCGATCGCCCGCATCGCGGAGTCGCTCTAGCTCGTCGTGGCGTCCGCCGTGACCTCGGCGATCACGTGCCGAGCGTTCGCGGCGAGGACCGGGTTGGTGTCGCGGTAGTAAGGCAGCTGGACCAGGGCCTGCGCGAGCGCGCGGGCCCTGCCGCGCTTCCAGTCGGGGTCGTCGACCCCCAACGACTCCCGGAACACCGACCGGGCGGGCGCGGGCAGCAGGTCCCACGCGATCCCGAGGTCCAGCGTCGGGTCGCCGACGCCGATGCCCGCGAAGTCGATGAGACCCGTCAGCCGGTCGTCGACGAGCAGCAGGTTGCCGGGCGCGATGTCGCCGTGCACCCACGTGCGCTCACCGGTCCACTCGGCGGTCGCCAGCGCGTCCTCCCAGATCGCGGTGACCAGCGGCCCGTCGATGTCGTCGGCCAGCGCGGCGATGTCCACGCGGACCTGGGCGTCGCGGGCCGTCAGCGGTCCGGCCTTCTGCTCACCCCCGGGCAGGTCGAGCGCGCGCACCGCCCGCACCAGCCCGGCCACGTCACGCGCCAGCCCGTCCGGGTCCCGAAGCGCGCCCAGCACGGGGTTGTGCCCCGGCACCCACGTCAGCACCGACCAGGTCCACGGATAACCCTCCGCCGGCACCCCGACCGCGAGCAGCCGCGGGATCGTCACGGGGAGCTCGATCCGAGGCAGCCACCGAGCCTCGTGGTCCACGCTCCCGGACGCCCAGTGGATGCGCGGCATGCGGGCGACGAGCTCGTCGCCGAGCCGGAACATCGCGTTGTCCGTGCCGCTCGACGCGACCCGTCGCACGGGCAGCCCGGCCCACTGCGGCAGCTGGGTCGCGACGAGCCTCTCGACGAGGTCGACGGGGATGTCGAGCTCGTCGGCGTGCATGCGGGTCACGGCGCCAGTCGACCAGCGACATTCGGATGCGACAAGCAGTTTTGGGCCGGGTCAGCCCATCCGGCGGCGCAGGAACGCGGTCATCCGGTCGAACGACTCGGCCCCGGCATCGGTGTCGAGCGCGAACTGGTACTCGTGGCCGAGACCGCGACCAGGCTCGAAGAAGAGCGTCTCCACCTCGACGCCGGCGTCGATGAGGTGGGCGACGAGCGAGGACGAGTGCGGCAGCAGCGGGTCGGCGTCCCCGGCCGAGACGAACGCGGGAGGAAAGTCCGCGGTGACGTGGTCGACGAGCGAGAAGTACTCGGCGCCCGGCAACCTGGTCCAGCGCCGCGTGCCCAGGTACGCGCGCAGGACGGTCGCGACGAACCAGTCGCCGGCGCGCGACGAGCCGCGCGAGAGCGAGAGGTCGTACGCGCCGCAGAACAGGACGGTCCCGATGACCGGCCTCATGGTCGGTGTGATCCCGACCGCCCGCGCGTAGGACGGGCTGACCAGGATGTTCGCCGTCTGGGCGGCAATCTGCGCGCCCGCCGAGTCACCCGCCAGGACCACGCGGGACAGGTCGATCCCGAACGATCCGGCGTGTGCCGCGAGGTGTCCGAGCGCGGCCATGACCTGGCGCACGGGCGTCGGGTAGGTGGCCTCGGGGGCGCGCGTGTAGTCGACGCCGACCACCGTGTATCCCTGCGCGGCGAGGATCGTCAGGTAGCCGACCAGCTGGTCCTTGCTCCCGGCGACGAACCCGCCACCGTGCACCCAGACGACGGTCGGCAGGTCCACGGTCGCGTCCGTCGGCCGGTAGACGTCGAGCAGTGCGTCGCGGTCGCCGGGCGCGTAACCCACCCCGGCGGTGCGCGTGACTGTCGACGGAGCCCGTTCCCGCAGCCGCGCGTCGGTCTCGCGGCCGCCCTTCGTGAACGCCGCACGGATCACGAAGGCCGACGGCCACGGGCTGCGCACGGCCGCCACGACCGCGCCGACGCCGACGACCGCACCGAGGACCCACCACCGTCGCGTCACGTGGGCCATTGTGCCCAACACCCCGCGCCCGAGATCCTGGCGCGATGGAGTTCGAGATCACCGGCGAGGTGTGGCACTGGCGCGGTCCGGCGCCGTATCACTTCGTCACCGTCCAGCAGCCCGAGGCGGGTGCGATCAAGGCGGTCTCGTCGGCGGTCACCTACGGCTGGGGCATGATCCCGGTGCAGCTCATGATCGGGTCGACGGCCTGGGAGACCGCGCTGTGGCCCAAGGACGGGCTCTACGTGATCCCCCTGAAGGACTGGGTGCGCAAGGCCGAGGACATCGAGCTGGGCGACACGGTCACCGTGCGGCTGACGGTCCTGCCTCCGCGCTGAACGCCGCCCGCCAGAAGTCCGTGAAGATCGGCGTGGGCTGCGGGGAGGCCCACGAGTTCGTCGTCAGCAGGATCGCGACCGTGTCGGTGACGGGGTCCGTCCACCACGTCGACCCCATTCCGCCGTCCCACCCGTAGGTCCCGGCGTGCCGGCCGTCGGCGCGGTCCGCCACCGCGACGCCGATCCCCAGCCCCCACCCCTCGGTGCCCTCGGCGTCGTGCGGGTCCACGGAGGCCTCGACCATCTCCGCGACGCGATCGGGCGGCAGGAGCGCCCCGTCGCGCAGGGCGGTCGCGAACGCGTGCAGGTCGTCGACGGTCGAGACCAGGCCGCCGCCGGCGTCGGCGAAGGCGGGCGGCCGCGACCACTGCCCGCGGGGCTCGTCGTACACGTCGCCACCGGACCACAGCGGGCCGAGCCGGCCGAGCTCGTCGGCCGGCACGTGGAACGCCGTGTCCGGCATGCCGAGGGGACCGGTGACGCGCTCCTCGAGCAGCGCCGGCAGCGGTCGCCCCGCCGCCCGCGCGACCAGGACCCCGAGCACTTGCGCGCCCGTGTTGTAGAGCCAGCGCTCGCCGGGCTGGAACGCCAACGGCACGGTTCCGAGGACCCGCATCCACTCGTCGGGTGCGGGTCCGTGCTGGGGTGCGGGCGGCCCCACGGCCAGGCCGCGCTCGGCGAGCGCGCCCAGGACCGTGCCCGGGTAGGGGCCGGCGAAGTCCATGCCGATGCCCAGCCGGAACTCCAGCACGTCCCGCACGGTGATCGGCCGATCGGCCGGGACCGTGTCGTCGAGCGGGCTCCCGGGCGTCCGCAGCACACGCCGGTGGGCGAGCTCCGGCAGCAGCACGTCCACCGGGTCGTCCAGGACCAGCGTGCCGTCGTCGACCAGGGTCATGGCCAGCGCGGCGACGATCGGCTTGGTCACCGACGAGATGCGGAAGATCGAGTCGCGCGTCGACGTGCCCGCGGCACCGGCCGAGACGGCCCCACCCCGGTCCACGAGCCACGCGGCCCCGCGCACCTCGTCGCCGATGTGTCCCTCGACCGCAGCCCGCACAGGATCCATGTGCTCAGCGTGCCGCAGACCACCGACAGCCAGGTCGGTCGTCATCGTCTCGCCGAAGCCGTAGCAGCCGGCCGTCGTGAGTGTGACAACCCGCAGCGAGATGAACGTCCGCCCTCGACCGATCCCCCCTCCCTTTGATACGGTCCTGCAACAACGATGCAACTTGCAGCAACGTTGCAAGCGCATCTCCGAGGACCCGGCAACGGTGCCGGTCCGTCCGAGAGGGAAGCCCCATGCGAACGACGACGATCGCCACCCGACAGCACCGCCTGGCCGCGCTCGCGGCGGCCGCCGCACTCGCCGTGACCGGCCTGGTCGCGGCCTCGACCTCGAGCAGCGCCTCCGCCCCCGTGCACGCCAAGGGGGACGTGATCCTCAACATGTTCCAGTGGACGTGGAACGCGATCGCGTCCGAGTGCCCGGCCAGCATCGGTCCGGCCGGCTACGGCTACGTCCAGGTCTCTCCGCCGCAGGAGAACGTCACCGGCTCGCAGTGGTGGACCTCGTACCAGCCCGTCAGCTACAAGATCGAGTCCAAGCTCGGCACCCGCGCCGAGTTCAAGGCGATGGTCGACTCCTGCGCCGCCGTGGGCGTGGGCGTCATCGTCGACGCGGTCGTCAACCACACCACCGGGGCGGACCGGGGCAGCGGCGTGGGCGTCGCCGGCACGCCGTACGGCGTCGACTCCACGCCGGGCGTGCCGTACGGGTACGACGACTACAACACCTGCCGCACCGACATCGCGAACTACGGCGACCGGTACCAGGTGCAGAACTGCCGGCTCAGCTCGCTGCAGGACCTCAGGACGGGCTCGGACTACGTGCGCGGCAAGATCGCGGGCTACCTCAACGACCTCATCGGCCTGGGCGTCTCGGGCTTCCGCATCGACGCCGCCAAGCACATGCCCGCAGCGGACCTGCAAGCCATCAAGTCGCGGCTCAGCAACCCGAACATCTACTGGGTCGAGGAGGTCATCGGCGCCTCCGGCGAGCCGGTCCAGCCCTCGGAGTACTGGGGCTCGGGGGACACGCACGAGTTCACCTACGCGCGGACGCTGAAGTCGCGGTTCGAGGGCAGCATCGCGGGCCTGCGCACCATCGCCGACGGACTGATCCCCTCGGCGAACGCCGGGGTGTTCGTCGACAACCACGACACCGAGCGCAACGGCCAGACCCTGACGTACAAGTCGGGGGCGCGCTACAACCTCGCCAACACCTTCATGCTCGCCTACCCCTACGGCTCGCCGGCGGTCTACACCGGCTACCGGTTCAGCGACCCGCAGGCCGGTGCCCCGGGATCCACCAGCACCGACGTGCCGGACGCCAGCTGCGCGTCGGCGGACTGGACCTGCGTGCAGCGCTGGACCGACGTCTCGGGCATGGTCGGCTTCCACAACGCGGTGGCCGGCACGGGCGTCACCGACTGGACCGACGACGGGTCCAACCTCATCGGCTTCGGCCGCGGGTCCAAGGGCTACGTCGCCATCAACAACTCCGGCTCGCCGGTGACGCGCACGTTCACCACGTCGCTGCCCGCCGGCACCTACTGCAACGTGATCGCGGCCGCGGACTGCTCGGCCAAGGTCACCGTCGCGGGCGGTTCCTTCACGACGACGGTGCCGGCCAACGGCGCGGTCGCCCTGCACGTGGGCGCGACGACGACCGGTGGCAACCCGGATCCGGGCGTGACCACCACGACCGTCTTCTACTCGACCGCCGGCGGCTGGAGCACGTACAAGATCCACTACCGCATCGGTACAGGTGCGTGGACGACGGCACCGGGCGTCGACCTGACAGCAGCCTGCGCAGGGTGGGTGAGCAGGACGATCACCACCGGCGGAGAGACGATCACCGCCGCCTTCACCAACGGTTCGGGCACGTGGGACAACAACGGGTCCCGCGACTACTCGCTCTCGGGGGCGAACGTCGCGGTGTCCGCGGGGACCGTCACGGCGAGCAACCCGTGCAACGGCCCGGTCGCGTCGAGCGGGGCCACGTTCAAGGTCACCGCGACCACTGTGCTCGGCCAGAACATCTACGTCGTCGGTGACGCCGCCGGCCTCGGCGCGTGGAGCACTGCCGCGGCCAAGCCGCTGTCGGCGGCCACCTACCCGGTCTGGGCGGCCACGGTCGACCTGCCCGCGGGCACGTCGTTCCAGTACAAGTACATCCGCAAGGACGCCTCGGGGAACGTCACCTGGGAGTCCGGCGCCAACCGCACGGGGACCGTCGGTCCGGGCGGGACCGTGACCTTCACGGACACCTGGCGCAGCTGAGGTCGGCGACAGTGCCGACGGCCGCCGTGCCTACACCGGCGCGGCGGCCGTCGACTCGCGGACGATCAGCTCGGGCGCGAACAGGAGCTCGGTGCGCGTGACGTGGTCGCCGGCCAGCTCCGAGAGCAGGGCGTCGACGGCGGCGCGGCACATCGCCTCGACCGGCTGCCGCACGGTGGTCAGCGGCGGGTTCGTGTACGCGACGAACGGCGAGTCGTCGTACCCGATGATCGAGAGGTCCTCCGGCACGCGCAGGCGCGACGACCGCGCGGCCCGCAGCGCACCGAGCGCCATGACGTCCGACCCGCAGACGATCGCCGTGTGGCCCGCGGCCAGCAGCTGGGTGGTCGCCGCCTGCCCGCCCTCGAGCGTGTAGAGCGAGGTCGCGACGTGGGTGGCGGCCTCGGTCTCGTCGGCGGCCAGCCCCCGCACGACCAGCGCCGAGGTGAACGCGGCGATCTTGCGGTGCGCCGGCACGAAGCGCTCGGGGCCGATCGCGAGCCCGATCCGGCGGTGGCCCAGCGACTGCAGGTGCCGGACGGAGAGCTCGATGCTGGCGACGTCGTCGGGCGACACGAACGGCGCGTCGATGTCAGGCGCGTACCCGTTGACCAGCACCATCGGCATCCCGCTCGCGCTGAGCCGCTTGTACCGCGAGAGGTCCGCGCGAGAGTCCGCGTGCAGCCCGGACACGAAGACGATCCCGTCAACGTTGTGCCGCAGGAGCACGTCGACGTACTCGGCCTCCGTGGTGCCCCCCGGCGACTGCGTGCACAGCAGCGGCGTGAACCCTCGCGCGGACAGCAGCGTCTCGATCTCCTGCGCAAAAGCGGGGAAGACCGGGTTGGTCAGCTCAGGCACGATCAGCCCGATCAGCCCGATCGGGGCAGCGGTCAGGCTGGTCGGTCGCTCGTAGCCCAGCACGTCCATGGCGGCGAGGACACGCTGGTGCGCGTCGTCGGAGACACCCGGCTTGCCGTTGAGCACGCGGGAGACCGTGGCCGTGCTGACGCCGGCCTGGATGGCGAGGTCAGCCAGTCGTGTCCGCACGAGCGCACGGTACCGCTCCGCAGGTCCGCGACACGGTGACCGGGCTACGGGGGTAGCCGCAAGGTGCAGGCGCGGTGACATGATGGCCCCGCTCGGCGGGCGCGAACCGGTGGGAACACCTGTGCGACCGTCACAGAGCACGGCCGACGACGACCACCACGGGAGAGACTGCGATGCGCCGAGGGACGAACCTGCCGCGCGTGGCCGGGTTCAACCAGACGGTGATCCTGGACGTCGTCCGGCGAGCCGACTCGGGTCTGACCCGCGCCCAGCTCGCCCGGCGCACGGGGTTGTCCGCCCAGACGGTCACCAACGCCACCCGTCGCCTGCTCGAGCAGGGGCTGGTCCGCGAGGAGGGCGAGAGCTCCCGCCCCGGGCCGGGCCGGCCGGGCACGCTGCTCCACCTGGACCCGAGCGGCCGGTACGCCATCGGCGTCCACCTCGACCCCGCCGTCATGACGTTCGTGATCCTCGACCTGGCGGGAACGCCGGTCGCGCAGTCCCAGATGCCGACACCCCTGCCGGACCAGCCGGACCAGGTGATCGCCGGCATCGTCGGCGCCATCGAGGACCTGATCGAGTCGGCCGAGATCGACCGGTCCCTGCTGCTCGGCGTGGGTATCGCCACCCCGGGGCCCATCGACGTCGACCGCGGCGTGGTGCTCGACCCGCCGCACCTGCCCGGCTGGCACGGCGTCCCCCTGCGCGACGACGTCGCCACCGGCACCAACCTGCCCGTGATGCTGGACAAGGACACGATCGCGGCGGCGTCCGCGCACCTGTGGAACCCGGGCGTGCACCGGTCCACGGAGTTCGCGTTCTTCTACCTCGGCACCGGTGTCGCGCTCTCGCTGGTGATCCGCGACGAGGTCGTCCGGGGCATCTCCGGGAACGCCGGCGAGTCGGGCCACTTCGTCGTCGACCCCTCGGGGCCGGACTGCGAGTGCGGCAAGCGGGGCTGCCTCGGCGCGCTGCTCCGGGCCGAGATGCTGGTCCAGCAGGGGCTCGCCGCCGGGGTCGGGATGCCGACCGGCGACATGACCGACCCCCGCGACATCGACCTGGCCTTCACCGCGCTCTGCGCGGCCGCGGACGACGGCGACGAGCGGGCGGTCGCTGTCCTCGAGACGGCCGGCCGACGGCTCGGGATGGCCGCCACGGTGATCACCGACCTGTGCGACCTGGACACCGTGATCGTCGGCGGACCCCTCTGGTCCCGCATGGAACGGCACGCGATGCCGGGCATGGCCAAGCACGTCTCGGAGCACCACGTGCCCGGTGGCGCGCACTCGATCGCCGTGCTGGGATCGCCCTTGGGGCCGCAGGTGGGTGCCGTGGGGGCCGGCTGCCTGCTCCTGAGCCAGGCGTTCACGCCGCGGCCGTCGGACCTGATGCTCCTCGCCTGACCGGTTTTGCCCGGTCTGAACGACCCGTCCCGGATCGTTACCGTTCCGAGACGTGTATGGTCTCGACGTTAATAAGTCCTTTCGAGTTAATATTTACCACCGACGTGCGGCGACGAAGCCCTGCACGCGAGGAAGCACAGGAGCAAGGGAGCCCCCATGCGTCTCAAGTCAGCAATGGCAGTGGTCTCGGTGGTGGCGCTCGGTGCGCTCACCGCCTGCAGCAGCGGTGACGGCGACAGCGGCGACGACGCCAGCGGCGGCGCCACGACGGTCAAGGTCGCGTACCAGAAGACGACCGCGTTCCACCAGCTCGACGACATGCTGCAGGTCGCGAAGACCCAGTTCGAGGCCGACAACCCCGACATCACGATCGACCTGCAGCCCATCGAGGCCGAGCAGGACCAGTACTTCACCAAGCTCGCCCTCATGAACGGCTCTCCCTCGACCGCCCCCGACGTGATCTACGAGGACACGTTCCAGATCCGTTCGGACGCGGCGGCCGGCTACCTCGCTCCCCTCGACGACTACCTCGCCAAGTGGGGCGACTGGGACTCCCAGTTCTACGAGAACGCCAAGCAGGCCGGCCTCGGCGACGACGGCAAGACGTACGGCGTCTCGATGGGCACGGACACCCGCGGCATCTACTTCAACAAGACGATCTTCGAGCAGGCCGGCCTCCCCGCCGACTGGCAGCCGGACAACTGGGACGACATCCTCACCGCGGCCCGCACCATCAAGGAGAAGGTCCCGGACGCCATCCCGCTGAACATCTACGCGGGCAAGGCGGCCGGTGAGGCCACCACGATGCAGGGCTTCGAGATGCTCCTGTACGGGACCAAGGACACGCTGTACGACACCGACTCGAGCAAGTGGGTCGTGGGGTCGAAGGGCTTCCAGGACTCGCTCGACTTCTACAAGACGGTCTACGACGAGGGTCTCGGCACGCCGCTCGACCTCGCGCTCGACGCGTCCATCGGCAGCAAGGTGAGCACCGAGCTCCTCCCGCAGGGCAAGCTCGCGATGGCGATCGACGGCTCGTGGCAGCCCGGTGGCTGGATCTCCGGCGACAACGCGTGGCCCGAGTGGAACGACACGCTCGGCCTGGCCAAGATGCCGACGCAGGACGGCTCCGACCCGAAGTTCAACTCGATGTCGGGTGGCTGGACGCTCGCGGTCGGCGCGAACGCCAAGAACAAGCAGGCGGCGTTCGACTTCATCACGACCGCGCTGAACAAGGAGAACACCTTCAAGTACGACACCGAGAACAGCCAGATCGCCGTCCGCAAGGACGTGGCGGAGGACCCGGCGTACATCGCGTACAACCCGACCTTCAAGTTCTTCTCGGACCTGGTCGACGTCACGCACTTCCGTCCGGCGACGCCTGACTACTCGCAGATCTCGTCGAACATCCAGGTCGCCACCGAGGCCGTCGCCACCGGGCAGCAGTCGCCCGCAGACGCGGCGAAGGCGTACGACGAGGCCGTCAAGGGCATCGTCGGCGACGACAAGACCACCTCGGACTGATCTGGTGGTTGATCTCGCACTGCCTGCACAGGCAGGTCGTGGCCGGGGGGAGCAGCCCTCCCCCCGGCCGCGGCGGCGGTCCCGCCGCGAGGGGTTCTTCCGGATCCTCCCGCTCGGCCCCGCTGTCGCCCTCCTGGCGATCTTCCTGGCCGGCCCGATCATCTGGTCGCTGTACGGCTCCCTGACCAACACGGCCCTCACGGGCTACAAGGCGGCGAACCCGGAGTTCATCGGCCTGGACAACTACACCAAGCTGTTCACGAGCCCGGAGTTCTGGAACTCGCTGTGGCTCACGGTCCTGTTCGTGTTCGCGTCGGCGGTCATCGGGCAGAACGTGCTCGGGATGCTCTTGGCGCTGCTCATGCGGTCGGCCGCCAAGCCGATGCGGTCCATCGTCGGCGCGCTGGTCGTCTGCGCGTGGGTGCTGCCGGAGATCGTCGCGGCGTTCGCGCTCTACGCCTTCTTCTCCACCGACGGCACGTTGAACGCGATACTCGGCTGGTTCGGGGTGGCCAACACGACGTGGCTCATCTCGTTCCCGATGTTCGCCGTGATCCTGGCGAACATCTGGCGCGGCACGGCCTTCTCGATGATGGTCTACAACGCCGCGCTCGCCGAGGTGCCACCGGAGATCACGGAGGCGGCGGAGATCGACGGGGCGAACATGTTCCAGCGGTTCTTCCAGATCACGCTGCCCATGATCCGGCGGTCGATCTCGACCAACCTCATGCTCACGACCCTCCAGACGCTCGGCGTGTTCACGCTGATCTGGGTGATGACCGGCGGCGGACCCGGCATCAAGAGCTCGACCCTGCCGGTGCTCGCGTACCAGGAGGCGTTCAAGTTCTCGCAAGTGGGCTACGGCACCGCCATCGCGACCGTGACTCTGCTCATCGGTGCGCTGTTCTCGATCGTGTACATCAAGGCGCTCAAGCCGGAGGTGGACTGATGGCTGTCATCGACACACCGGTCCCCGTGGTCCCGCCGACGCTGCGGGAGAAGACGGCTCTGGCCTCACCGCGTGGCCGGAACACCAAGTGGGTCTCGACCGTGATCCTCGGGCTCATCGGCCTGACGTTCTTGATCCCGCTCGGCTGGATCCTGCTCGCGGCGTTCGACCCCAAGGCGACCGTCAGTGTGAAGGTCCCGTCGAACCCCACGTTCGACAACTTCTCGTCGGTGTTCACCTACGAGCAGACGCTGCTGCCGCTGTGGAACTCGTTCGTCATCTCGATGGGCACCGCGCTCATCACGATCGTCGTCTCGGTGCTCGCGGCCTACCCGCTGTCGCGCTACCAGATGCGGTTCCGGCGCTCGTTCCTGTACACCATCCTCTTCGCGACCGGCCTGCCGATCACCGCGATGATGGTGCCGGTCTACTCGCTCTTCGTGTACCTGCACCTGCTCGACTCGGTGCCCGGGACCATCTTCTTCATGGCCGCCGCGGGGCTGCCCATGTCGATCTGGATGACGAAGAACTTCATGGACTCGGTGCCGATCTCCCTGGAGGAGGCGGCGTGGGTGGACGGCGCGAGCGCGATGCGGGCCCTGGTCCGGATCGTCCTGCCGCTGATGCGACCCGGGATCGCGGTCGTCTTCATCTTCGCCTTCACGATGGCGTGGGGGAACTTCTTCGTCCCGTTCGTCCTCATCTTCAGCCCGGAGCACCAGCCGGCTGCGGTGGCGATCTTCAACTTCTTCGGGACCTACGGCTCGGTCGCGTACGGCAAGCTCGCTGCCTTCTCGATCCTCTACGCCGCTCCCGTCCTGGCGCTCTACCTGTTGGTCCAGCGGCTGTCTGGCGGCTCGTTCGCCATGGCCGGCGCCGTCAAGGGCTGACCCCCATACCCGCACGGAAAGAGGAGCACGATGCACGGCAACCCCCTGCTCACCGAAGGCCGGATCGACCGGTTCGTCTCGGAGAGAATCGTCCCCGCGATCTACCGCGACCGCGTGGCGCTCGACCTGACGGCCTGGTCCGCGCCCGGTGAACCGGTGCCGTTCCGCGACGCGGTCGCCCAGTCGTACGAGCCGGTCGCCCCGGGTCTGGCCTGGGGCGCTCCATGGAGCACCACCTGGTTCCACGTCACCGGGTCCGTCCCGGAGGGCTGGCCGTTCGCGGGTACGGCCGTCGAGCTCGTCGTCGACCTGGGCTTCAACAAGGACAACCCCGGCTTCCAGGCCGAGGGTCTCGTCTGGCGCGCCGACGGCACGACGATCAAGGGCGTCTCGCCGTTCAACCAGGCGGTGCCGTGGTCGGAGGGGTCGTCCGTCGACGTCTACGTCGAGGCCGCCGGCAACCCGAACATCGCGAGCAACTTCGGCTTCGTGCCGACGCCCTACGGCGACCTGGCGACCGCGGGCACCGACCCGCAGTACGAGCTCAAGGTCGTGGACATCGCGCTGCGCGATATCGCGGTATGGGAGCTGTGGCAGGACCTCGTGGCCCTGGTCGGGCTGATGAAGGAGCTGCCCGCGGACTCCACGCGCGCCGCGAGCATCCGGTACGGGCTCGACGCGGTCATCGACCTGGTGGACCCGCACGACGTCTCCGGCACCGCGGGCGTGGCCCGTGCCGCGCTGCGTCCGCTGCTCGACGCCCCTGCCTCGAGCTCGGCACACCTGGCCATCGCCGTCGGCCACGCGCACATCGACTCCGCCTGGCTGTGGCCGCTGCGCGAGACGGTCCGCAAGTGCGCCCGCACGTTCTCCAACGTGCTGGCTCTCATGGACGAGAACCCGGACTTCGTGTTCGCGTGCTCGTCGGCGCAGCAGTACGCGTGGATGAAGGAGTTCTACCCGGACGTCTTCGACCGCATCCGCAAGAAGGTCGCGGCCGGCCAGTTCGTGCCCGTCGGCGGCATGTGGGTCGAGTCCGACACAAACATGCCCGGCTCCGAGGCGATGGCCCGGCAGATGGTCGCCGGCAAGCGGTTCTTCCTCGAGGAGTTCGGCGTCGAGACGCAGGACGTCTGGCTGCCGGACTCCTTCGGGTACTCGGGCGCGCTGCCGCAGATCGTGCGCGCGGCGGGGTCGAAGTGGTTCGTGTCGCAGAAGCTGTCCTGGAACGACACCGACCGCATGCCGCACCACACGTTCACGTGGGAGGGCATCGACGGGTCCCGTGTCCTCACGCACTTCCCGCCCGTCGACACGTACAACTCCGACCTGTCCGCCAAGGAGCTGCTGCACACCGAGGCGAACTTCAACGAGAAGGGCGTCGCGGCGTCGTCGATCGTGCCCTACGGCTGGGGCGACGGTGGTGGCGGTCCGACGCGGGAGATGATCGCGTCGGCCCGACGGTTCGAGAACCTCGAGGGTGCGCCGCGCGTCGAGCTGGGCAGCCCGAACACGTTCTTCGAGCGCGCGGAGTCGCAGTTCACGCACCCGCCGGTGTGGTCCGGGGAGATGTACCTGGAGTTCCACCGCGGCACGTACACGTCCCAGGCGCGCACCAAGCAGGGCAACCGTCGCACCGAGCACCTGCTGCGCGAGGCCGAGCTCTGGGCGACGACGGCGGCTGTACAGAACGGCGTCGAGTATCCGTACGACGAGCTCGAGACACTCTGGCACACGGCGCTCCTGCACCAGTTCCACGACATCCTGCCGGGGTCGTCCATCGGCTGGGTGCACCGCCAGGCCGAGGAGACGTACGCCCGCATCGGGGGCGAGCTCGAGGCGCTGATCGCCGCCTCCACGCAGGCCGTCGTCGGCTCGGGCGACACGCCGCTGCTGCTGAACGCCGCGCCGCACAGCCGGGACGGCGTCGCCGCCCTCGGGGCCGGTGAGACGGCGGCGCCCGTCGGCGACCCCGTCCAGCTCCTCCGCTCCGACGACGCGACCATCCGTATCCGCAACGGCCTGATCGACGTGCACCTCACCTCGGGCGGCCAGATCGACTCGCTCGTCGACCTCGTGGCCGACCGTGAGGTCATCCCGGCCGGCACGCTGGCCAACCTGCTGCAGCTGCACCGGGACACCCCGGCCAAGTGGGACGCCTGGGACATCGACACGGAGTACCGCCGGGTCGGCACCGACCTGCTCGACGCGGACAGCCGCGAGGTGGTGACCGAGACCGCCGACGTCGTCGTGGTCCGGACCACGAGGACGTTCGGCTCCTCGACGCTGGTGCAGGAGCTCACGTTCCGGCGCGGGAGCGCGGCGATCGAGATCGTCACGGACATCGAGTGGCGCGAGCGGCAGAAGCTGCTCAAGCTCGCCTTCCCGCTGGACGTGCACGCCGACCGGTCCGCCGCCGAGACGCAGTTCGGCCACGTGTTCCGCGCGACGCACACGAACACGTCGTGGGACGCCGCCCGGTTCGAGATCTGCGCGCACCGCTGGCTGCACGTGGGCGAGCCCGGCTACGGGGTCTCGATCGCGAACGACGCGACGTACGGGCACGACGTCACGCGTCGGGAGGGCGGCACCGGTACGACGGTCCGTCTGTCCCTCCTGCGCGCGCCGGTGTTCCCGGACCCCGAGGCCGACCAGGGTCACCACCGGCTCACGACGGTGCTGCACCCGGGCGCGGGGATCGCGGACGCGATCGAGGACGGCTACCGGACCAACCTGCCGGCGCGCGTCGTGCAGGGGGCCGGTCCGGTGGCGCCGCTGGTCGTCGTCGACAACCCGGCGATCGTGGTCGAGGCCGTGAAGCTGGCCGAGGACCGCAGCGGTGACGTGGTCGTGCGGCTGTACGAGTCGCTCGGGGGACACGCGAAGGGCACGCTCACGCCGTCCTTCGCGGTGTCGGGGGCCCGGGCGGTGGACCTGCTGGAGCGGGACGTCGAGGCGCCGGGGGTCGCCACGACCGAGGGGGCCGTGCAGCTTGCACTGCGCCCGTTCCAGATCGTCACCCTGCGTCTGCCGAGGGTCTGAGGGGACCGGGGCAGGCACCCATGAAGAGGTGCGGCGGAGGGCGGTACCGGTCGTCGGTCCGTGGCGCCGGCGTGGCCGCTTGCTGCGCAGACCCGTAGTACGAGCCCTCCGCGTCGATGAGCCGTTCAAGCTCGCCGCGGTCCAGGAACACACCGCGGCAGCCGGTGCACTGGTCGACGGTGACGCCGTTGCGCTCGTACATCCGCATCTCGGCGCCGCACTTGGGACAGGTCATCGGATCCTCCCGGGGTTGGTACCCCGTGAACGATCAGACCCGGTCGAGGGTTTCCTCGCGCTCGGGCACGCGGCGTCCGTCGAGCACCTGCGACGCCGCGACGACGACCAGACCGGCGAGGGGCACGACGAGGAGGCCGACCCGCAACGAGGTCTCGTCGGCGATCAGGCCGACGACGGGCGGCGAGAGCAAGAACCCGACGCGCATGAGCCAGCCGAGGACGGCCAGACCCGTGCCGGCGCGCAGGCCCGGCAGGCTGTCGGCGCCGTGCATGGCCGACGGGACGAGGGTCGCGATGCCGAAGCCGGCGGCCGCGAAGCCCGCGATCGTGCCGGGGACCGTCGGGACGGCGAGCGCGAGGCCCATGCCCACCGCGACGAGCGCGCCGCCGGAGCGGGCCATCGCGCGGTGCCCGAACCGGTCGACCATGCGGTCGCCGATGGTGCGGCCGACGAACTGCGCACCGGTGAGCGCGACGAAACCGAGAGCGGCGATCGACAAGGGCGCGCCGAGCGAGCCCGAGAGGTAGACGGCACCCCAGGTGCTGCCGGAGTCCTCGACGATCGAGCCCGCGGCGGCGATCAGGACGAGAGCGGCCATGGTGCCGACGAGCGCCGGCGACCACACGCTGCGGTTCGTGCGGGCCTCGTCGGACGCCGGCCGATCGTCCTCGTCGTGACCCGGGAGCAGGAACCGGTACGCGGACAGCGCGACGACCGCGAACACGACCGCGGAGATGCCGAGGTGCAGCCCTCGGGCCATGCCCGTCGCGACCGCGGCCGCACCCATCAGGCCGCCGGTCACGGCGCCGATGCTCCAGACCGCGTGGAAGGAGTTGAGGATCGATCGGCCGTAGCGGCGCTGGACGCGCAGGCCGTGCGCGTTCTGGGCGACGTCGGTGATCGCGTCCATCGAACCGGCCAGCAGGAGTCCGAGCGCGAGGAGCGCCCACGTGCCCGAGACGCCGGCCAGAAGCACGCCGAACGCGGTCAGGACCGTGCCGACGACGGCCACGCGCGACGAGCGGAAGCGTCGGATCAGGACGCCTGCGGCGAGGCCCGCCAGGAGCGCACCGACCGGGAACGCGGCGATCGCGAGCCCGTACTGGGCGTTGCTCAGGCCGAGGTCCTCCTTGATGGCGGGGTACTCGGGGAAGAGGTTGGCGAAGACGGCGCCGTTGGTGAAGAACAGGACGGCGACGGCGACGCGGGCGTTCTTGAGGGTCGTGACCTGCTCAGGCAACGTGCACCTCGATCCCCGCGCGGCGGAGCTCGTCGAGGGTGTCCTGCGGGGTCTCGTCGTCGGTGACCAGCACGTCGAACTCGGTCAGCGGGCACACGACCGCCAGGGCGGTGCGGACGAACTTGGCGGCCTCGCCGACCAGGATCGTGCGGCGGGCGCTGGCCATCGCGGCGCGCTTGGTGGCGGCCTCGACGTCGTCGTACGCGGTGACGCCGTCGGCCATCGACAGGCCGCAGCAGCTGATGATCGCGGTGTCGACGCGCAGCGCCCGCAGGGACGCCTCCGTCATGGGGCCGACGAGGGAGCCCTCGCCGAACCGCGACGTGCCGCCGGGGACCTTGAGCGTGGTCTCGGGGCTCGCGGACAGGACGTGCGCGGCGGGCAGCGAGAGCGGGACGACCGTGAGGCGCCGGTTCACCAGCCGGCGCGCGAGCGCCAGGCCCGTGGTGCCGCTGTCGAGGATGACGGCCTCACCGTCGCTGATCATCCCGGCGACGGCGGCGGCGATGGCCTCCTTGGCCGTGGACGACTCGACCTCCCGCAGCGCGAACGGCAGCTCCTCGCCGCGCAGCAGCAGGCTGACCGCGCCGCCGTGCACCCGGCGCAGGGCGCCCGCGGCCGCGAGGGCGTCGAGGTCACGGCGCACGGTGACCTCCGAGGTGTCGAGCTCGAGGGCCAGGTCGGCGACGTCGAGCCGCTCGGTCTCGCGGAGGCGCTGCACGATCAGGTGCTGGCGGGAGGGGCTGTCCATGGCGTTAAACATACGTGCTGTGGTTACGAACGCAAGTTTCATGTGATCGTTTGCCGTGAGATCCAGGTCCTCGGCGACCCACCGACCGCCTGAGGGGATTAGTCTCGACGGTGGACTAAACCACCGAGAGGACCACACCGCTGTGAAGACCTTCACCCTGCCCGGCACCGACATGGTCGTCCCCAACGTCGTGCTCGGCCTCATGCGCATCCAGGACAAGACCGACGACGAGGTCCGCGAGCTGGTGTCCGCGGCGCGCGACTCCGGGATCGCGTTCCTCGACCACGCCGACGTCTACGGGTCCCCGCTGCACGGCTGCGAGCGCCGGTTCGCCGAGGCGCTGCGCCTCACGCCCGCGGACCGCGCCGAGCTGATCCTGCAGACGAAGGCCGGCATCGTGCCCAGCGGTCCGTACTTCGACTTCTCCTACGAGCACCTGATCGAGTCGGTGGACGGCTCGCTCGCGGCGCTGGACACGGACTACATCGACATCCTGCTGCTGCACCGCCCGGACGCCCTCGTCGAGCCCGAGGAGGTCGCCCGCGCGTTCGACGAGCTGCACGCCGCCGGCAAGGTGCGCGCGTTCGGCGTCTCCAACCAGACGCCGGGGCAGATCGAGCTGCTCCGTCGCTACGTGAAGCAGCCGCTCGTGGCCAACCAGCTCCAGCTGTCGATCACCCATGCGCCGATCGTCGCGCAGGGAGTCTCGTCGAACATGCTCGACGAGGACCAGTCGATCTCCCGCGACAGCGGCATCGTCGACTACTGCCGCCTGCACGACATCACCATCCAGGCGTGGTCTCCGTTCCAGGCCGGCTTCTTCACGGGCGTCTTCCTCGACAACCCGGAGTACCCCGAGCTCAACGCGGTCATCAACCGTCTGGCGTCGGAGTACGACGTGCCGCCGATCGCCATCGCGACGGCCTGGATCACCCGGCACCCCGCGCAGATGCAGGTGGTCCTGGGCACGACGAGCCCCGACCGGGTGCGCGGTGCGGCCCTCGGCTCCGAGATCCCGCTGACCCGTGCCCAGTGGTACGAGCTCTTCCGCGCCGCGGGGCACATCGTCCCCTGACGCTCGTCGCGACCTCGCCCGGGTCAGCCGCTGGCACGGCCCGGGCGAGCGTCGCCCGCGCCCGCTGTACGGTGGCGCTCCCCGCTACCTCCGAGGAGAAGACATGCCGGTCTGGCTCATCATCGCGCTGATCGGCGTCGGCCTGGCCGCGCTCGGGTTCGCGGGTCTGGGCAGCCTGCTCATCTGGGTCGGGGTGTTCATCGTGCTCGGCGGACTGGGCGTCGCCATCCTCAGCTGGCGCCAGAACCGGTAGTCCGCGCGCCGCCGAGCCGGCAGCGACCGGCGTGCCAGACTCCCTGGTCAGAGCCTGCATCTGGCCGGCCGCGAGTTGCCGGCCGCACGCCGCCGGCGGACAGGGAGCGCCGCGATGGGCGAACCGGTCACGTGGCAGAGCAGGGCGGCACGGCTCGGCGGGGTCGCCGTCGGGCTGAGCCTGCTGGCGCTCGCCCTGCTCGGGATCGCGATCTGGCTGATCGCCACCGACCGACCTCCGCTCCTGTCGAACGACGCCGGGGTCGTGATCCTGCCGGTCGACGTGGCGCTGCGCGCGCCGCGGACCTCGATCGTGCTGGCCGTCGCGCTCGCGGTGGTGGCGTTCTTCGTCGGCATGGTGGCGCTGCACGCCGCGGGTGCGATCCGCGTCCTGTCCCGCGGTCGACGCATCACGGATCCGCTGCCCGGCGAGTCGGCACGGATGGCGCGCCTGGTCCTGGGACCGGTTGCGGTGCGGACGCTCGAGCTCGACGCGCCGCCGGAGTGGCCGCTCACCGCGCTGCCGCCGGAGAGCAGCTCGCCGACGACCGTGCGCTGCACCGTCCTCATCCCGGCGCACGACGAGGAGGCCATCCTCAAGCTCACGCTGGACTCGTTGCACGGTCAGGTCCGACGACCCGACCGCATCCTCGTGATCGCGGACAACTGCACCGACGGGACGGTCGCCATCGCCCACGCGTCCGGGGTGGAGGTCTACGAGACCGTCGGCAACGTCGAGCACAAGGCTGGTGCGCTCAACCAGGTCCTGGCCCGGCTGCTCCCGGAGTCGAGCGTCGAGGACGTCGTCCTCGTCATGGACGCGGACTCGACGATCACGCCTGACTTCCTCGAGGTCGCGCTCGGGCTTCTCGACGAGGACCCGGACCTCATGGCCATCGGCGGCCTCTTCTCGGGCGAGGACGGTGCGCGGGTCCTGGGCCAGCTCCAGCGCAACGAGTTCACGCGCTACCAGCGGGTGCTCGGTCGTCGCGAAGGGCGCTTGTTCGTCCTCACCGGCACGGCGTCGGTGTTCCGCGCGTACGCCCTGCGCGCGGTCGCCGAGGCCCGGGGATCGCTCATCCCGGGTCGCTGGGGTGAGGTCTACGACGCCGTGGCCATGACCGAGGACAACGAGCTGACCCTGGCGCTGAAGTCGCTGGGCGCCGGCATGATCTCCCCCGCCCGCTGCCGGGTGACCACGGAGGTCATGGGTACCTGGCGCGACCTGTTCCGCCAGCGCCTGCGCTGGATGCGGGGGGCGCTGGAGAACGTCAGCGCGTACGGCTTCACGCGCACCACCTCGCGCTACTGGGGCCAGCAGCTCGCGCTCGCGTACGGCGTCGTCGCGCTGAACTCGTACCTGCTCCTGATGGCGATCGGGATCCTCGCCGCCGACAGCTTCGTGTGGTCGGGGTTCTGGCTCGCGATCGGTGCGATCTTCCTGCTCGAGCGCGTGGTCACGGCGTGGGCGGCGGGATGGCGCGGACGGCTCGTCGCCTTCCCGCTCCTCATCGAGCTCGCGTACTCGCTGTTCCTGCAGTCGACGTTCGTGTCGGCGATCTGGCAGATCCTCACGCGCCGCAAGGCGGGCTGGAACTACGTGCCCCGCCCGGCGCTCGCGGTGCTGCCGCTGCCCGTCCTGGCGCTCCCGCTGCTCCCCCACGTGGTGCCGGCGAACCTGCTGCCGTCCTCCGTGCTCGAGTCGTCGTTCGTAGAGGCGCTCAGCGTGTTCGTCGGCATCAACACACTGTTCTTCGCGGTGCTCGCCCTGTTCCAGATGGCGCCGCCGCTCCGCAAGACGTACCACCGCCTGCGCTCGGGCCTCTAGCCGACCCTTCTGGTCAGCGCTTGCGCTTGACGGCGGCCCTGCCCTTGTCGAGGCCGGCTTTCGCGGTGGCCTTCGTCCGCTCGAGGATCCGACGAGCCCACACGAACTCCGACGCGAGCACGGCGAGCCCGGCCAGGATCACGAGGAACCCGGGCCCGGGCAGGACGAGCATCGCGAGACCGGCCAGGACGAGCACCCCGCCGAACCCCGCGACGACGACCACCCGCACGGGGTGCGGGAGCCGGTGCAAGGTGCGCTGGACCGCGGCGAACCGAGCCTCGGTGGCCTCGGTGGCCTCGGTCGCCTCGGTCCGCTCCGGATCGTCGATCTCGTCGGTCGCGCTCATGCCGATGCCTGCGTCGGTCGGGTCATTCCGGTCTCCCCTGGCGTCGGATGAGCAGGGAGCGTCTCACGACGATCACGAAGCCGCCACGTGCGCCCCGACGGTTCGACCATCTGCCTGTGGAGGACCGCGGCGGGGTGTCGGTGGTCGCTCGTACACTTGTTCGAACGGCCGGTGCGGTCGGGTCAGTTCGATCGGGGGTGGCGACGATGACGACGACCTTCGATGCGCCCGCCCCGGACCCGGCCACGGACCTGCGGCCGGCGTCTGGTGGCTGCTCGTGCGCGTGTTCGTGCGGTGCGGCAGTCGACGTCCCGGACCAGGACTCCGTGGTCCGCGCGTCGTCGCCGGAGTTCGGAGGCTCCGGCGACGCGGTTGGTCGGTTCGCGCCGTGGCGGGACTCGGTGTTCCCCTCGTTCCCGGTGTCGGCGAGCCCGGCGGAGCTGGTGGCGCTGCTGGGTGCGGTGGATCCGGCGGACGTCTCGGACGGGGACCTTGTCAACGGGGTCGCGGGGTGGCAGCAGGCGCTGTGCGCGGTGCAGGCCGCGCAGGCGATGTGGTTGGCCGAGCTCGGGGCACGCGCGTCGGTGCCGGACGAGTGGATCGCGGACCAGGTCGCGGCGGAGCTGGCGATGACACGGCGCGCGGCGCAGGACCTGGTCGTGCGGGCGTGCCTGGTCGGTGCACGGCCGGCGCTGCGCCAGGCGTGGGCCGCGGGGCGGGTGGACGCGCGCAAGGTGGACGTGATCCTCAAGGAGACCGCCTACCTCAATGAGGACGCCGCCACGGTGGAACCGGTCGTGATCGCAGACGCGGTCGAGCGAGCGGCGACCCTGACCGGTCCGCAGCTGGTCCAGCACGTGCGCAAGCAGGTCCTGCTCGCCGACGCGACCGCGGCCGAACGGCGCCGGGTCAGGTCGGTCGAGGACCGGTGCGTGTCGTTGACGCCGTCGGTGGACGGGGTCGCCTGGGTCAGTGCGTTGTTGCCAGCGCAGGACGCCGTGATGGTGTTCACCGCGGTCGACGCGCTGGCGCGCACGACCCGGGCGCGTGGGGATCGACGCACAGCGGATCAGCGGCGCGCGGACGCGTTCACCGACGTGTTCGTGGGCATCCTGGAGCGGCAGGAGACCCCGGACGGAACCCCGGTGCCACGTCGGCACGGTCAGGCCGTCTCCATCAACGTGACCGTCGCCGCGTCCACGCTGCTCGGTGTGGACGAGGACCCGGGGTGGTTGGACTCCTACGGCCCGATCACCGCACCGTTGGCCCGTCAGCTCGCCCAGGACGGGACCTGGCGCCGGGTGCTGACCGATCCGGCCACGGGTCTGGTGTGCGAGACCGGGTCGGTGTCCTACAAGCCCGGCATCGACGTGACCCGCACGGTCCTGGCCCGCGATGTCACCTGCACGTTCCCTGGCTGCCGCCAGCCCGCGGTCCGTTGCGACCTGGACCACCGCGCGCCGTTCGACCCGGCCAAGCCGGCGCACGGGCAGACGTGCGTGGAGAACCTGCACGCTCTGTGCCGCCACCACCACCGGGCCAAGACGGCGAAACGGTGGACCGTCACCTACGAGCGGTCCACCGGCATCACGATCTGGACGTCCTGGCTCGGGTTCACCTACTACCGCCAGCCCAGCCGTACGTTGACCGACCCCACCAGCCTCGCAACCCTCGCTGCCCGTCTCCACGAACAGCGACCGGGCCAACCTCCGCCAGGCGAGCCGCCACAAGCACAAGCACCCGCGCATCCGCCCGACCAGCCGCCCTCCGGGGACCCGCCACGAGCGCAAACGCCCGCGCATCCGCCCGACCAGCCGCCCTCCGGGGACCCGCCGCGAGCGCAAACGCCCGCGCATCCGCCCGACCAGCCGCCCTCCGGGGACCCGCCACGAGCGCGAACGCCCGCGCATCCGCCCGACGAACCGCCCTCCGGGATCCCGCAGATCGGTGCGCCAGGAGTCGGCGAAGCGCGGCCGGTCGAGTCGCCGCGGCCCTCCGCCGACGGTCGCGCCGACTACCCCCCACCGTTTTGACGTCGGGCCACCCGCGGTGCACCTCAGGAGCGTTCGTCGCTCGTGGGATCGGGAACCCGGCTTTGCCCGACAGGCCGCTGGTCGGCGTGCAGACCGTCGCGCCGACGACCCACCCTTCTGACTCGACCCCGTCTCCGCTCTCCCATGGTCGCCAGGGCGCTGGCAGACTCCGTCGGGAAGGCAACCGTGCGACCGGCGCGTGTGGTTCCGGCCCGATCTGCCCGCCGTCGAGGTTCGAACGGCGGCGAGCGCCGTGCGCGGACCGGCGAGGAGGAGAGTGCATGTCGTTCCAGGCGTACCTCGACAACATCGAGGAGAAGACCGGGCTGACCCCGCGCCAGATCGTCGACCTCGGCAAGGAGCGGGGCTACGACGACCCCTCCGTCAAGGCCGGCGTGATCGTCGACTGGCTCAAGGAGGACTACGACCTGGGCCGCGGGCACGCGATGGCGATCGTGCACGTGATCAAGAAGGGCCCGGCGATCAGCACCAAGCACGTCGGCACGGACGGGGTCCACCGAGACGAGTCCGAAGAGCTGTGGCTCGACGGCAAGGCGACGAACCCCGCGAACGCCTAGAGGAGCGGGGAGCACCCCGCGCCGGCCGGAAGCCTCGCGAGCCGTGACGCCGTCGGAGCGCGGGTGCCGTCCGGGCGTGGCCGCCGGTACCGTTGCGCCCGTGCCTGCACCCGCGACCGGACCCGCGCGCCTCGCGCGTGCGTTCGTCGTCGCGATGAGCACCCTCTGCCTCGCGCTCGGTGCGCACGTGCTCGGCGGCGGCCAGATCCCGCGGACCATCGTGCTGGTGCCTCTTGCCGCGGTCGTGCTCGCCGCGGCGCTGCCCGTCGCCGGCCGACGGATCGGCGCTCCGGCCGCAGTCGCGGTGCTGGGCGTCGGCCAGCTCGGGCTCCACCAGGCGTTCGGTGCCATGAGCGACATGGGCTGCGCGCCGACGGGCGAGATGGCAGGGCACGCGCACGCGGTGCAGATCGCCTGCACGGCATCCCCCGAGCACATGGGCAGCACTGGTGGCACCGCGATGTTCGTCCTGCACGTCGTCGCGACCCTGGTCACGGCACTGCTGATCGCGGGAACCGACCGCACGCTGACCTGGATCGCCACCTGGCTGAGCCCGCTGGTCGCGCTGCTGGCCCCGGTCACGCTGCCCGCGTCCGCAGTCCTGCCGGTCTCCATCGAGACCCCTCGGGTCGCCGGCCGGTGCGACGTCGGTGTCGTCCCTCTGCGCGGACCGCCGACGTCACGCGCGCACGTCACGCTGGCGGCCTGAGCTCCTCCGAGGCAGGTCGGCCCGGACGTGCGCGTCCGCACACCCTCGTCGACCAGCCCTGCCACAGGAGTCCCCTCATGTCCTCGATCCACCGCCGCACCCGCGTCGCCGCGGTCGCAGTCACCAGCCTCGCGCTCGTCACGCTCCCGGCCGCCGCGGCCTCGGCGCACGTCCACATCGACCCGGCAACGACGACCGCGGGCGGCTTCACCGTCCTGACCGTCCGGGTCCCCAACGAGTCGTCGACCGCCGCGACCAGCAAGGTCGTCGTCGACCTCCCCACCGACCACCCGCTGCTGTCGGTGATGACCCAGCCGGTCCCGGGCTGGACAGCGACCGTCACCACGGCACCGCTGCCCGAGCCCGTCGACTTCTTCGGCACCACGCTCACGGAGGCGCCGGCGACCGTGACCTGGACCGCGGACCCCGGCAGCGAGATCGCCGACGGCCAGTTCCAGCAGTTCCCCCTCTCGGTCGGCCCGCTTCCCGACGAGGGCACCGAGCTGGTCCTGCCCACGCACCAGACGTACACCGACGGCACGGTGGTGGACTGGGCCGACCCGACGCCGGACAGCGGCGAGGAGCCCGAGCACCCCGCACCCGAGTTCACGACGACGGCCGCGGAGGCCGAGGGCCACGGCCAGACAGCGGAGCCCGGTGCCGAGCCCAGCGTCGAGCCCAGTGCCGAGCCGGTGGCCGCCGACGACGCAGACGGTGCCGAGCCCGACACCCTCGCGCGGACGCTCGGGCTGGTCGGCGTCGTCCTCGGCGCCGGTGCCCTGGTCGTCGCGCTCGTGTCGCGCCGTCGTCGGGTGGACGCCTGATGTCGGCCGGGTCGGTGCGGGCGATGCGCACGATCACGATCGCCCTCGTCGGTCTGGTCACGGCCGGTCTGGGCCTGCTCGGCGCGACGGCCGCGCAGGCACACAACGTGCTGCGCAGCACCGACCCGGCCGACGGTTCCACCGTCGCGACGGCACCCGAGCAGGTCACGCTCACGTTCGACGAGCCCGCCCTGGCACTCGGCACCGAGATCGAGGTGCGCAGCCCGGACGGCACGCTGGTCAGCGACGGCGACCCGGTCCTCGTCGACTCGACGGTCACCGAGAAGCTGGCCGGCGAGCTGCCGGCGGGCGAGTACGCGGTGACGTGGCGGGTCACCTCGGTCGACGGCCACCCGATCACCGGGGAGTTCTCGTTCACGGCGTCCGCGGGCACGACGATCGGCGACGCACCGGCGTCGAGCCCGACCCCGTCCGCGGCCGACGAAGGTCCGGCCGACGAAGGTTCGGCCGACGGGTCCGGCGGGGGCAGCGGTGCCCCGGTGATCGCCGCGGTCGTCGTCGCGGCGGTCGTGATGTCGTGGCTGCTCTGGCGGCGCCGCCGACCGCGGGACGTGTCGGGCGACGCCTAGGAGGAGGTCCGCTGGAGCGATCCGACCGGCACGTTGTACTGGTCGATCAGCGTCAGGTGGTCGTCGTTGACCAGTCCGGCGACCGACGTCGAGAGCCACGCGTCGACCTCGGGGCAGTACATCCTCGTCGTCGCCCAGGACGAGAAGCTGACCCCGGTCTCGGACACCTTCCACGAGCCGGTGACCCGGTTGCAGCCGTCGGACCCGGACGCGGTGCCGTCGGCGGCCAGGTCGAGGTAGGCCTGGCCCTCGGTCGTCGACGCGCCCCACGTGCCGGTCGGGTCGTCGACGGGCGGGGCCGACGACGGCGACGCTGTGCACGCCGCGAGCAGGGGGGCGAGCACGACAAGCCCCGCCAGCCCGGCGAGGGAGGCGACGCGTCGGCTCATATCGGGCACGCTAGCACCGGGCCGGAAGGGCCCTCGGAGGGAAGGACGGGGATGTCCGACGCGACCGTGAGCCTGCTGGTCCTGGCGGGCTGCGTCGGGCTGTTCGTCTGGAACCGGCTGTCGGTGGGCGTGGTCGCCATCCTCACGGCCCTGACCCTCTACGCGACCGGCCTGATCGACGCGACGCAGGCGGTCGCGGGGTTCGGGGACCCGGTCGTCATCTTCATCGCGAGCCTGTTCGTGCTCAGCGAGGGGCTCGAGTCCTCGGGCGTCACGGCCTGGGCCGGGCAGCAGCTGATCGCGCGCGCCGGGACGGGTCGCGCCAGGCTCCTGGTCGCTCTGATGGGACTGTCCGCGCTGATGGCGGCGCTCGTCACCCCGAACGGCGCGGCCGCGGCGCTCCTGCCGGTCGTCGTGCTCGCCGCCCGGCGCGCCGGCCGGTCCACGTCCCAGATGCTCATGCCTCTCGCGTTCGCCGCGAGCGCGGGCGCGCTGCTCGTCCTGTCCGGCAGCACCGTCAACGTCATCGTGTCCGACGCCCTGCTCGAGGCGACCGGCCAGACGTTCGGCTTCTTCGAGTTCGGCCTGATCGGCCTGCCGCTCGTCCTGGTGACGGTCGCGGTGTCGGTGCTCGTCGGAAAGCCCCTCCTCCCGGACCGCACGCCCACGTCGCTGCCCGCCGACTTTTCCGGCCACCTCGACAGCCTGGTCGAGCACTACCGGCTGGACCAGGGCTTCTTCCGCCTGCGGGTCACGGCCTCGTCGGCCGTCCCGCGGGACCTGCCGGCCGACGTGGTGCTCATCGGGATCCAGAAGGAGAACGGGGAACTTGCCGACGAGGGGCACGTGGCGGTGCACGGTGACGTCCTGGTCGCGACGGGGGACGGCACGACGGCGTTCGCCGAGGCGCACGGGCTGAGCATCGCCTCGAAGCCGCTGACGCGCAGCACCCGGGAGGCCCTGCTCGGTCGTGAGGTCGGCGTCGCCGAGCTCGTCGTGCCGCCGCGGTCGAGGATCATCGGCGAGGTCGTGTTCCCCGGCGCGGTCCGGTCGGGCGTGACGATCCTCGCGGTCCGGCGCCTGGGCAGGGACCGGTTCCCGGAGCGCACGACTCTGGCCGAGGGGGACGCGCTGCTGGTGCACGGCACGTGGCCCGCGGTCGAGGCGCTCGCGGACGACCAGGACGTGCTGCTCGTCGACAGCCCGGAGATGGTGCGCCGGCAGACGGTCGCGTTCGGGCCGCTCGCCTGGCGGGCGGTCGCCGTGCTGACGGGGACCGTGGTCCTGCTGGCCACCGGCGTGGTCCCGCCCGCGATCGCCGGGCTGATCGGCGCGACGGCCATGGTCGTGCTCGGCGTGGTGAACGTCCCGCAGGCCTACCGCGCGGTCTCCTGGCAGACCGTCGTGCTCGTCGGCGGGCTGATCCCGCTGAGCGTCGCGATCGCGTCGAGCGGGGCGGCTGACCTCGTCGCGGGCTGGCTCCTGGACCTCGTCGGCGACGGCGACCCGCGGCTGGTGCTGGCGGCACTCTTCGTCGTGACTCTGCTGCTCGGGCAGGTGGTGAGCAACACCGCGACGGTGCTGATCATCGCCCCGATCGCCCTGGCGGTGGCTGGGGAGGCGGGCCTCGCGCTGCCGCCCGTCCTCATGCTCGTCGCGGTCGCCGGCGCGGCCTCGTTCCTCACCCCGATCGCCACGCCCGCCAACATGATCGTGATGACGCCCGGCGGGTACACGTTCGCGTCGTACTGGAAGCTCGGGCTCGCGACGACGGCCGCGTGGTTCGTCGTCGGCGTCGGGCTGATCCCGGTGATCTGGCCGGTCTGAGCCTCAGTTGAGGTAGATCGACGCCCCGGGGCCGAGCGGGATGCCGAGCAGGTACCAGACCACGAGGAGCGCGGTCCACGAGACCAGGAGCACCACGGTGTACGGGAGCATCAACGAGATCACCGACCCCACGCCCACCTTGCGCCGGTACCGCTCAGCGAAGATGACGATGAGCGCGAAGTACGGCATCAGCGGCGTGGCCACGTTCACGGGCGAGTCGCCGACGCGGTAGGCAGCCATAGCGAGGTCAGGCGAGATGCCGAGCTGGATGAACAGCGGCACGAACACCGGCGCGAAGATGGCCCACTTGGGCACCACGCCGCCGATGAAGATGTCGATGATCGCCGTCACCGCGATGAGCCCGACGATCAGCCAGACGGTGCTCAGGTTCGCGTTCTCGAGGGTGTCCGCCATGTTCACCGCGGCGATGGTGCCGAGGTTCGAGTAGTTGAAGTAGGCGATGAACTGGCTGATCACGAGCAGCAGGAAGATCAGCCCGGACAGCCCGGCGATCGTCTTGGTCATCGGGTTGATCACGTCCATCGAGCCCTTGATCGTCCCGGCCCCACGGCCGTAGCAGAGCCCCATCACGAAGAAGTAGACGAGGATCAGGAAGATGATCGAGTTCAGGAACGGGCTGTTCTCGATCAGGCTGCCGGTCTCCGGGTTCCGCAGCACCGCGTTCGGCGGGAGCGTCAGGGCGAGGACGACGACCGTGACGCCGACGAACCCCCAGAACGCCCATCGCAGGCCGTTGCGCTCCTCGGGGCTGAGCTCGCCGGAGGGTGCCTCGGTCTCCGCAGTCTCGGGGCCCTCGCTCGGGTGGTACGGACCCAGGCGCGGCTCCACGAACTTCTCCGTGAGCAGGGTCGCGACGATCGTGACGAGCAGCGTCGAGGCGATCGAGAAGTAGAGGTTGCCGGTGATCGCCACGTGGTGCGCGGGGTCGGCGATCGCCTCGTTGGTGATCTGCGCGAGCATGCCGTCCACGGGCGTGATGAGCATGTTCACCGCGAACCCGCCGCCGACGCCCGCGAACGCCGCGGCGAGACCGGCCAGCGGGTGCCGGCCGAGCGAGTAGAACACGGCAGCCGACAGCGGGATCAGGACCAGGTAGCCGGCGTCGGTCGCGATCGAGGACAGGACGCCGAGCAGCACGATGATGAACGTGATCGCCCGCGGTGGCGTGACCTTGACCAGCCGCTTGATGAACGCCTGGATCAGGCCGACCTCCTCGGCCATCCCGACGCCGATCATCGCCACGAGGATCACGCCGACCACGCCGAACGAGTTGAAGTTCGACACCGGCGACGTGAAGACGAACCGCAGCCCGTCGGCGTCCAGCAGGCTCTGCGCCGCGACGGTGACGGTCTGCACGTCGTCGGCACCGAGCTGCGCCTGCTCGAACGTGACGCTGGAGCCGGCGGCCTGGAAGACCGCCGAGAGCACCATGATCAGCCCGATGAGGATCAGGAAGATGATCACGGGGTGCGGGACCTTGTTGCCCACGCGCTCGATCCAGTCGAGGACCTTCTGCAGCACCGAACGCGGTGCGACCTCGATGGCTGTGGGTTCCAGTGGCACCGACACGGGACGATCCCCTCACACGGTGGGCGGTTAGCCCGAACGTAGCGGACGAACCGGGCCTAGCCCGTGAACAGCTGCCCGCAGAGCTGACCCTTCGGGCCGAGCGTGCAGCCGACACCGATCTGGGTGTACGTCGCGTTCATGATGTTCTTGCGGTGGCCTTCGGAGCCCATCCAGCCGGCGACCGCCGCGGCGGCGTCCTTGTAGCCCAGGATCAGGTTCTCGCCCATCCCGTGCTGCATGCCGCAGGCCTGGACCACCGGGCCCAGGGGGTCGTGCTCGAACCGGTTCTCGGCGACCAGCACGGCCGTGCGCTTGTTCGACTGGTCCGTCAGGCACGGGCTGATCGTCAGCGGCGCCAGGCCGCCCTTGGCGCGCTCGATGTTGGTGAGCCGGACGATCTCATCGGTGAGCGACGTCTGCGGCGCCGCGGGCGGCGGGGGCGCGGGGGCGGCGGCAGGTGCGGGCGCGGGCGGTGCCGGGGCAGGTTTTGCCGGAGCAGGAGCCGGAGCCGGAGCCGAAGCAGGTGCTGGTGCGGGTGACGCGGCGGCCGCCTGGGCTGCGGCTGCTGCGGCGGCGTCCACGGCGGCCTGGGCGGCCGCCGCTGCTGCGGCTTCGGCGGCGGGGTCGAGCGTCGGTTCTGGCGTAGGGGTCGGGCTTGCCGACGGGGTTGCCGAGGGCGTCGGGTGCTTCGTCGCGGACGTTGCCTGGAGGTCGGCCTGGCCGGCCGCCTGCGCGTCGTCGGTCGAACCGGCCGGGTGGCCCCAGACGAGGGGGACGGTGATCAGCACGGCGCCGAGCGCGACGAGGCCGACGACGCGACCAGCGCCCAGGAGCAGCGACCGCGACCCCGAGAAGTGCTGGGGTCCGGGGCGTGCCGGAGGCCGCTGGTCGCTGCGACGGGCAGCCGCGCGCCCAGGCGGCTGTTCCGAGGGAGGGCTCTGCGGCATCCCGGCACCCTATCGGGTGAATTTCACCCACAGCAGTCCGCACCGGGACGTGTCAGAAGGCCCTAACCCGTGAAGATCTGCGAGCACACCTGGCCGCTCGGCCCGAGCGTGCAGCCGACCCCGACCCTCGCGAAGTCGGGGTTCAGGAGGCTCGAGCCCACCCAGCCCTGCACCATCGTCGCGGCGTCGCCCGTCCCGCGGCTGACGTTCTCCGCGATGCCGCCGCCGCCCGTCCCGCAGGCGGCGATCACCGGATCCAGGGACTCGCGCTCGAACCGGTCCTCGTACACGAGCACGGCCGTCCGGTAGTTCGCCTGGTCGGTGAGGCACTGGCTGTAGGCCAACGGCGGGACGCCCGCGTTGGCCCGCTCGGCGTTGGTGAGCGCGACGATGTCGTCGGTGAGCGCCGTCTGCGGAGGCGGCACGACGAGCGGCGGTTTCGGGGGCACCGCGGGCGGTGCGGGGTCCGCGGGCGGGGCAGCCGCCGGTGCGGGATCGCCCAGTGCGTCCGGAGGAGCTGCAGCGCCCGCGGTGGCCTTGACCTTGGCCTTCGCCGACCGCGTCGGTGTGGGGGTCGGCTTCGAGGTCGGTCCGACGACGGGCCCCTCGGCCTGCGGGACGGGCGGCGGCACGACGGCCGCGGTGGGCTCGTCGGACGCCCTCTCGGAGGGTGCCGGGGTCGCCATCGAGAAGCCCAGCTCGTCGGCGGTGGACTCGTCGTCGGGCGTGGTCGACGAGTCGGCCTGACTGCTCGGAGGCGGGTCCCGCTGCACCCACGCCAGCGGCACGGAGACGAGGGCGACGGCCAGCACGCACAGTCCCACGATCCGCGCGACGTACCAGAGGGTCGAGCCGGTGGTCCGGCTGTGCTGCGGCCCCGGCAGTGGTCCGGACGGGACATACGTCGGTCGCGGCAGGGGCGCCTGGCGCGCCACCGGTGCCGGTGTCTGCGGTTCGTCAGAAGGGGACGAAGGGGACATTCCGGATACGATATTGCCCTTTCGGGCCTAGAGGGAGCCCGTCCTGGGTTCTGGGCGGGACGCGAAGAGGTTCAGACCGAGGGCGGCCGAGAGGTACCGCGTCGCGAGCTGGCCCCGGACGCTGTTGCCCGCGGCGTCCAGGCGGGGCGAGAACGTGGCGAGCGATCCCTTGCCCGGCACGACGGTCACGATGCCGCCGGACACCCCGCTCTTGCCGGGCAGCCCGATGCTGAACAGCCACTCGCCGGACCGCTCGTACAGCCCGCTCGTCGCCAGCGCCGCGAGGACGTAGTGGCACACCGACGCGTCGACCACGCGTTCGCCGGTGACCGGGTTGACCCCGCCGTCGGCCAGCGTGGCGCCCATGACGGCCAGGTCCTCGGCGCAGACGCGCAGCGAGCACTGCCGCGTGTAGACGTCGGTGGCCTCGAGCGGGTCGTGGGTGATGCGGCCGTAGCTCTCCAGCAGTCGCGCGATCGCCTGGTTGCGACGGTTGTGCGCGGCCTCGGACGCGTACACCTCGTCGTCGAGCACGAGCGGTCGCCCGGCGAAGGCCGACAGCCCGGCCCGCACGAACGCCCACTTCTCCGCGGCCGTCTCGCCGGGGGTCAGGCTCGTCGTGGTGAGCGCACCGGCGTTGACCAGCGGGTTCATCGGGCTGCCGGCGTTCAGCTCCAGGGCCATCACCGAGTTGAACGGCAGGCCGGTGTTGTTCACGCCGACCTTCTCGAGCACCTTCTCGGGTCCGAGCGCGTCGCAGACGAGCGCGAAGACGAACGCCTTGGAGATCGACTGGATGGAGAACTCGTGCCGCGCGTCACCGACGCCGTGCGCCGCCCCAGTCACCGAGACCATGCTGAGGCCGAACAGCCCGGGGTCCGCCTGCGCGAGGGCGGGGATGTAGTCCGCCACCTCGCCCTCGTCGACGCCCGCGAACCGGTCGTGCGCCTCCTGCATGAGCTCCATCACCCGCTCGCGACCGGGCAGCGTGCCTGTGGACACCACGTCCGGGGGAATGTACTCGCTCGTCATGTGCCCATATCAGCACAGGTCAGCGCCCAGAACCGTCGATCAGCCAGTCCAGTGCTGCGGGCGCGCAGGCCAGCACCGAGACGTGCCCCTCCCCGGGCCGCAGCCAGAGGGTCGACGTCGGAAGGTGGTCGGCCAGCCACGCGCCGTGCGAGCTGGGCACCATCCGGTCGTCGAGGCCGTGGAAGAGGAGCACGGGCGGTCGCACCGTCGCCAGGTCGAAGCCCCAGGGGCCGACGAGCGCGAGGTCGTCCGCGATCATCCCGTCGGGCCCGGCGGCGCCGGCCGCGCCCGCGATCTTCCCGACCCAGGCCCAGTCGCCCTCGAGGGCGGCGTAGTCGGCGGCGGTGAACATGTCGGGGTCGAACTCGCCCGTCGCGAGCTGCGCCGCCAGCGCCTCGGGACCCTGCGCGGCGGCCGAGAGCTCCGCGCGTCCCGACGGGCCCATCCCGGCGAAGTAGTCGAGGCCCTCGGCGCCGTACGGTGCGGGCGACGAGCCGCTCACCGCGGCGACGACCCGGTCCGGCAGGAGAGCGGCGCAGGCGAGCGCGTGCGGTCCGCCGCCGGAGTGGCCCATGACCGCGAACCGGTCGAGGCCGAGCGCGTCGGCGACGGCCGCCGTGTCCGCGGCCACGCTCGCGATCGACCGGCCGGGATGCGGGCTCGAGCCGCCGTAGGACGGGCGGTCGTAGCCGATCCAGCGGATGCCGCGCTCGCGGGCCGCCTCGAACAGCGGCTCCGGCGGTTCGCCGGTGTTCGGCGTGCCCGCGTTCCAGAAGACGGCCAGCCGCTCGTCGGCGACCGGGACGTCGTACGCGTGCAGCGTCCGACCGTCCGGCAGCGTGACGTCCCTCATGCGGTCGAGCGTAGGCCGGGCTGGCGACGGTCGCCCCGTCAGTGACAGCTGCCTTGTCGGCGGTCGGGCCTAACGTCGGTGGCATGACGGTCGTCGAGGTGCCCGTGTCCGGCCGGTTCGACCTGGCCCAGACCATCGGGTTCGGGTTCGGGGGTCGCGACGGCGGCAGCGGGTCGGTGATGCGCCTGGCGTTCTGCCTGGACGGGTACTCCGAGCAGGTGGCCGCCGCGGTGACCCAGCCGTCGGCTCAGCTGCTCCACGTCGACGTGCTCGGCGACGCGGACCCGCAGCGCGTGGCCGACCACGTCGCGCGCGTGATCTCGGTGGACGTCGACGCCACGGGGTACGACGAGCTCGGCACCCGGGACCCGGTCGTCGGTGGGGCCCAGAGCAAGCGTCCCGGGCTACGTCCGCCGCTCTTCTACTCCGCGTACGAGGCCATGCTCTGGTCGGTGCTGTCCGCGCGGCGGCCGCAGCGGCAGATGGCCGCGGTGCGCGAGCAGCTCGCCCGGGCCCACGGCCGCAGGTTCACCGTCGCCGGTGAGGAGGTCGCGGCCGTCCCGCTGCCCGAGCAGCTGCTCGCGGTGCACGAGTTCGGACCGATCCCCGAGCTCAAGCTGCACCGCATGCACGCGATCGCCCGGGCCGCGCTCGACGGTCGGCTCGACACCGCGACCCTGCGCGCCCAGGACCCTGACGAGACGCGGGTTCAGCTGCAGGCGTTCGAGGGGATCGGGCCGTTCTACTCCGAGCTGGTCCTGGTCCGGTCGCTCGGCCACACCGACGTCCTGCCCGTGAACGAGCCGATGGTCCGGGGTGCGGTCGCCGCAGCGCTCGGCGAGGACGGTCCGCTCGAGCCCGACCGGCTGGCCGAGGTCGCCGAGGGGTGGCGGCCCTGGCGCACGTGGGTGGGGGTGGCGCTGCGGGCCACCGCGGGGATGTGAGGTCCTACGCGTCGGTGATGGCGGCGTCGGTTGCGGGTGCGTCGGTGGATGCGTCCGCGGTCGATGGGTAGCCGAGGCGTGCGCGTTCCGACGCGACGACGGCGCGGGCGAGCTGGGCCTCCGTGACGTCGACGGCCCGGACGGTCGCCGCGGCCAGGCTGGACTCGCGCACGAACTGGTCGAACACCTCGCGCTTGCCGGCCAGGATCTCGGTGATCCGCTCGTCGACCCCGCCCTCGGCGAGCAACCGGTGCGCGCGCACGCTGCGCACCTGACCCATCCGGTGCAGCCGCGCGAACGCCTGCGCCTCGGCCGCGGGCGTGAGCTGCGGCTCGCACAGCACCGCCACGCTCGCGGCCTGCAGGTTCAGCCCGACACCGCCGACGGTGACCTGCGCGACGAGGACCGCGTTGGTGTCGGCCGCCGAGAACGCGTCGATGATCGCCTGCCGCTCGTCGGGGGCGACGTCACCGGTCAGCGGCCCGAAGACCGGCCGACCCGCGAGCGCGGCGACGACCGCGTCGATCACGTCGCGGAAGTAGCTGAACACCACGGTGCGGTGGCCGTTGAGCGCGGCGTCGTCGACGATCTCGACGAGCCGCTCGAGCTTGGTGGAGTCCGGTCCCACGAACGCGGCGCGGCGCATCGCCATGAGGCTGCCGCTCTCCACAGCCGCCCGGTAGGCCACCTCGCCGGCCGGGGAGAGCTCCTCCCACTCGTCGACCACCACGAGCTCGGGCAGCTCGACCAGGACGTCGCGGGCGTTGCGGCGCAGGTACACGGGCGACACCGACTGCCGGAACACGTCGGCACCCACCAGACCGAGGTGCCGCGGCAGCATCCCCGCCAGCTCGGGCTGCAGCAGCCGGACCAGGGCGAGGAAGTCCTCGAGCTCGTTGTCCAGGGGCGTGCCGGTCAGGAACGCCACGCGCCGGACCTGCGACGTCCACTGCTCGACCAGGCGCGACCGGTGGGCGGACGGGTTCTTCACGTAGTGCGCCTCGTCGACGACCAGCAGCCCCACAGGGGACACCGGCACGTGCGCCAGCCCCTCGTAGGTGGTGACGCCGACGCCTCCGTTGGACAGCCACGCCTCGACCTCCGCGTCACGGTCGGGCCCGTGCAGCCGGTGCGGGACCAGGGCGCTGTGCGAGGCGATCTCGCGCACCCAGTTGACCAGGACGCTCGCCGGGCACACGACGAGGAACCGCCGGTCGCCCGCCGCGGCCAGCGACGACATCACGGCCAACGCCTGCACGGTCTTGCCGAGGCCCATCTCGTCGCCGAGCAGGGCGCGCCCCTGGCGGAGGACGAACCGCGCACCGAAGGCCTGGTACCCGCGCAGCTCGACGCGCAGCGCGGCCAGGTCGAGGGGCTGGGTGGCGACGAGGTCGGCCAGCTCGGTGGTGAGCAGGCCGCGGGCCGCGAGCACCCGGTCGCCGACCGGGACGATCTGCTCGAGCGTCGTGTAGTAGGTCGGGCTGTGCTGCTCGAAGTCGTCCCAGAGGGCCGCGGTCGTCGGGTCGGGCAGACGGGTCGCGGCGAGCAGGGTCGCGACGATCGCCGGCAGGTCCGCCAGCCGGGTGTCCCAGCCGTCGAGTGCGGCGAGTGCCGCGCGGGCCCGGATCTTGGTGCGCGACCGGGACAGGGCCAGCCGGATCGGATGGGTGCCGCGGCGGGCGTCCGGGAGCTGGTCGCGGACCGACGACGAGTACTCGACGAGCCGGCGCCTATGGGGCTCGACGAGCGGGCGCAGGCGGCGCAGGCGGTTCAGCAGGGCGAGGAGCGAGGCGTCCGACGACGTGTCGCGCCGGCCGGTGCGGTCGGGCTCGATGCGCACCGACGTGCTCGCGCGGACCGTGTCGGCCAGCTGGGCGACCGCGGCGACGACGGTCCGGGCCGTCTGCAGGCCGACGCCGGGGACCGCGTCCAGCTGCTCGGGGGTGCGACCCAGGAGGTCCGCGGCGGTGGTGAGGCCGGCGTCGGCGAGGGAGCGCAGCCGCAGGTTGCGGTCGGTCAGCTCGCCGAGGCGTTCCACGCCGACCCGCGACAGCTCGGCGCGGACGCGGTCCTCGCGCCGCGCGGTGACGAGGTCGGTCACGGCGGCGAGGGCGTCGTCGACCGCGGCGAGGACGGCGCTCGCATCGGCGGCGAAGGCGGCGTGCCGCTCGACGAGGGCGCGCGGGTCGGTCACGGGGACGGCTCGGTCATGGTGTCGCCGGGAAGGCTCGTCGGGAGAAGAGGACGACGACCAGCCCGGCCGCGATGATGCCGGCGCCGAGGTACGGGATCCACTCCAGCCCCGGCCCGGCCAGGACGAGCGCGCCGAGGGCCGCACCGCCGCCGATCCCGATGTTGGCGGTGCTGTTCACCAGGGCACCGATGACGTCGGGCGAGGCGCCGCGCGTGCGGATGGCCGCCGTCTGGAACACGGACGCCACCGCACCGAAGCCGGCGGACCACACCGCGGCCGCGGCGAGCACGCCGGCCAAGGACGGGAACGCCACGCCCAGGGCGAGCAGGCCGAGCGCCACGGCGAACAGGACCAGGATCGTGCTCCGACGCGGGTGCTTGTCGAGGGCGGCGACGGCGTAGGCGGTGCCCACGAGCCCGAGCGCGCCGAGGCCGAGCAGGACGGGTCCGACCGCCACCTCGGTGAGCCCCGACGCGAGCAGCAGCACCGCGACGTAGGTGTAGACGGTGTACTGCCCGAGGTAGGTCAGGGAGTTCGTCGTCGCGACGACCGCGAGCCGCGCACGGTTGGTGCTGCGGGCCTCGTCGGCGACCGGGGCCCCTCCGCCGGCCACCCCGGGAAGGAAGAGGGCGACCAGGGCGACGGCCACCGCGCACGCCCCGCCGAGGACCGCGAACGCGGCACGCCACCCGACGGCCGCGCCGAGCGCCGTGGACAGGGGGACGCCGAGCACGAACCCGGCCGACGCACCGGCCGTGACCAGGGCGAGCGCACGGCCGGTGACCTGCGGGCTGACCAGCCGGGACGCGTACCCGATGGCGACCGAGAAGAAGATCGCGTGGGCGATCCCGCCGAGGGCGCGCGCGCCGGCGACCACCCCGAAGGACGGGGCGACCGCGACCAGCAGGTTGCTGACGGTGTACGCGACGAGCGTGCTCATCAGCAGCCCCTTGCGGGGGAGCCGACGCGTGGCGAGCACGAGCGGGACGGCGAGCGCGGCGACCATGAACGCGTAGACGGTGACCAGCAGGCCGGCGATCGACTCGGTGACCCCGAGGTCGTCGCTCATCTGCGGGAGCAGTCCGACGGGGACGAGCTCGGTGGTGATCGCGACGAACGTGGCGAGCGCCAGGGCGATGATGCCGCCGGCGGCCTCACGGACGGTGCCGGGCTGCCAGTGGTGGTCGCTCGTCACGGGAGCATGCTCGCACGCGGCTGCGACAGCGACCCCGCGAGGTCCCGCGCCGGGGACCGGACATCTTGTATCTTGCGAGCGACCGTTCCGACAGATCGACCTGCATCCCGCGAAGGAGCGCGCCCGATGGCTTCGCCTCAGGGCCTCGCGCCCGCCACCCGGACCCTGCTGACTCTCGCGGCCTTCGTGGTCACGCTCGCCGGGCTCCACGCCGCCGGCGGCTTCTTCGCGCCGATCATGCTCGCCGTGGTGCTGATCATCATCTGCCACCCGCTGCGCATCCCGCTGGAGCGTCGCGGCTGGAAGCCCTGGATGGCGACGACGGCCGTGATCGTGGCCGTGTACCTGATCCTGGCGATCCTCGTCGCGATGCTCGTGTTCGCCGGCATCCGGTTCGCGGACCTCATCACCGACTACACCGACGAGCTGCAGCAGTCGCTGGGCGACGTGACCACGTGGCTGGCCTCGATCGGCGTCGACCAGGACACCGCCAACCAGATCGCCGACGGGATCAACCCGTCGCAGGTGGTCGGTGCGGCGACGTCGGTCGCGAGCACGGTGCTGAGCATCGCGGGGTCGTTCTTCTTCGTCCTGGCCTACGTGATCTTCATGGGGGTCGACGCCGCCCGGTACGACCGCGGCCGCCCCGCCTTCCTGCCGACGAGGTCGGACGTGCTGGAGCGGGCCACGATCTTCAACCGCGGGGTGCGCAGCTACTTCGTCGTCAGCGCGACCTTCGGCGCGATCGTCGCGGTCATCGACGGCCTGGCCCTGTACTGGCTCGGGGTGCCGGCGGCGGTCGTCTGGGCGATCCTCGCGTTCGTCACCAACTTCATCCCGAACATCGGGTTCGTCATCGGCCTGATCCCGCCGATGCTGCTCGCGTTCGTGGTGGGCGGCTGGCAGCTCGCGCTCGCGGTGCTCGTCGTCTACTGCCTGGTCAACGTCACGCTGCAGGTGATGGTCCAGCCGCGGTTCGTCTCCGACGCCGTGAACATCACGCTCACGCTCAGCTTCGTCTCGGTCGTCTTCTGGACGTTCATCATCGGCCCGCTGGGCGCGATCCTGGCGGTCCCGATGACCCTGCTGACCCGCGCGATGCTCCTGCCGAAGAACTCGTCGAGCGCGTTCTTCTTCTGGATCTCGGGCGAGACCGGCCCCAACGAGCCGGAGTCGCCCGACGACGCGGTGCCGGACGACCCGCACCCCGAGGAGCCCGTCACCCCCGACGACCGCCCTCCGGCGGCCGTCGAGGCCACGGCCTAGCGGGTCAGGAACGCCTCGATCCGGTCGAGCGCGCCCACCCACGCCATCGAGGCGAAGAAGTCGCGCACCTCGACCGACGGGAAGCCGCTCTGCACGACGGTCATCAGCGTGCCGCCGTCGGCCGGCTCGAACGTGATGTCGATGTGCGTCGACATGGTCATACCGTCGGGGCTGCTGCCCGAGGAGTCGGTGACCAGGCGCCCCACGCCGGTGGCGGACGGGCGCTCGATGACCAGGAACGTCTGCGTCTCGCGGAACAGGCTGTCGCGGGTCGTGCCCCAGACGGCCGTCTGCTGACCGCCGACGCGCAGGTCGACCTCGATCTCCACGATGCCGGGGGTCTCGTCGAGGATCGAGAACCAGATCGTCTGCTTCTCGGCGTCCGTGTACGCGTCGAAGACCTGGTCGGGCGTGGCGGGGAGGACGCGCGTCATGCGCAGCTCGATGGTGTCTGTCGTGGTCATCGGTCCTGGCCTTCCTCAGAGGTGCCGTTCTGGAGGGTGAAGTAGGCGTCCAGGCCGTCGAGACGACGCTCCCAGAGCCGCTGGTAGAACGAGATCCAAGCCATGGCGTCGTCCAGCCGCTCGGTGCCGAGGCGGCACTGCCGCGAACGGCCGACCTTCTGGGTGGCGACGAGGCCGGCGTCCTCGAGGATCTGCACGTGCTTCTTCATGCCGGTCAGGCTCATCTCGTGCGGCTCGGCCAGCTCGCCGATGGTCGCGGGACCCTCGCCCAGGCGGACGAGGATGTCGCGACGAGTGGCGTCGGCGAGCGCCGAGTAGAGCCGATCGAGCACCTGTTGCTGAACCATGTGGTTCACCATACGACACTGAACCGTTTGGTGCAATAAGCGAGATCAGCGGTCGGTGAGCGCGAGCTTGGCGCCCAGCGCGACGAACGCCCCGGCGAACGTCCGACGCATCCACAGGACGACCCGCGGGCGGCTGACCACCTGCGTCCGGACGGCGGCCGCGCACGCCCCGTAGAGGCCGAACACCACGAACGTCATCGCCATGAACACCCCGCTGAGCAGCGCCATGTGCGCGAACGCGCCGGGCTCCCCGGGACGGACGAACTGCGGCAGGAACGCGAAGAAGAAGATCGTCAGCTTCGGGTTGAGGATGTTGACGAGGATCGCCGACCAGATCACGCGCCCCGCCGACTTCTGCGCCGGTCCCTCGTCGACCACGATCTCCGAGCGGTCCCGCCACATCCGGACCGCCATGTAGAGCAGGTACGCGACGCCGAGCAGCTTGAGCGACTGGAACGCGATCGCGCTGGCGTTGAGCACCGCGGCCAGCCCGGTGATCGCGGCGACCATGTGGGGGACGATCCCGAGCGTGCAGCCCAGCGCCGCGACCAGGCTCGCCCGGGTGCCGCGGCTCAGGCCGGCGCTCAGCGTGTAGATCACGCCGGTGCCGGGAGTCGCGACGATCACGAGCGTCGTGAGCAGGAACGCGAGGGTCACGGGGTCCATCGTGCACCCGGCCGTGGGTCCGACATGATGGAGCGATGTCGTTCTTCCCTGCGGTCGACGAGTTCCAGGGCGAGCCCGAGGACATCGACGAGCTGGAGGTGCTCGACCCGCCGTGGGCCGGCTTCCCGCGCGACGAGCTGCCCGGCACGCTGCCGCTGACGGTCGAGCTCGGTCGCTCGGACTCGACCGTCGTGCGCCTGGAGGACGTGCGCGCCTACTCCGCGGGGGTCGTGTTCCGGGTCGCCGTCCGGATCCGACGGACCACTGTGCGCGACCGGTCGCGCGTCCTGGGCCAGCTGGACGTCACGCACGGGCGCGGCTCGTTCCACCTCGCCCTGCCGCAGGGCGGCCTGCGCTGGGGTTTCGAGCTCTCCGACGGGCGCCGCGTCACCAGCCTCGACCGTTCCCCGTGGACGACGGTCCCGGCCGATGCCGACCCGATGGACTGGACGCCGGACGGGCCGGTGATGGACGGCGCGAGCCAGCCGATGCACTACGCCGAGCGGTGGGCGCGCGACGTCTGGCTCTGGCCCCTGCCGCCCGCGGGCGACCTGCGTGCCGTGTGCGCGTGGCCGGACCGCGACATCCCCGAGACGAGCACGATCCTCGACGCGACGGCCATCCGCGCGGCCGCGGCAGCCGCCCAGCCGCTCTGGCCCTGATCGATCCCCCCGGTGGCCGGGCCGGGCTTCCGCCGTCAGACTCGCCCGGTGAACACCCAACCCGCCGTACGCGAGGACGCCGTGCGCGAGAACCAGTCCCAGCGGTCGGCGGTGATCGTGAACCCGAACCGCGTCGAGGGTCTCGACGAGCTGCGCGCGACCGTCGACGAGCAGATCACCGCGGCGGGGTGGCCGGCGCCGGTCTGGCTCGAGACGACCAAGGAGGACCCGGGCACCGGTCAGGCGCGGCAGGCGGTCGACGAAGGCGCCGAGGTGGTGTTCGTCGCGGGCGGCGACGGCACGGTCCGCGCGGCGATCGAGGGTCTGGCCGGCACCGGCGCGGCGCTGGCGGTGCTGCCCGGCGGCACGGGCAACCTGCTCGCCAACAACCTCGGCATCCCCACCGACACGACCGAGGGCGTGCAGCTCGCGCTCGACGGCGGCCGGCGAGTGGTCGACGTCGGGGAGGTCGACGGGCAGGTGTTCGCCGTGATGGCCGGTATGGGGCTCGACGCCGCGATGGTCGACGACGCACCGACCGCCCTCAAGGCCCGGGTGGGCACGCTGGCGTACGTCTACTCGGCGCTCCGGCACCTGGCCGACGACGAGATGCGGGTCGAGGTCCGCGTCGACGACCTCCCGGTGCTGCGCCGGCGTGCGCGCAGCGTCCTCGTCGCCAACGTGGGGCGGCTGCAGGGCGGGGTGCACCTGCTCCCCGACGCCGAGGCCGACAGCGGGCAGCTGGAGGTCGCCGTGCTCGCGCCGCAGAACTTCGGGCACTGGGTGCAGCTCACGCTCGGCGTGCTCACGCGCAAGAAGCGCGTCCCCAACATGGAGGTGCTGCGCGGCTCGACGATCGTCGTGACCAGCGACCGCGCGCACCCGCGCCAGCTCGACGGCGACGTGATCGACCCGTCGGACACCCTCGAGGCCACGGTCCGCCCCGGCGCGCTGCGGGTCTGCGTCGAGGCGTCCGAGAACCTCGAGGCGTCCTAGAACCTCGCGACCAGCGTGGCCAGCTGGTCCGGGGTCATGGTCAGGCCCATGTCCCGCAGCACCCCGTCGAGCTCGTCGTCGCCGACCGTGGTGGTGGACACCTTGCCCGCCGGTGACTCGACCACGAGCTCGCGGCCGGTGAGCAGGTGCGCCAGCGACTCGTCCTTGCGCTGGACGACGATCTGCGGCGTGAAGCGCGACGTCGGCGACGTCGAGGTGAACCAGTTGGCGGTGACCACGTCGGCGGGGTACGTGTCCTCGGGCGCGACGGTGTAGTGCGTGAACCAGCGCCCGGAGCGCTGCTCGTGCAGCTGCCAGCTCCCGTCGCCGAGCAGGACGGTCCGGAACGTCCAGCCGCCCTGCGTCGTGACGTTGCCGGCGATCAGCGGGACCGGGAACAGCAGGCCCGTGCCGTACCCGGTGTCGGCCAGGTGCCAGACGCCGTCGACGAGCACGAAGACGACCAGGTGCGAGCGGGGCCGGGGCGACACGGCCGGGTCGCCGATGCGCGCGAGCCGTCGTTGCACCGGATGGCCGAGGCGTTCGAGGGCCGCGCCGAGCAGGAGCGCGTGCTCGTAGCAGTAGCCGCCGCGGCCGTCGTGGACGAGCTTGCGCTCGATGTCGGGCAGCTCGACGCTCACGCCGGTGCCGAGCAGGACGTCGAGGTTCTCGAACGGGAACGCGGCCAGGTGGTTGCGGTGCACCTCGGGCACCGTCGGGGCGCCGCCGACACGGGCGAGGTAGCCGTCGAGATCGAGCAGGTCCGCGCCCCACCCGTCCGTCACAGGGCGTCCCGCGGGACGACGAGGACGGGCACGGGCGAGTAGCGCACGATCTTGGTCGCGCGGGTGCCGAGGAACACGCGGCGGAGCGTACCGCTGGTGGACGAGCCGAGGATGAGCAGCTCGTTGGGCTCCCAGTCGATCGAGGCCAGCGCGTCCGCCCAGCTGGTCCCGGACGCGACGACGAACGTGGCGTCGTCGTCGATCTCGTCGCCCAGCCGGGCTCGCAGCGCGGCCTGGGCCTCCTCGACCTGCTCCTGCCACTGCGCGTTGACCTCGGACTCGATGTCCATCCCGATCTCGGGCGGGTACATGGTCCGCGACTGCACCCCGAACGACGCGACCCGCAGCTGCACGTCGATCTCGCGGGTCAGCGCGGCGGCCCAGCGGACCGCGGGAGCCTGGTCGGACGTCCCGCCGAACGAGCAGGTCAGGCGGTGCGCGGAGTCCCCGGCATCGCCGCCCGCACACAGGTAGCCGCGCGGGGCGATGGCCAGCGGGACCGGCGACGAGTGCAGCAGGAAGTCGGCGGTCGACCCGATGACGACGCGCCCGTGGGTGCCGCCCTCCGTCGCCGAGCCGAGCACGAGCGCCGTCGCCTGACGCGCCTCCGCGAGGCCGGCCAGGGCACGCGGCGTCGAGCGGTCGTTCAGCCGGACGAACTCGACGGTGACGTCGTCGGCACGCGGCCCGAGGAAGGCGCGCGCCGCGTCCTCCGCGGCCTTCGTCCGCTCGTCGAGCCACGCCTGCATCTCGCCGTCGACCTTCGCCATCGACGGCACCTGCCAGCCGGGCGGGACGACGGTGGCGATGACCAGCTCGAGCGGCCGCGTCGCCTCGGGCAGCGTGCGCACGAGGGACATGCCGAGATCGACGGCCGCGCGCGCGTCCCCGAACGGGTTGGCGCCGACCACGACGGTCACGCGTCGACCTCGTCGATCTCGTCGAGGTCGCTGTCCTGCGGGAGCCCCCTGCCCAGCAGCGAGTGCCTGCGTCCCCACAGGAAGTAGAAGCCGAGCACGACGGCCAGCCACACGAAGAACCACGCGTAGGTGTACCAGTGCAGGCCGGACAGGATGTAGATGCAGGCCGCGATCGCGAGCAGGGGTGTGACCGGGTAGCCGGGCACCTTGAAGCCGCGGGGCAGGTCGGGCCGGGTCCGGCGCAGGATCAGGACGCCGACCGACACGACGATGAACGCGACGAGCGTCCCGATGGAGACCAGGTCCCAGAGCGCGTCGAGCGGGATGAACGCGGCGAGAGACCCGACGACGATCGCGACGATGACCGTGTTGTTGACGGGCGTGTGGGTGCGCGGGCTGACCTTGGCGAACGTCTTGGGCAGCAGCCCGTCGCGGCCGATCGCGAACAGGATGCGCGTCTGGCCGTACATCGTCACGAGCGTCACCGAGAAGATCGAGATCACGGCGCCCGCGGACAGGATCGTGCCGGGCCAGGTCGCACCGACCACGTCCTGCAGGATCTTGGCCAGACCGGCCTCGCCCTGCGCGGCGTCGCCGAACTCCTCCCACGGCTGGGTGCCGAGCGCGGAGACCGCGACGAGGATGTAGATCGCCGTGACGATCGCGAGCGCGCCGAGGATGGCCCGCGGCATGGTCCGCTGCGGGTCGCGCACCTCGTCGCCGGCGGTGGACACGGCATCGAGGCCGATGAAGGTGAAGAAGATCGTCCCGGCCGCCGCCGTGATGCCGGCGATGCCCTTGGGCGCGAAGTCGGCGAAGTTGTCGGAATGGAAGCCGGTGAAGGCGATCGCGACGAACATCAGGAGCACCGCGAGCTTGATGACGACCATCGTCGCGTTGACCTTGGCGGACTCCGAGGCGCCGCGGATGAGCAGCAGGGCACAGCAGGCGATCAGGAAGAGCGCGGGCAGGTTGATGATCCCGGGGTCGTCGGCCCAGGGTGCCGCCGACAGCGCGTCGGGCACCTGGAAGCCGAACAGGTTGTGCAGCAGCTGGTTGAGATAGCCGCTCCAGCCGACGGCGACGGCCGCCGTCGAGACGCCGTACTCGAGGAGCAGGCAGGCCGCGACGCCCATCGCGACCACCTCGCCGAGGGTCGCGTACGCGTAGGAGTACGTCGACCCGCTGACGGGGACAGCCGAGGCCATCTCCGCGTAGGACAGGGCGGAGAGGCCGGCCGCGATCCCCGCGAGCACGAAGGAGACGATCACCGCCGGACCGGCGTCGGGAACCGCCTCGTGCATCACGAAGAACACGCCCGTACCGACGGTCGAGCCGACGCCGAACATCATGAGCGTGAACGTGCCGAGCGAGCGCTCGAGGCCCTCGCTCGACTTCAGCGTGTACGCGGTGATCGGCTTCTTGCGCCAGATCTGGTGCCGCAGGGACGTGGTCGGTGCGCTCATGGGCGGGCCTCTCGGAGGGGAGACCCGCGACCTCGGGTCGTCCGTCCACCGTAGGAGCGGCTGCGGCGACCGGCAATATGTCGGGCGAGATCATCGCCGACCTCGAGGTGTCCGCCCCGAGCTTCGGCCCGCAGCCGGACTGATCGCCATTGATGATCGGCGGTGTCGGCGAATTGTGAAAGGGGGATCAACGCCGGAGACAACCGATGAAGAATTCGTGAGAACTGGCTGCTGAACCTGCGTACACGGACCCCCGCGGATCGCTACTGTTCGGCGCATGTCGATTCTCACGGACGTGGCCGTCACCACGACATCTGCCGACGTCAACACGGGTGCGATCCTCACCTACGTGCTGATCAGCGCCCTGGTCAGCTATGTCCTCGTCGTCATCCCGCTCTGGGCCATCTTCGCCAAGGCCGGCGAGCCGGGCTGGCAGGCCCTGATCCCGATCTGGAACACCATCGTGATCATCAAGATCGCGGGCAAGCCGATCTGGTGGATCATCCTGCTCATCATCCCGATCGTGAACATCATCGTCTGGATCGTCGTCCTGTACGGGCTGTCCCTGTCGTTCGGGCACGGTGGCGGATTCACCGTCGGCCTGGTCTTCCTGAGCCTGATCTTCTACTACATCCTCGCGTTCGACTCGAGCCGGTACCAGGGCCCCGCCGGCGCGGCCGCACCGCTCGGCTACCAGCCCGCCTGACCTGAACCTCGCCGAACGGCCGCACCTCCGAGCTCGGGGGTGCGGCCGTTTCGTTGCGGCCTAGGGTGGACCGTTCCAGGCTCGAGGGGTAGTCGTGACCAAGCTGTCGTACGAGGTGGTCGTGCAGATGCTGCGCACCGCCGGATGTGTGTTCGCGGAGGACGAGGCCGCGCTGCTCGTGCGGGAGGCGCAGTCCGCCGACGAGCTCGCCGCGATGGTCGAGCGCCGCGTCGCCGGCGAGCCGCTGGAGGTCGTCGTCGGGTGGGCGGAGTTCTGCCACCTGCGCATCGAGATCGACGCGGGGGTGTTCGTCCCGCGGCTGCGCACCGAGTTCCTCGTCGACGAGGCCGCGCGGCTCGTCGAGCTCGTGCGGCTCGTGCTCCCGTCCGGCGAGCCCGTCGTGGTCCTCGACCTGTGCTGCGGCTCCGGTGCCCTCGGGGTCGCCCTCGCCGAGAACCTCGACTCCGACGTCGAGCTCTACGCCGTCGACATCGAGCCGGCGGCTGTCGCGTGCGCGCGTCGGAACGTCGCCCCGGTCGGCGGGCTGGTCTTCGAGGGCGACCTCGACGCGCCCTTGCCGGACCACCTGCGCGGCCGCGTGGAGGTGCTCCTGGCCAACGTGCCGTACGTGCCCACCGACGCGATCGCCAGCATGCCGGCCGAGGCGCGCGAGCACGAGCCCCTGGTCACGCTCGACGGCGGTCCCGACGGGCTCGACGTGCTGCGCCGGGTCGCCGCGCTGGCGCCCCGCTGGCTCGCGCCCGGCGGGCACGTGCTCATCGAGACCAGCGAGTCGCAGGCCCGGGCGGCCGCCGCCGCCTTCGAGGCTGCCGGGCTGACCGCCCGGATCGCCGTCGACGTCGACCGGGAGGCGACGGCGATCGTCGGGACGCTCCTGCCCGACTGAGGAAGAAGGTGACAGACCGGTGACACCGGCTGTTCCCTAGCGTCGGTGTCATGACCATCGAACCGTTCTCCATCGACATCCCGTCCGCCCAGCTCGACGACCTCGCCGAGCGGCTCAGACGCACCCGGTACAGCAGCGCGCTGCCGGGCGACGACTGGTCGAGGGGCGTGCCGACCGGCTACCTGCGGGAGCTGGTCGAGTACTGGCGCGACTCCTACGACTGGCGCGCCCAGGAGGCCGCCCTCAACGCGTTACCGCAGTTCACCACCGAGATCGACGGGCAGCGCATCCACTTCGTGCACGTGCGGTCGGCGGCGCCGGACGCGATCCCGCTCGTCCTCACGCACGGCTGGCCGGGGTCGTTCACCGAGTTCGTCGACCTCGTCGGACCCCTCACCGACCCGCCCGACGGTTCGCCCGCGTTCCACGTCGTGATCCCCTCGCTGCCCGGCTTCGGCTTCTCGGGGCCGGTGTCGGAGGCGGGCTGGGACGTCGCGCGGATCGCGCGTGCCTGGGTCGAGCTCATGTCCCGGCTCGGCTACGACCGCTTCGGCGTACAGGGCGGGGACATCGGGGCGGCCGTCTCGCCGGAGGTCGCCCGGCTCGCGCCCGACCGCGTGATCGGCGTCCACCTGAATGGCAACATCGGGGTGCTGTTCGAGCCTCCGGCCCCCGACGAGGTCTTCACGGACCTTGAGCAGGACCGGCTGCGACGGACCGCGGAGTTCATGCAGGAGCAGTTCGGGTACATCTCGATCCAGTCCACCCGCCCCGCGACGATCGGCGCGGCGCTGGCGGACTCGCCGGTCGGCCAGCTCGCGTGGATCGTCGACAAGCTCCGGGAGTGGACCGAGCCGCGCGAGACGCTGCCGCACGTGATCCTGGGCATCGACTGGCTGCTCACCGACGTGATGCTCTACTGGCTCACCGGCACGGCCGCGTCGGCCGCCTTCGTCGGGTACGCCCAGGCCGCCGAGTGGGGAGCGGCGAAGCGTCCCGCGCCGAGCGGCGTACCGACGGGTGTCATCGTCTTCGCCGGGGACGTGGGGATCCGCCGGTACGCCGAGCGGGAGCACGAGATCGTGCGGTGGGTCGACGTCGAGGGCCGGGGCGGGCACTTCGCCGCGCGGGAGGAGCCCGGTCTGCTCGTCGACGACGTGCGGGCGTTCTTCGCGTCCCTGAGCGCCTGACCCCTAGGCGTTGTCGCGCCAGTTCGGGTTCGACATGAACCCGAGGACGTTGCCGAAGGGGTCCGTGACGGAGGCCGTGACGAAGCCGTGGCCGCGCTCGCGGACCTCGTCGTGCACCGTCGCCCCGAGGTCGAGCGCCTGCTGGAACGTCGCCGCGATGTCGTCGGTGTGCCAGTAGGCGACCGCCCCCGAGGGTCCGCCCTGCGTCGGTGCGTACCGGCGGTCGACGATGCCGAGCTCGTCGTGGTGGTCGCCGAGGCGGAACTCGATGTAGGCGTCGCGGACGAAGTACGGCTCGATGCCCAGCAGGTCGGTGTACCAGGCGCGTGCCGCGGAAAGGTCGTCGGCGAAGAACGAGACGTTGGCCAGGCCGCGCAGGAGGGTGCTCTTCTGGGTGCTGCTCTCTGTGTTCATGACTCCACTCTCGCGGTCAAAGTGCTCATCGTCTGATCACGTTTATCGGTAGGTTCGGAACCGTGAGAGCAGACCGGTTGGTGGCGACCCTCCTCCTGATGCAGGCGCGCGGGCGCGTGACGGCGGCCGAGGTGGCGTCGTCGCTGGAGGTGTCGGTCGCGACCGCGCGACGCGACCTGGAGGCACTCTCGAGCGCCGGCATCCCGGTGTACCCGCAGCCCGGGCGCGGCGGCGGGTGGTCGCTGGTCGGGGGCGCGCGGACCGACCTGACCGGGCTCACGTCCTCCGAGGCGCAGGCGCTGTTCCTGCTCGTCGGGCCCACGTCCGGCCGGTCGCCCGCGGCCGCGTCGGCGCTGCGCAAGCTCGTGCGCGCGCTGCCCGAGACGTTCCGCGCGGACGCCGAGGCCGCAGCACGGGCGGTGGTCGTGGACCGCGGCGCGTGGGGCTCCCGGACCGGTCCCGCGCAGGACGAGCTCGTCGACGAGCTCCAGGCGGCGGTGGTGCGGCGGCGGCAGGTCTTGCTCGTGTACCGGACGTCGCCCGAGCCCCGGCTGGTGGACCCGTGGGCCCTCGTGGACAAGGACCGCGTCTGGTACCTGATCGCCGGCACCCCGCGCGGGCACCGGACGTTCCGCGTCGACCGCATCGTCTCGGTCGACGTGCTCGGCTCGGCGTTCCGGCGTCCCGACGCGCTCGACGTCGACGCGGTGTGGGCCGGCGTGGTCGACGAGCTGGAGGCGCGTCGTTCGCGAGTGGCCGCCGTGGTGCTCGCTCCCGAGCGGCTCGTCCCGGTCCTGCAGGGTCAGTTCGGCCGGCACCTCGAACGGCTCGAACCGGTGGAGCCCGACGGCCGCGTGAGGGTGCGCGTGGCGGCGCACATGGCGCGGTCGGTCGCGGAGCAGCTCGCCGGGCACGGCTCGTCGGTCGAGGTCGTCTCGCCGCCCGAGGTGGTCGACGAGCTGGCGCGGATCGGGCAGGAGCTCGTCGCGGCGTATGTGGGTGGCGGTGGATAGCGTGCGGCGATGATCACCGAGGGGACATTCACCGCTGTCGGGACGTTCACGGTCAGTGGGTTCGCGGGCGTGCCGGTCGTCGTGCCGGATCCGGTGCAGACGGCGCTCGGCGTCGGCGTCGCCACCATGGAGAAGCGGTACGAGGGCGCGGTCGTGGGGCGATCGAACACCCTGTTCACCTCCGCGTACGACCCCGAGCGCGGCATCGGCACCTACGTCGCGCTCGAGTCGTTCGAGGGATCGCTGGACGGACGCGCCGGCACGTTCAACTTCGTGCACGTGGCGTCCACCAGCGGCAGCGACCGGTCCGGCGAGTTCTTCGCGATCGTCCCGGGCAGCGGCACCGCCGAGCTGGCCGGCGTCGCGGGCGACGGGGCGCTCGTGGTCGACGCCGACGGGACGCACCGGATGCGGTTCGACTACACCCTTGGGTGAGCGGTCAGGACGGCAGGGCGCGTACCCGGTTGTTGCGCGCGTCGTGCGTGAGCTCGACCAGGCCGAGCGCCTCGAGCAGGGGCGGCAGGTACATGCCGAACCGGCCGCGGTAGCCCTTGCGCAGCCCGTACCAGCCCCCGACCGGGTTCGACTCGTCGCGACCCCAGGCCTCGACCGTCCCGCCCGCCGCCGGCTTGTTCTCGTCCGCCGCCCCGAGCGGCACCCAGTCGCCCTGGGCGAGCAGCCAGGCGTGCAGGTCGTCGATCGCGGCCAGGTGGTACTTCAGCGTGGTCGACCCGACCTGGCACACGAGCGCCGGCGGATCGGCCGACTCGTCGCGGTACATCGTGTACGCCGAGGAGCCGGGTGCCGTGCTCAGCTGCCACGGGTCGTCCTTGGTTCCGGTGCCGGCCATCGTCTGCTTCTCTCGGACGTCGAACAGGTGACACCCCACTATCGACCGCCGGGTGCCGTCGCGCCGATCCGGACCGGGCGAACTCGCTACGCTCGCCACGGCGTCGGCCGGCGCCGACAGGATCGGATCGACACCCGGAGCGGGCGGTGAGGTGCGTGACGCGAGGTCTCTCGGACGCGGTGGGCCGGCTGGTGCCGATGGCGGCCTCCCAGCCCTGGTACGAGACCGCCGCCACGATCGCGACGCTCGTCGCCGCGCTCGGGGCCGTCGGCGCGATCGTCGTCGGGATCTTCACCATCCGGCAGCGCGCTGACGCCGACGCGCGCTCGCAGTGGTGGTCCCGCGTGCAGTGGGCCGTGGACCTGTCGTTCGAGGACGACCGGTCCCGGCGGACCGTCGGGTTCGAGGCCCTCGCGCTCCTCGCGCGGTCGCCGCTGGCGCGTCAGGGAGACGTGGACTTCCTGCGGGGCCTGACCATGGACGCGCTCGAGGCCGTGCGTGCGCGCGGCGAGGGGCCGTTCACGCTCGGGGAGCCCGAGCCGGTGGACCGCGTCACGAGCCAGAGCCATCGCGTCGGCGTGGGTCGCGACGAGGTGGCGGCCGCGCGGCTGCGGTCGACGACGGACGCGGTACAGGGCGTCCCGACGCCGGCGTGGGTCGAGGAGCTGGCGCGCACGAGCTGAGCCGCGGGCCGGTCAGGAGGTTGCCGGATCCTCGTCGAAAAACTCGTCCGGCCGCCGTGTCGAAGGTCGCCAGGGGCCGTTCGACGTACTGGTGAAGGCCCGGACCCGGCACTAGCGTCGGGACGGCGATCCACTACGAAGGAGCTCACCATGAAGGTCCTGGTCATGATCAAGGGCGACGGCGCCGACGAGGCCGCGGCCAAGCCGAACGACGAGATGTTCGCCACCATGAACGCGTACAACGAGGAGCTCGTGAACGCGGGCATCATGCTCGGCGGCGAGGGCCTCAAGCCGAGCTCCGAGGGCGCGAAGGTGCTGTTCGAGGGCGGCCAGACGTCGGTCGTCGACGGCCCCTTCACGGAGGCCAAGGAGATCATCGCCGGCTACTGGATCTGGCAGGTCAAGTCGCTCGACGAGGCCGTCGAGTGGGCCAAGCGTTGCCCGTCGACCCCGGAGCTGCGCTCGGTCCTCGAGATCCGGCCGTTCTTCGAGATGGAGGACTTCGCGCAGGTCGTCTCGCCGGAGATCCTCGAGAAGGAGAAGGACATCATCGCGCGGTCCAAGGCCAACCAGAACGCCTGACCGCCGGACGCGCGGGGCGGGGCGATGAGCGACGCACGACGGACCGTCGAGATCGTCTGGCGGATCGAGTCGCCGCGGCTCATCGCCTCGCTCACCCGGCTGGTCCGCGACGTCGGCCTGGCCGAGGAGCTCGCGCAGGACGCGTTCGTCGCGGCCCTGGAGCAGTGGCCCACCGACGGCGTGCCGGACAAGCCCGGCGCCTGGCTGATGACGACCGCCAGGCGCCGGGCCATCGACACGATCCGGCGCGAGCAGAACCGTGACAGCAAGTACGCGGTGCTGGCCCACGACCTCACGGACGAGGCACCGGCCGACGGGATCGTCGAGGACCCGGTCGGCGACGACCTGCTCTCGCTGGTGTTCCTCACCTGCCACCCGGTGCTGCCGCGCGAGTCGCGGATCGCGCTCACACTGCGGCTGTTCGGAGGGCTGACCACCGACGAGATCGCCCGCGCCTACCTGACGCCGAGCGCCACGGTCGGTCAGCGGATCTCCCGTGCCAAGCGCACGCTCGCCGAGGCGCACGTGCCGTTCGAGGTGCCGCAGGCCGACGAGATGCCCGCACGCCTGGGGTCCGTGCTCGAGGTGATCTACCTGGTCTTCACCGAGGGGTACGCGGCGACCTCCGGGAACGACTGGGTGCGCCGGGACCTGGCCGACGAGGCGATGCGGCTGGGCCGGGTGCTGGCCGGGCTGCTGCCGCGCCAGCCCGAGGTGCACGGCCTGGTCGCGCTCATGGAGCTGCAGGCCTCCCGGTTCGACGCCCGCGGCAGCGGGACGCTGCTGCAGGACCAGGACCGCCGCTTCTGGGACAAGGCGCTGATCGAGCACGGGCTCAAGGCGCTCGACACGGCGATCGGGCTGCACCGCCCGCTCGGTCCGTACACGGTGCAGGCCGCGATCGCCGCGTGCCACAGCCGTGCCCCGTCGTTCGAGGCCACCGACTGGGAGGCCGTCGTCGCGCTCTACGACGCGCTCGCGCAGCTGGCCCCGAGCCCCGTCGTCGAGCTCAACCGAGCCGTCGCGGTGCTGCACGCCGACGGCCCGCAGGCGGCGCTCGAGGCCCTCGACGCGATCGCCGACCCGCGCATGGCCCGCTACCACCTGCTCGGCGCTGTCCGGGCGGAGGTGCTCGCACAGCTGGGGCGTCCCGGGGAGGCGGCCGCCGAGCTGGAGCGCGCGGCCGACCTGGCCCCGACCCAGCGCGAGCGCAACCTGCTGCTCGAGCGCGCGGCCGCGGCCGTCGTCGACGAGAGAATCGGCGTGGACGGCGACGAGGCCCCCGGGTGAGGGTGGGGCCATGAGCGACGCCGAGGCCGCGACCGAGCAGACGACCGAGCCCGTCGTCGAGCCCAAGCCCGGCTGGCGCCGCGACGTCACGCTCTTCCTCAGCGGGCAGACGATCTCGCTGTTCGGGTCGATGCTCGTGCAGTACGCCGTCATGTGGCACCTGACGCTCGAGACCAAGTCCGGCGGCGTCATGGCGCTGTACGCGGTGTTCGGCTTCCTGCCGCAGGCGGTCATCTCGGTCTTCGGCGGCGTCTGGGCGGACCGCCTGAACCGCAAGAAGCTGATCATCGCGGCCGACGGCACGATCGCGCTGGTCACCCTCGCGCTCGCGCTGATCATGAGCGCGGGCGCGAACGACCTCCTGTTCATCTTCGTCGCGATCGCCATCCGCTCGGCAGGCGCCGGGATCCAGATGCCCGCGGTCGCCGCCCTGATCCCGCAGATCGTGCCGACCGACAAGCTCATGCGCGTCAACGGGATCAACGGCACCATCCAGTCGGCCATGATGCTCGTCGCCCCCGCTGCGGCGGCCGCCGTCTACGCGAGCATGTCGATCGTCGCCGTGTTCTACATCGACGTCGTCACGGCGATCCTCGGCATCGGCCTGCTGCTGCTGGTGAAGGTCGGCCCGCTGGTCCGCTCGGAGACGGAGCGGCTCGGCTACCTCGACGACCTGCGCGGGGGCGTCCGCTACATCCTCACGCACCCGTTCGTGCGCTGGATCCTGGTGCTCTACGCGGTCGTGTTCGTGCTCATCGTCGCGCCGTCGTTCCTGACCCCGCTGATGATCGCGCGCACGTTCGGCGAGGAGGTGTGGAAGCTGACCGCCAACGAGCTCGCGTTCAGCATCGGCATGGTGCTGGGCGGTGCGGTCATCGCGACCTTCGCGACGAAGTGGAACCGGGTCGCGCTGATCCTCGGCTCGACGGTCGTGTTCGGCGTCCTGTCGATCGGCCTCGGGCTCTCGACGAACCTCTGGGTGTTCTTCTCGTTCATGTTCGTGCTCGGCCTGTCCGTCCCGGCCTTCTCGACGCCCAGCTACACGGTGCTGCAGGAGACCGTCGAGCCGGAGATGCAGGGCCGGGTGTTCGGGTTCGTCGGCATCGTCATGGCGCTGGCCATGCCGTTCGGCATGGCGGTCTTCGGGCCGTTGGCCGACGAGTTCAGCGTCGAGTCGCTCCTCGTCGTGGCCGGCATCCTGCTGCTGGTCGTCGTCGCGCTCGCGCTCGCGGTTCCCGCCGGACGGCGTTCGCTGCGCGCCGCGGACGCCCACGCGGCCCGGTGATACGGTCGGCGACATGCACTCCTTGCGTACCGACCTCCTCCTTATCCGGCCGCGCTGAGCCCCCGGGTACGAGTCAGCGCGGCCAGCCCCTCCCGAGCGAGGGGCTTTTTCGTGCCCGAACCCTGGTGACCGGAGACGGAGGAGCGAGCCGTGCAGGAGATCGAGGAGAAGTGGCAGGCCGTCTGGGAGCGGCTGCGGGTGTTCGAGGCGAAGGACGACGACGTCCGGCCGCGGCGGTATCTGCTGACGATGTTCCCGTACCCGTCGGGCGACCTGCACATGGGCCACGCGGAGGTGTTCGCGCTGGCCGACGTGGTGGCGCGGTACTGGCGGCTGCGCGGGTTCGACGTGCTGTTCCCGATCGGCTGGGACTCGTTCGGGCTGCCGGCGGAGAATGCGGCGCGCGAGCGCGGTGAGCATCCCGCGGTGTTCACCTACGACAACATCGAGACGCAGGCCCGGTCCCTGCGGCGGTACGGGGTGTCGTTCGACTGGACCCGGCGCCTGCACACCTCCGACCCCGAGTACGTGCGCTGGACGCAGTGGCTGTTCCTGACGATGCACGAGCGGGGTCTGGCCTACCGCGCGGCCGGGGTCGTGAGCTGGTGCCCGCAGGACGCGACCGTGCTGGCCAACGAGCAGGTGGTCGACGGCCGGTGCGAGCGGTGCGGCTCGGTCGTCGAGAAGCGCGAGCTGACGCAGTGGTACCTGCGGATCACCGACTACGCGGACCGGCTGGTCGACGACATCGCGCTGCTGGAGGGCGCGTGGCCCGAGCACGTGCTGACCATGCAGCGGAACTGGATCGGTCGGTCCGTCGACGAGGACGGCGCCACCACCTATCGACTGCACGACTGGCTCGTCTCACGGCAGCGCGCCTGGGGGACGCCCATCCCGATCGTGCACTGCCCGGCGTGCGGCGAGGTGCCCGTACCGATGGACCAGCTGCCGGTGCTGGTGCCGTGGGGCGAGGCCACCGGGCCCACGCAGTGCCCCCGCTGCGGCGGACCGGCGCAGCGGGAGACCGACACCCTGGACACGTTCGTCGACTCCTCCTGGTACTTCCTGCGGTACTGCTCGCAGGGGCGCGACGACGGTCGCGACGACGTGCCGTTCGACGTCGAGGACGTCCGCCGCTGGATGCCCGCGACCCAGTACGTCGGCGGGGTCGAGCACGCGATCCTGCACCTGCTGTACAGCCGGTTCGTCACCAAGGTGCTGCACGACGCCGGCGTGGTGGACCCTGTCGAGCCGTTCGCGTCGCTGCTGAACCAGGGGCAGGTGCGCAACGGCGGCAAGGCGATGAGCAAGTCGCTGGGCAACGGCGTCGCGCTGGGCGAGCAGCTGGACCGGTTCGGCGTCGACGCGGTGCGGCTGGCGATGGTGTTCGCGGGACCGCCCGAGGACGACATCGACTGGGCCGACGTGTCGCCGGCCGGGATGCAGCGGTTCCTGTCGCGAGCGCTGCGGCTGGCGCGCGACGTGGGTCCGGGGACTGCCGACGACGTCCTGCGGCGGGTCACGCACCGCACCGTCCACGACTGCGCGCAGCTGCTGGAGGCCTCGCGGTTCAACGTGGTGGTCGCGCGCATGATGGAGCTGGTCTCGGCGGCTCGTCGTTCCGTCGACGCCGGCTCCGACGCGCGGGAGGCCGTGGAGGTCGTCGCGGTCCTGCTGAGCCTGGTCGCGCCGTACACCGCCGAGGAGATGTGGGAGGCGCTCGGGCACGAGCCGTCGGTGTCGTCGGCACCCTGGCCCGTGGTGGACCCGGCCCTCCTGGTCGACGAGACCGTGGAGGCCGTCGTGCAGGTGGACGGCAGGGTCCGCGACCGCGTGGACGTCCCGACGAGGATCACGGCCGACGAGCTGGTCGCGCTGGCGCTGGCGCGGCCCGCGGTCCGGCGCGCGATCGGCGACCGGACCGTGAGCAGGACCGTCGCGCGCCCGCCACGCCTGGTGAACCTCGTGATCTCGGTTGACCCATGAGGAACCATGAAGCCGTGATCACGCCGTTCACCCTCGAGGGTCGTCATGTCCGGTTGGAGCCGTTGAGCCTGGAGCACGTCGACGGGCTCGCCGCCGCCGGCGCGCAGGAGCGGGGCAGCTTCGGGTACACGTGGGTCCCGGACGGGCGCCACGAGGCCGAGGCGTACGTGCGCGGGGCGCTCGACGCGTCACGCTCGGTGCCGTTCGCGGTGCGTCGGCTGTCCGACGGTGCGGTCGTCGGGAGCACGCGGTTCCTCGACCTCGACGTCCTGGAGGCTCCGGCGCCGGGGACCGCACCGAGCTGGCCGCCCGGCAGCGCCGGGGGCGAGCCGAGCGACGAGCGCCTCCCGAACGTCGCCGAGATCGGGAGCACCTGGTACGCGGCCTCGGCGCAGCGCACCGCGGTCAACACCGAGACCAAGCTGCTGCTGCTCACGCACGCCTTCGAGGTGTGGGACGCGGTCCGCGTGACGCTCAAGACCGACGCCCGGAACACGGCCTCGCGCAACGCGATCGAACGGATCGGCGGCCGGTTCGAGGGCGTGCGGCGCGTGCACACGATGGCGACCGACGGGACCTACCGCGACTCGGCGTACTTCTCGATCGTCGCGGCGGAGTGGTTCACKGTCCGCGAGGGCCTGGTGGCCCGCCTGCGCTGAGGACCTCGTCGCGACGAGCCTCGAGGAACGCGCGTTCGGCGGCGTTCTCCGTCAGCGACGACGCCACGGCGTACTCGTCGGCGGCCTCGTCGCGGCGCGACAGCCGGCGCAGGAGGTCCGCGCGGACCGCGTGGTAGAGCGCGAACCGGGGCATCGAGAGGCCGTCGACGAGTGCGAGGCCGGCGGCCGGGCCGTCGACCTCCGCGACCGCGACCGCACGGTTCAGCTCGACCACCGGGCTCGGCGCGACCGCGAGCAGCTTGTCGTAGAGGGCGACGACCTGCCACCACGACGTGTCCTGCGCGGAGGCGGCCGACGCGTGCACGGCCTGGATCGCGGCCTGCAGCTGGTACGGCCCGGGCTGGTCGCGCCGCAGCGACTCACGGACCAGGTCGATGCCCTCGTCGAGCATCGCGGGGTCCCACAGGGAGCGGTCCTGGTCGGCGAGCAGGACGAGCCCCTGCCGGGCGGGACGCCGGGCGTCGACCAGGAGCATGAGCGCGAGCAGCCCGGCGGCCTCGGGCTCGTCGGGCATGAGCTCGACCAGCAGCCGCCCGAGCCGGATCGCCTCGGTGCACAGGTCGTCGCGCACCACCGACGGACCGCTGGAGGCCTGGTGGCCCTCGGTGAACACCAGGTAGACCACCGCGAGGACGGTCCGCAGCCGGTCGGGCAGGTCCGCGTCGGACGGCACCCGGTAGGGGATGTGCGCGTCGCGGATCTTGCCCTTGGCCCGCACCAGCCGCTGCTGCATCGTCGGGACCGGCACCAGGAACGCGTGCGCGATCTCCTCGGTGGTCAGCCCGCCGACCATGCGCAGGGTCAGCGCCACCTGCGCCTCGGGCGCGAGCGCGGGGTGGCAGCACGTGAACACGAGCCGGAGCTGGTCGTCGCGCACGGGTCCCACCTCCACGTGCTCCTGGGCGTGCAGCAGGGCGGCCTGGGCGTGCCGGTCGTGGCGGGACGCCTCCCGCCGCAGCCGGTCGATGGCTCGGCGTCGCGCGGTCGTGATGATCCAACCGGCCGGGCTCGGCGGCACCCCCTCGGCCGGCCAGTGCTCGACGGCGGCGACGAACGCGTCCTGGACGGCCTCCTCGGCGACGTCCAGCGACCCGAACGACCGGGTCAGCACCGCGACGGCGCGTCCGTGCTCCGTGCGGAACACGGACGCGATCTCGTCGTCGGAGATCACTGCCGGCCGCTCAGTACCGGAAGGGTCGGACCTCGATCGGGAGCGTCGTGGCCTGCGCCAGCTTCCCGCCCCACGACATCGCCTCGTCGAGGTCCGGGACGTCGATGATCGTGAAGCCGCCCAGGTGCTCCTTGCCCTCGACGTAGGGGCCGTCCGTCGTGAGCACGTCGCCGTTCTTGGCGCGCAGCACGGTCGCGGTGCTCGGGTTGTGCAGGCCGCCCGAGAACACCCAGATGCCGGCGTCGCGCATGGCGCCGTCGACGGCCTCCGTCGCCTGGATGATCGGCTCCAGGAACTCGGGGCTGGGCATCGGGCCGTCAGGCTCGATGACGCTCAGCAGGTAGCGGGTCATGGCGTCCTCCTCAGGGTCGTCGCCGGCCGTCGGCCAGCGTCTCACCCTCTGTACGAACGCGGAACGGCCGGATCGACAGCTCCTACGCCGGCGGCACCCGGTCGAACGTGTCCGGGTTCGGGCCCGTGCGCTCGTCGCGGTTCAGGCCGTCGATGTCCGCCAGGTCCTCGTCGGAGAGCTCGAAGTCGAAGATGTCGAAGTTCTCCTCGACGCGGGCCCGCGTGACCGACTTGGGGAAGATGACGTGGCCGCGCTGCACGTGCCAGCGCAGGGTGATCTGGGCCGTCGAGCGGTCGTGGGCGTGCGCGATCCGCTCGAGGGTCGGGTCGTCGAGCACCTTGCCCTGCGCGATCGGGGACCAGGCCTCGATCGCGATCCCGTGCTCGCGGCCGTACTGGGCAAGCTCGCGCTGCGTCAGGTACGGGTGGACCTCGATCTGGTTGACGGCCGGGGTGATCGTCGTCTCCGCCTGCAGGCGGCGCAGGTGCGCGGGCTGGAAGTTCGAGACGCCGATCGCCTTGGCGCGGCCGGAGCCGTAGATGTCCTCGAGGGCCTTCCAGGTGTCGACGAAGTTGCTCAGCATGGCCAGCGGCCAGTGGATGAGGAAGAGGTCGACGTACTCCGTGCCGAGGCGCTCGAGCGACTGCTCGAAGGCTGCTAGCGCCGCCTCGGGTGCGTGCGCGCCGTTGTTCAGCTTGGTGGTGACGAACACGTCCGCGCGGTCCAGCCCGGACTCCCGCAGCGCCTCGCCGACGCCCTCCTCGTTGTGGTAGCTCTGCGCCGTGTCGATGTGGCGGTAGCCCACGTCGAACGCCTGCAGGACGGCCTCCTTGGTCTCGTCGAGCGGGATCTGGAAGACGCCGAAGCCCAGCTGCGGGATCGTCACGCCGTTGTTGAGGGAGAGGCTCGGAACGGTGCTCATGCCTCCATTGGACATGCGACACGTGGTGGATGCCTCTCGAGCGTCCACCCTCGACCACCGGCGGTCGGCTCGCGATGTCGGCGGTGCCTGGGATGGTGGAGTCACCGGCACCTACGTCAAGGAGCTCTCGGCATGTTGCACCACCCGCTCTCCGCCCGCGTCCTCGGTCCCGTGCTCGTCCCGGGGGAGGAGGGGTTCGCCGACGAGGTCCTCTCGCACAACCGTGCCGTCGTCCACGCGCCCGAGCTCGTGGTCGGTGCCGCGAGCACGCAGGACGTCGTCGAGGCGGTCCGCTGGGCGGCGATGCAGGGCCTGTCACTGACGGTGCTGGCCACGGGCCACGGTGCGCGGCATCCCGTGACCTCGGGGGTGATCGTCACCACCCGAAGGATCGGGGGCGTCTCGGTGGACCCGGAGAGGAGGGTCGCGACGATCGGCGCGGGCGCCACCTGGACGGACGTCGTACCGGCGGCCGACGCGGTGGGTCTGGCGCCGGTCGCAGGGTCGTCGACGCACGTCGGCGTGGTCGGCTACCTGCTGGGCGGGGGGCTGGGTCCGCTCGCCCGCAGCCACGGGTTCAGCTCGGACCGGATCGAGTCGCTGACCGTCGTCACCGGGACGGGCGAGGTGGTCGAGGCGAGCGCGATCGACCACCCCGACCTCTTCTGGGCGCTGCAGGGCGGGCGGGCCGGTCTGGGGGTCGTGACGCAGGTGCGCCTCCGGCTCGTCTCGGTGCCCGAGCTGTACGCGGGCTCGATGATCTTCGACACCGAGCACATCCCGACCGTCCTGCGCGGCTGGCTCGCCTGGACAGAGACCGCCGACGACGCGACGACCACGAGCGCGGCCATCGTCCGGTTCCCCCCGTTCGAGGCGGTGCCAACGCCGCTGCGCGGCCGGACCGCCCTCACGCTGCGGTTCGCACGACCGGGGGACCAGCAGGCCGGCGCGGCGGCCGCCGCTCCCCTGCGGGCGCTCGCGCCCGTGCTCATGGACGGTCTGGGTCCCCTGCCGGTCGCCGAGGCGGCACGGATCCACAACGACCCCGTCGACCCCGCACCCTCGTGGGTCCGCGGCCTCATGCTCACGGGCTCCGACGACGACCTGGCGACGACCGTCCTCGACCACGGCGGACCGGACGCGGACCACCCGTTCCTCTCGGTCGAGCTGCGGCACATCGCCGGCGCGACGGGCCGCGACGTGGCGGGCGGCTCGGCGGTCGCGGGCCGGGGTGCGGCGTTCACGGTCGGTCTGCTCGGCATCGACCCGGCGACGTTCGAGACGGTGCTCCCGGCCGCGGCCGCGTCGATCTTCGGGGCGCTCGAGCCGTGGGCGGCCGCCGAGCTCAACGCGAACTTCGCCGGTGCGGGCGGCGCCCGGTGGAGCGCGGCGACCACCGAGCGGCTCGGCGACGTGCGGCGTCGCTACGACCCTGCCGGGGTGTTCTCGGTCGTCTGACCTGGTGAGGAGGAACGGTGAAGGGTGGACCGTTCCTCGGAATTGACTCACCCGGTCGTGCCACCCTCTGCAAGGCTGTGCCGGGCGTGCGCCGGGGGCACCCGCCCACGTGAGACATGACGAGAGGGCTCGATGACGTTCGCAGGGGAACGAGGCAGGGCGTCGCGTGGCGTCGCGGGGGCGTTGGTCGCGGCCGTCGGGCTGACGCTCGCCCTGGCGTCGTGCTCGGCGGATCCGCCGGGGCCGCAGAAGGCGAGCGAGGCGCTCGCGGCGGCACTGCAGTCCGGGAAGTTCACGTCCGCCCCGCTCACCTCCGCGGACGCGACGACGGCCGCCACCCAGTGGGCCACGGCGTACGAGGGCCTGGACCCGTGGAAGCCGAAGGTCGAGCTCGAGTCCGCCACGGTGGACGAGAAGGACGAGGACTCCGCGATCGCGCTCATGAGGTTCACGTGGGACGTCGACGACAGCGACCAGGACTGGGTCTACGAGACGCACGCGAAGCTGACCCGCGGCGGCGACGGCGCGTGGCAGGCGACCTGGTCGGCGGCGCTGCTCGCCCCGGACCTGGGCCCCGCCGAGGTGCTGCAGGTCAAGCGGACCCCCGCGGAGCGCGCCGAGGTGCTCGGCGCGGGCGGCGTGGCGATCATCGAGCCGCGACCGGTGAACCGCCTCGGCGTCGACAAGACGTTCGTCACGGACGCCGCCGGGCAGGACGCCGCCGCGCGGGCTCTGGCCGGCGCGCTCGGCATGAACCCCGACGAGTACGCGGCCAGGGTCGCGGCCGCCGGACCGAAGGCGTTCGTCGAGGCGATCGTGGTGCGCGACGGCGACCCGCAGTACGACGTCGCCGCGCTGCGCGCGATCCCGGGCGTCCGGGCGGTCGCCGACGCGATCCCGCTCGCCCCCAGCCGCGCCTTCGCCCGCCCGATCCTCGGGTCGGTGGGCGACGCGACCGCCGAGATCGTCGAGAAGTCCGACGGTGCGGTCGCGGCCGGCGACCTCGCGGGCCTGTCGGGCCTCGAGCGGCAGTACGACGCGCAACTGCGCGGCTTCCCCGGGCTGACCATCGAGGCGTCGTCGGCGGACGGCGCCGCCATCCGCGAGCTCTACAGCCACGAGCCCGTGCCGGGCACGCCGCTGCAGACGACGCTCGACATCGGCCTGCAGCAGGCCGCCGAGAACGTGCTGGTGGGGGTCGGTCCGGCCAGCGCCGTGGTCGCGATCCGTCCGTCGACCGGTGACGTCCTCGCCGCGGCGAGCGGTGCGGGTGGTCAGGGGATGTCGACCTCGACGCTCGGTCAGTTCGCCCCGGGGTCCACGTTCAAGGTGGCCAGCGCGCTCGCCCTGCTGCGCTCCGGGCTCACGCCGGACTCGCCGGTCACCTGCCCCGAGACGGTGACGGTGGACGGTCGCTCGTTCGAGAACTTCCCGGGCTACCCCTCCGACAAGCTCGGCGACATCCCGCTGCGGACGGCGTTCGCCAACTCGTGCAACACCGCCTTCATCGGGGCGCGGGACTCCGCGACGCAGGACGCGCTGATCGACGCCGCCGGCTCGCTCGGGCTGGTGCCGGACGCGAGCCTCGGCTTCCCCGCGTTCCTCGGGGCGGTCCCGGGCGACTCGGACGGCACGGACCACGCGGCGTCGATGATCGGCCAGGGGCGCATCCTCGCCTCGCCGCTCGGCATGGCGACGGTCGCTGCCTCGGTGGCGAAGGGGTCCACGGTCGTCCCGCGGCTGGTCGTGCTCCCCGACGGGGCCAGCGCGCCGGAGCCCAGCGACACCGAGGAGCCGAGCAACGAGGCCACGCCGAGCGACCGCCCGCACGTCCCGCTGACGGCCGACGAGGCCGCCACGCTGAAGTCGCTCATGCGCGGCGTCGTGACCGAGGGCGGGGCCACCTTCCTGCAGGACGTGCCCGGCGGCGAGGTGTCCGCCAAGACCGGCACCGCCCAGTTCGGCGAGGCCGACAACCTGCAGAACCACGTGTGGATGATCGCGATCGAGGGCGACCTGGCCGTCGCGGTCTTCGTCGACGTGGGCGACTACGGCTCGACGACGGCGGGTCCGCTGCTGAAGTCGTTCCTGGAGGCGGCGGCCCAGCCGTAGGAATTGTCGTCGCGGGCACCGACACAATGACGGGGTGTTCCTCACCCTGACCTCGACCTCGTCGTCCGCGACCGACCTGGGCTTCCTGCTGCACAAGCACCCCGACCGCGCGCAGACGTTCGAGCTGTCGGTGGGCCGGGCGCACGTGTTCTACCCGGAGGCGACCGACGACCGCTGCACCGTGGCGCTGCTGGTCGAGGTCGACCCGGTCGACCTCGTGCGCGGGCGCCGTTCGGGCGAGGCGCTGACCGACTACGTGAACGACCGCCCCTACGCGGCCAGCTCGCTGCTCGCGGTCGCGCTGGGCCGGGTGTTCCGTACCGCCATGACCGGGACGTGCGTCAACCGGCCCGATCTCGAGGGCGTGGTCATGCCGCTCGAGGTGCACGTGCCGGCCGTGCCCGACCCGTCGATGGTGGCCCGGCTGTTCGAGCCGCTCGGGTGGCAGGTCGTCGTCGACGTGCCGCCGCTCGACCCTGACGTGCCGTCGTGGGGACCGGCGCCCTACGGCGACGTCCGGCTGACCGGGCTGCTCACGGTCGCGGAGGCGCTGCGGCACCTGTACGTCCTGCTGCCCGCGCTGGACGGGGGGAAGCACTACTTCGTGGGTCCCGACGAGGTCGACAAGCTGGTCCGTGCGGCCGGGGACTGGCTGGGCGGCCACCCGGAGCGCGACTGGATCCTGCGCCGGACGCTGGCCCACCGGCGCGAGTACGTGGCGGACGCGGTGCAGCGGCTGGGCGAGCTCGACGGGGTGGTCGAGCACGTCGTCGAGGACGTCGACGACGTCGTCGTGGAGCGGCCCCTCGCCCTGGATCGTCGCGACGCGGTGCTGGCGGAGCTCGCCCGCAGCGGTGCGCGGTCGGTGGTGGACCTCGGGTGCGGCGAGGGCGTCCTGGTGCGGGCGCTGCTCGCCGACCCGGCCTACACACGCGTCGTCGGCGTGGATGTGTCGGTGCAGGTGCTCCGGAGGGCGGCCCTCGGAATGGACCGCCTGCCGGACTCCGTGCGCGCGCGGCTCACGCTCCTGCAGTCGTCGGCGACCTATCGCGACGAGCGCCTGGCCGGCGCGGACGCGATCGTCCTCATGGAGGTCATCGAGCACGTCGACCTGGACCGGCTGCCCGCGCTCGAGCGCTCGGTGTTCGGCGAGGCCAGGCCGCGGTCCGTCCTGGTCACCACACCGAACGCGGAGTTCAACGTGCGCTACCCGCGCCTGCACGCGGGGCACGTCCGGCACGCCGACCACCGGTTCGAGTGGACGCGCGCGGAGCTGACGGCGTGGGCGTCGCGCGTGTCCGACGCGTACGGGTACACCTTCCGGACCGGGCCGGTCGGTCCGGTGGACGACGAGGTCGGACCGGCGACGCAGCTGGTCGTGTTCACGGCGGTCGCCGCATGACCGCGCTCGAGATCCCCGAGCTGGCGCTCGTCGCGCTCGTCGGGGCGTCCGGGTCGGGCAAGTCGACGTTCGCACGCGAGCGGTTCGGTGCGTACGAGGTGGTGTCCAGCGACGTCTGCCGCGGGATGGTGTCCGACGACGAGACCTCCCAGGACGCGACCAAGGACGCGTTCGACCTCCTCGGTGTCATCGTCGGGAAGCGACTTGCTCGCGGGCTGCTGACGGTGGTCGACGCCACGAACGCGCAGCGGGACGCGCGCCGGCACGTGGTCGACCTGGCCCGCGCGAACGACGTGCTGCCCGTCGCGATCGTGCTCGACCTGCCCGAGGCCGTCTGCCTGGAGCGCAACGCGGGCCGCGGCGAGCGGATGCTCCCGCCGCGCGTCGTGAAGCGCCACGCCGACCTGGTGCGCAAGGCGGTGCGGGGCCTGCAGCGCGAGGGCTTCCGGACCGTGCACGTGCTGCGCACCCCGGAGGAGGTCGAGCAGGCGGTGCTGCGTCGGGTCCCGCTGCGCAGCGACCTTCGTCGGCTCCACGGCCCGTTCGACGTGATCGGCGACGTGCACGGCTGCCGGTCGGAGCTCGAGTCGCTGCTGGGCGCGCTGGGCTACGCGCTGGCACGCGACGCGGACGGACGGCCGGTCGACGCCGTGCACCCCGAGGGGCGGACCGTCGTGTTCCTCGGGGATCTGGTGGACCGCGGACCCGACTCGCCGGGCGTCCTGCGGCTGGCCATGGGGATGCACGCCGCTGGGCACGCGCTGGTGGTGCCGGGGAACCACGAGAACAAGCTGGTGCGCGCGCTCGACGGGCGTGCCGTGACGCTGAGCCACGGGCTCGAGACGACGATGGCGCAGCTGTCGGAGCAGGACCCGACGTTCCGCGCCGAGGTCCGCGACTGGCTCGACGGGCTGGTCAGCCACCTCCTGCTGGACGGCGGGCGCCTGGTCGTCGCGCACGCCGGGCTGAAGGAGGAGTACCACGGGCGCACGTCGGGCCGGGTGCGCAGCTTCGCGCTGTACGGGGACACCACCGGCGAGACCGACGAGTACGGGCTGCCGGTCCGCCTGCCGTGGGCCGACGACTACCGCGGCCGGGCGATGGTCCTCTACGGGCACACGCCGACGCCGGTCCCGCAGTGGACCAACAACACCCTGTGCCTGGACACCGGCTGCGTGTTCGGCGGGCACCTGACGGCCCTGCGCTACCCGACCAAGGAGCTGGTCCAGGTCCCCGCCGAGCGCGTCTGGTACGAGCCGGCCAAGCCGTTCCTCGCGGTACCCACGAGGCCCGACGACCTGCTGGACATCCAGGACGTGCTCGGGCGGCGGTCCGTCGAGACCCGGCACCACGGCCGCATCACGATCGACGAGCAGAACGCCGCCGCCGCGCTCGAGGTGATGAGCCGGTTCGCGCAGCACCCGCGCTGGGTCCCGTACCTGCCGCCGACCATGGCGCCGGTGGCGACGTCGCCGCTGCCGGGGGTGCTCGAGCACCCGGCCGAGGCGTTCTCGGCGTTCCTGTCCTCCGGCGTCTCGCACGTGATCTGTCAGGAGAAGCACATGGGCTCGCGGGCGTCGGTGCTCGTGTGCCGCGACGAGGAGACAGCGGCACGGCGGTTCGGCGCACCCCCCGGCGAGACGGGCTCGCTCTGGACGCGGACCGGGCGCGCGTTCTTCGACCGCCCCCTGACCGAGGTGTTCCTCGCGCGCCTCCGCTCCGCAGTGACCGTGGCCGGCGTGTGGGACGAGCTCGGCACCGACTGGCTCCTGCTCGACGGCGAGCTGCTGCCGTGGTCGCTCAAGGCCGGCCCGCTGCTGCGCGAGCAGTACGCCGCGACCGGAGCGGCCGCGTCGTTGATGCTGCCGGCCGCCGTCGAGGCCCTGGCCCGCGGGGCCGCCCGCGGCCTGCCCGTGGGCGAGCTCACGGAGCGCACCGCGACTCGTCGCGACGACGCGGAGCGCTACCGCGAGGCCTACCGCCGTTACGTCTGGCCGACCGACGGGCTCGGCGGCGTGCAGCTCGCGCCCTTCCAGGTGCTGGCCTCCGAGGGTTCCACGTGGAACGACCGCGACCACGGGTGGCACCTGGGGCTCGTCGACCGGCTGGTGGCCGCCGACCCGGTGCTGCTGCGCGGTACCAGGCGGCTCGAGGTCGACGGGGACGTGGCCGCCGGCATCGCGTGGTGGGAGGAGCTGACCGACGAGGGCGGCGAGGGGATGGTCGTGAAGCCGTTCGCCAACCTCGTGCACGGCCCGCGGGGGCTGGTGCAGCCGGGCCTCAAGGTACGCGGCCGCGAGTACCTGCGGATCATCTACGGCCCCGACTACCTGAGCCACCTCGACCGGCTCAAGGTGCGCTCGCTCGGACGCAAGCGCGGGCTGGCCCTGCGGGAGTACGCGCTCGGCCTGGAGTCGCTGGACCGGCTGGCGGCGGGGGAGCCGCTGTGGCGGGTGCACGAGCCGGTGTTCGCGGTGCTGGCGCTGGAGAGCGAGCCGATCGACCCCCGCCTCTGATCCAATGGGCGCGTGGCGTCCGACCATGTCGTCTCGTTCCGGCTCTGGCCGCCGGTCGCGATCGGCGCGCCGCTGCTCGCCGGCTGGGTCGCCACGGTGGCCTGGGGTGATCCGGTCGACCTCGGCGCGTGGCGGATCCCGGTCGGCTGGGCGCTGCTCGTCGCGTTCGTCGGGTGGAACGGCTGGTCGCTGTGGCTGTTCGGCCGGCACGAGACCGGGCTGCTGCCGGGGCAGGAGACGCGCGCGATCATCGAGGAGGGCCCGTACCGGCTGTCGCGCAACCCGCTCTACGTCGGTCTGCTCGCGGCCTACCTCGGGGTCGCACTGCTGGCCCCGACGTTCTGGGGCCTCGTGCTCTTCCCCGTCGCCGTCCTGCTCGTCCTGTGGGGCGCGATCCGACCCGAGGAGCGGTTCCTGCACGAGCAGTTCGGTGCGCCCTACGACGACTACCGCACGCGGGTGCCTCGCTGGCTGGGCCGGGTGCGTCGACGGACATCGTGAGAAGACCCTCGCGTGTCTGTGTCAGCCGTCTGTGAGAGCGTTTGCCCGTGAGCGACGACGACACACAGGTCGATGCCCGGACCCAGTACGAGCGCATGGTCGCCGGCGACTGGTACGAGGCGACGCCGGACCTCGTGACCATGACGAACGAGGCCCAGGAGCGTGCCCACCGGTACGCGGACGCGTTCCGGGTCGACGCCGACGCGGCCCAGGTGGAGCTGCGTGCGCTGCTGGGCACGCTGGGCGACGACACCACGATCCGCCCGCCGCTCTACGTCGACTACGGCGTCCACATCCACATCGGTGCGCGCACGTTCGTGAACTTCGGCCTCGTGGCGCTCGACGTCGCCCCGATCCGCATCGGCGACGACGTGCTGCTCGGCCCGAACGTCCAGCTGCTCACGCCCGTGCACCCCGTCGAGCCCGAGGCACGCAGCGCGAAGCTCGAGTCCGCCAAGCCGATCACGATCGGCAACAACGTCTGGCTCGGCGGCGGCGTGATCGTGTGCCCGGGCGTGACCATCGGCGACAACACGGTGGTCGGCGCAGGCTCGGTGGTCACCAAGGACCTGCCGGCCAACGTCGTCGCGGTCGGGAACCCGGCTCGCGTCGTGAAGGACGTCTGAGTGACCGTCGGGATCCTGCTTCCGCGTGACCTGCCGATCGAGCAGCTGGTCCCGTACGCGCAGCGCGCCGAGGCCCTCGGGTTCGCCGAGATCTGGGTGGTCGAGGACCTGCCGTTCCGCGGCGGGATCGCACAGGCGGGCGTGGTCCTGGCGAGCACCCGGAGCATCCGGGTCGGCGTCGGCATCCTGCCCGCGGCCGTGCGGAACCCGGCGTTCGCGGCGATGGAGGCCTCGACGCTGGCCGAGCTGTACCCCGGGAGGCTCGTGCTCGGCGTCGGGCACGGGATGGCCGGCTGGATCCGGCAGGTCGGCGCGTGGCCGGCCAGCCCGCTGACGATGCTCGACGAGCACCTCAGTGCGGTCCGCGCGCTGCTGCACGGCGATCGGGTGACCGTCGACGGACGGTACGTGCGTCTCGACGGCGTCCAGCTGCACTCGCCGCCGGTCACCCCGCCGCTCGTCCTCGCCGGGGTGCGCGGCGCGAAGTCGCTGGCGCTCGCCGGGCGGGTGGCCGACGGGGTCGTGCTGGCCGAGCCGGTGACACCGGAGTACCTGGAGGGCGTCCTCGAGCACGTCGGCCGGCAGGTGCCGGTCGTCGCCTACTGCCTGGCTGCCGTGGACGAGGACGGCGACGCGGCTCGGGATCGCGTCCGGCCGGCCCTCGCCTGGATCGGCGAGCCCGACTGGGAGCCGCACATCGCGCCGCTGCCGTTCGCCGACGAGTTCCGGGCGCTGCGGTCGTCGTCGAGCGACCGCGAGGAGTTCATGGCGCGGATGCCGGCGGAGTGGGTGGATCAGCTCGCGATCGTCGGGACGCCGCAGGCGGCGCGGCGCCGGGTCCAGGAGCTGCACGAGGCGGGCGTGACGTGCGCGGTGCTCATCCCGGCGGGACCTGATCCCCTGCGCGAGCTGGACGGGCTAGCGTCGCTCGTATGAGTCGAGTGGTGGTCACCGGTGGCAGCGGAAAGCTCGGGCGGGCCGTGGTCCGCCACCTGGCCGAGCAGGGGTACGACGTGGTCAACGTCGACACGGCACCGCCGCCGGCCGACGAGCCTGCCCTGTTCACGCGGGTGGACCTGACCGACCTCGGGCAGGTGACCGAGGCGCTGACCGGCATCGACGACCGGTACGACGGCGTCGACGCGGTGGTGCACCTGGCCGCGATCCCGGCGCCGGGGCTGCGACCGAGCGGAGCGACCTTCGCCAACAACGTCATCAGCACGCACCACGTCTTCTCGGCAGCGCGTCGGGCCGGCATCCGCAACATCGTGTGGGCGTCGAGCGAGACGGTGCTCGGCCTGCCCTTCGAGACGCCGCCGCCGTACGCGCCCGTCGACGAGGAGTACACGGTCCGGCCCGAGAGCACCTACTCGCTGGGCAAAGCGGTCGAGGAGGAGATGGCTAGGCACTTCGCGCGCTGGGACCCCTCCGCCAAGCTGATCGGGCTGCGGTTCTCCAACGTCATGGACGTCGAGGACTACGCGGAGTTCCCGTCGTTCGAGGGCGACCCGCGCACCCGCATCTGGAACCTCTGGAGCTACATCGACGCGCGCGACGGCGCCCTGGCGGTCCAGAAGGCGCTGGAGAGCAGCCTCACCGGCTTCGAGGCGTTCATCATCGCGTCGCCGGACTCCGTGATGACGACCCCGTCGGCCGACCTGCTGGTCCACTACTTCCCCGACGTGCCCCTCAAGCGGCCGGTGCACGGGACCGAGACGCTGCTCTCGATCGACAAGGCGCGGCGCCTCCTGGGCTTCGAACCGGCACATACCTGGCGCAACCACACCGGGTGAATCTCGACCTGCTCGGCGGTATCCCCTCGCACGTCATCTGCCTGACACATCCGCTCGCTTGGCTGGTCACACGCCCTTCTCACCCCCGGGTCCAGGTATCCGAGGGCATCGGCGCCCGCCCTTAGGGACGTGCGGTCGGTAGGGCGCACACCCACCACGACGACGCGGGCCGGCTCCCGCGTGCGGTCCGACGGGAGCCACCTCATGAGCGCCACCGCCACACCGTTCGCGTTCCTGATCCACCCGCGCGTCCAGATCGCCGCGGACCTCGGACTGGTCTGGCGCCCGCTGCGCCACGTGCCCGAACCGCTCGCGGACGCCGCGCTGCGCAAGCTGCCCCTCAAGCCGTTCTCGATGTCCCGCGTCGTGCTGGGCGACCGGCAGGTCGGTGACGTGGTGTTCGTGCCCTACGGCGCGCGGCACCTGCTGAGCGAGCCGGGCGAGGGCAAGGCCCGGGTCACCCGGTGCGTCGACTACGCGGCGTCGATCGGGGCGGGCGTGGTGGGCCTCGGCGCGCTGACGGCGACCGTGACGGCCGGGGGTGTGTCGCTGCGCGGGCGGACCGACATCGGGGTGACCAACGGGAACGCCTACACCGCGGCGATCGTCGAGGACCAGCTCCTGGCGATGCTGGACGACCGGCGCCGGGTCGCGGTGGTCGGCGCAACGGGAAGCGTGGGCACGACGCTGGTCCGGCTGCTCGCTCGGGCCGGTTCCGTCGACTCCCTGACCCTCGTCGCGCGGGGCGCCCCCAAGCTCGCCGCCCTCCAGCGAGAGGTCGGAGGGCGGGTTCCGACGACGATCACGACGGACATGGTCGACGTCCGCGATGCCGACGCCGTGGTGCTGCTGACGGCGTCGAGCGACGCCCTGCTCGGCCCGGTGCACCTCGCACCCGGCGCGCTCGTGCTCGACGCCACCCAGCCGCGCAACACGCACCCGGACCTCGTGGCGCGGCGGCCGGACGTCACGGTCGTCGACGGCGGCGTCGTCGAGATCCCGACCATGCAGCTGCGCGGCTCGTCGATCGGCCTGCCGCCGGGCCGCGGGTACGCCTGCTTCGCCGAGACGTTCCTGCTCGGGCTGGCCGGTCACGCGGGCCACTTCTCGATCGGCGTCCCGACCCTCGACCAGGTCGACCACGTGCGCGACCTCGCCCGCCGGTTCGCGCACCTCGGGTTCGCGGCCGCAGCGCCGACGAGCTTCGGCCGGCCGCTCGCCGAGCGGCCGGTGGTCGTCTCATGAGGCGCGTGGTCCTGCTGGGCGGCGGCTACGTCACCCTGCACGCGTACGGCGCGATCGCCCGACGGCTGCGCGGTGAGCTGCGCCGGGGTGAGGTCGAGGTCGTCGTGATCAGTGCCGACGACGTGCACAGCTATCACGGCTTCACGGGCGAGGTGGTCGCTGGGCTCCTGCCCATCGGCCTGACCCAGACGCCGCTCGTCGAGGCGATGCCGAGGGCTCGGATCGTCCACGCGCGGGTCACCGCGGTGTCCCTCGACGACCGCAGCGTGACCTACGACGACGGGTCGGGCCGGTCGGCCGTCTCCTACGACGCGCTCGTCGTCGCGACCGGAGGCCGTGAGCCCGCGCTGGAGGGTGCGGCGACGCTCCGCCGGCCGGGCGGCCTCGCCGACCTGCTCACGACCGCCGACGACGGGCCGGTCGTGGTCGTCGGGGGCGGGCTCGCGGGCGTCGAGCTCGCGGCCGCGTTCGCCGACCGCGGCTCCCCCGTCACGCTCGTGCACTCCGGTGACCGCCCCGTGCCTGCCCTGCGCGCGCAGCAGCCGCGGCTCGCAGCCCGCTGCGACCGCGAGCTGTCCCGGCTCGGCGTCGCCGTGCGGACCGGCGTCCGGGCCGTCGCCGCGACCCCCGACGGGGTGCGGCTCTCGGACGGGTCCGAGCTGGCCGCGTCCGTCGTCGTGGCGACCACCGGTCAGCGCGCTGTCGTGCTCCCGGGCCTGGAAGACCTGCCCCGCGACGAGCTCGGCCGCCTGGTGACCGGCCCCGACCTGCTCGTCGCGCCCGACGTGTGGTCCGCCGGGGACGCGGCGCGCGTGCTGCACCCGCGCTCCGGCGAGCCCGTGGCGGCGAACGCGCTCTGGGCGATCAAGGCCGGCGACCAGGTGGGTCGCAACGTCGCCCATGCGCTGCGCGGGCGGCCGGGCCGACCCTTCCGGTACCTCGGGCTCGGACAGGCGGCGTCGTTCGGCGTCGGCCACGGGATCGCCGACCTCTACGGCCTGCCGATCACGGGGTGGGCCGCATGGCTGCTGCGCGTCGGGTTCTTCATGCGCTTCATGCCGTCGCGCTCGCGGGCGCTGCGGGTGCCGGCCGCCCTCGTCGCCGCGAGCCTGCAGGGCGCGCGGATCCGGGCCGAGAGGTCGGCTACCGTTCGCGGGTGAGCAGACGATGACGGTGCGGCACGCCCTGGCGCGCGGGTTCTGGCGGGTGAGCCGGTGGACGCTCCGGAGCGAGCGGGTCCCGGCGGACGGTGCGGGGCTGCTCATCGGCGCACCGCACACGTCCAACTGGGACTTCGTCCTCATGCTCGCGATCGCCGGCGAGGCCGGCCTGCACATCCGCTGGCTGGGCAAGAACGGGCTGTTCCGCGGGATCGGCGGGCCGATCATGCGCGGGCTCGGTGGCATCCCCGTCGACCGGTCCAATCCCGCCGGTCTCGTCGACGAGCTCGTCGCGCGGATCCAGGGCGGCGACCGCTTCTACCTCGTCGTGACGCCCGAGGGCACGCGCAGCGGCGACGGCTGGAAGTCGGGCTTCTACCGGATCGCGCTGGCGACGGGCCTACCGGTCACGCTCGGCTACGTCGACCGCACCACGATGACGACCGGCCTCGGCCCGACGCTCGAGCTCACCGGCGACATCCCCGCCGACATGGACCGCATCCGCGCGTTCTACGCCGACAAGGCCGGGTTCGCGCCCGGTCGTCGGACCGAGCCGCGGCTGCGGGAAGAGTCCGCCTGACTCGATCTCCCCGGCCGACCGGCGGGTGTCGGTGGCCTTCGCTAGCGTCGGTCGGGTGGCAGAACCCGAGGAGTTCGACTGGTCGTTGACCGAGATCCCCACGACGCGCGCCGCCGTGCGCAGCCAGCTGGAGTTCTCGTGGTTCGAGCTGCGCGAGCGGCTGGCGACCCTCACGCAGGACGAGTTCGAGTGGCAGCCTGCGCCCGGCGCGTTCTCGGTGCGGCGGCGCTCCGAGTCGACGGCTCCCCGGGTGTTCGGCGTCGGCGAGTGGGTGGTCGAGTGGCCCGCGGGTCCCGACGAACCCGGCCCGCGCACCGTCGCGTGGCTGGTCGCGCACCTCACCGAGGTGCTGACCGAGCGGTACGACTGGACGTTCGGCGAGCACCGGCTCAAACGGCCCGACCTGACGTACTCCGGCGAGGTCGGTCCCGCGGTCTCCGCCCTGACCGCCGTCGCCGATGCCTGGCGCACGGGGATCGCTGAGCTGTCCGACGACGACATCTTCACCGTCGGGCTGAGCCAGGCCACGGAGATCGACGCGCAGGCGCCGTTCGCGCAGCTCGTGCTGCACATCAACCGCGAGATCATCCACCACGGCTCGGAGATCTTCACGCTCACGGACCTGTACCGGGCGGGCGTCCGTGGCTGAGTCCTGTCGAGACTGAACTGGAGGCACTGCCATGTCCGAGAACCTGGTCGCTCGTGCTGTCATCGAGGTGCGCGCCTCGGCCGAGGACGTCTGGTCCGTGATGGTCGACCCGGCCGCACGATGGATGGTCGGGTCGCAGGTGACCAGCACGTACGTCGCCGGCGACCCCATCACGTTCGACGGCGAGTGGGAGGGCAAGCCCTTCCAGGACCACGGCGAGATCGTCGAGGTCGAGCGCCCGCGGCTCCTGCGCTACACCCACTACTCGCCGCTGTCCGGGCAGCCCGACGTGCCCGAGAACTACCACCATCTGACGTTCACGCTGGACGAGTCCGGCGGCTCGACGACGGTGACGCTCGAGCAGGACGGCAACGGTTCGGCCGAGGAGGTCGAGCACGCCGAGGGGCTCTGGCGGCAGGTGCTCGAGGCTCTGGCCGCTTCGGTCGCCCCGGATGCGCAACCGGGAGACCGGACGTAACGTCGAGGTGTTGCCAACCCGAGAGGAGTGATTCTGATGGGTCTCGACGACAAGATCTCGAACACCGCTGAGGAAGCCAAGGGCAAGGTCAAGGAGGCCGCCGGCAAGGCGACCGACGACGAGCGCCTCGAGGCAGAGGGCAAGGCCGACCAGGCCGGCGCCAACATCAAGCAGGCGGGCGAGAAGGTCAAGGACGCGTTCAAGTAACGGACCGTCCCCGCACACACAAGGCCCCCGTTTCTCGATGATCGAGAGACGGGGGTCTTTGCATGCCCGGTGTCGTCACGCAACAGTTCTTGCGCAACACCTCTTGCGCAATGATCGTTGCGCGTTCTACGGTGGGGGCATGAGCCAGGACGACACCACCGCGCCGCACCGCTTCGCCGAGGCGGAGCGCACCAGCGACCCCGAGCGGATCCGCGCGCTGGCCCACCCGCTGCGGCTCGCCCTGCTCGACTACCTGGACGACGTCGGCGAGGCCACGGCCACCCAGTGCGCGAAGCACACGGGCGAGACCGTGGCCAACTGCTCGTTCCACCTGCGGTTGCTCGCTCGCTACGGATTCATCGAGCCGGCCGAGCCGCGGGGGCGTGAGCGTCCGTGGCGGCTCGTCGAGAAGCGTCAGCTGTTCACGCCGGACGCGTCGGTGCCCGGTTCGGTCCACGCGATCGTCGAGTTCGCGGAGATCGCCGCCCGGCAGGAGGTCGACAAGTTCGTCGACTTCCTGCGCGTCCGGGCCGACCAGCCCGCCGGTGCGCGCGCGACGGTGGCGATGAACCGCGAGTCGTTCTGGGCCACGCCCGACGAGACCGAGCAGCTGCTCGACTCGATCGCCGCCCTGATCGAGCCGTTCCTCTCCCGCTCCGCCGACGCGTCGTCGCGCCCGGCCGGTGCCCGGCTCATGCGCTGGTTCTCCACCAGCCATCCCGATCCTGCCTACCCCGACACACCCGGTCCGGAGGCGTCCGACGCCCCCCAGCAGAACGTCCCGAACTCCACCGAGGAGGCGTGACATGGTCGCGCTCACGTACGACGTGCGCACGGTGCGCATCCCGATCCCCCGACTCGTGCTCGGCGCCGGCCGCGAACGACTGCGGCGCCTGCGTCCGTCGGTGACCCCGGCGCCGCACTGGGCGCGCACCGAGCTCGACGCCACCGAGCGTCGACGCGAGGCGCACCGCGACGCGTCGCTGGCGCTGCGGGCGGGTACCGGCGTCTGACGCCGGCATCTTCAGCCCTGCGGGAGCCATCCGGGCGGGTGTCGGTCCCGAACACCCTGTGACACGTCCCGTCGACACCCGGTGCTCCCCATGTCCCTCGTCCCGCCCGCAGCCACGGTGTGCACTGTCGCGCCTGCCCGCGGCCCCGCCGCAGAGCGGGCCGCGGAACGGTGGGGCACACTGGCCCGCGTGGAGCCAGCCTCGAGACCGTCCGGTCCCGCCGCTGATCCCGTCGCGTCCGCACCCGGACCGATCGACACCGCCGAGCAGCTGCTCACGGCCGTCGCCGGCGGGGACGACACCGCGTTCGCCGCGCTCTACGACGTGCTCGGACGCAGCGTGTTCGGCACCTGCCTGGGCGTGCTGCGCGACCCCGACCACGCGGCCGAGGTCGCGCAGGAGGTCTGGGTCGAGGTCTGGCGGCAGGCGCCGCGGTTCGACGCCGGCCGGGGGTCCGCCAAGACCTGGGCGCTGACCCTCGCGCACCGCCGGGCCGTCGACCGTGTCCGCTCGGTGCAGTCGCAGCGCGACCGCGACCAGCGCGACCTCGACCTCAGCGCCGAGCGTCCGTTCGACGTGGTGGCCGACGAGGTCGAGTCCGCCCTCGAGCAGACCCGCGTCCGCGACTGCCTGGGCACGCTGACGCCGACCCAGCACGAGGCCGTCGTCCTCGCCTACTACGGCGGACGGACCTACCGTGAGGTGGCCGACGAGCTGGCCGCGCCGCTGCCGACCGTGAAGTCGCGCATCCGGGACGGGCTGCTCCGCCTCCGCGACTGCTTGGGGGTGAGCGCATGAGCGAGACCCGCCCCGTCGACGACGGGTCGTCCTCCGACGACGTCCGGTCGCTCCTCGGCGCCTACGCCCTGGACGCCGTCGACGCCGACGAGCGGGCCGCGGTCGAGGCCCTCGTGGCCGCCGACCCCGAGGCCGCACGCGAGCTCGCGTCGCTGGTGGCCGTCGCCGCCACCCTCGGCGAMGCCGTCGCCGCCGACCCGCCGCCCGCACTGCGCGCGTCCGTCCTCGACGAGATCGCGGGCGTCCGGCAGGTCGGCCCGCTCGCGGGCCCGCGCCACGCCGCGCTGGAGGTCCCCGCCGCGACGGCGGTCGCCGCGTCCCCGTCGACCCCCGGGACGACGCAGCTGCTGAGGCCGACCGAGACCGTCCCGGAGCCGGCGCCCGTCACCGACCTCTCGTCGCGACGCCGCCCGACGACGCGCTGGTTCGCGATCGCCGCGGCCGTCGTGGTCGGCGCCGCGATCCCGACCGCGCTCGCCGTCCAGCAGATGCAGCGGGCGGACCACCTCGAGCAGCAGCAGCAGGCGCTCGCCGACCTGCTGACCGATCCCTCGGCGGTCGTCGTGCACGGCACGGTGGCCGGCGGCGGGACGGCGACCGCGGTCCTGACCGACTCGCAGGCCCTGCTCGACGCGTCCGGCCTCCCGGACCCGTCGGCGGGGCACGTCTACCAGCTCTGGGTGATCAGCGGCGACGAGGCGGCGTCGGCGGGGATCCTCGCCGAGAGCGGCGGCAGCGCCCGCGCGCTGACGGACGACTTCGCCCCGGGCGACGCCCTCGCGGTGACGGTCGAGCCGGCGGGCGGCTCCGACCAGCCGACGACCGACCCGATCCTGGTCCTCTCCGCCACCTGACGTCCGGCGCGGCGCGGCCCGGTCGGTGCAGGCGAGAGCGGCAGCTCCCCGCGAGAGCGGCAGCTCACCGCGAGAGCGGCAGCTCACCGCGAKAGCGGCAGTTCACCGCGAGAGCGGCAGTTGCTCGTGCCGCTCTTGACACGACATGCCGCTCTCGTCGCGACGAGAGTCAGAGACACGGTGGCGTCGCACCCCGGGGTCCGACGCCCACAGAGCCGGTCAGGAACGTGTCGGCTGCGGTTCCACTGCTGGGTTCCCGCCGCCGTTGCCGTCCGACATCACGACGGCCGTGCCGTCCGCGGTGCCGTGGCTGCGGCGTCGAGAGTTCGGATTCCGTAGCCCGGCAGCTGTCGCGAGCCGACGGCGCGCGGCGCGAGGTCGTCGTCCTGGCACGACGAAACCCCCGCGCCGTACCCAGCGCGGGGGCTTCGTGCTCACCGGTCGTCAGGGGAGAGACCGGGAGGGTGCGGGTGTCACATCGTCGGCATGAGCACCGTGTCGATGAGGTAGACGGTCGCGTTCGCGGTATGGACGCCACCGCAGATGACCTTGGCGCCGTTCACGGTCATCGAGTCGCCGGAGCCGGCGACCTCGACGGTGCCGCCCTCGACGGTCGTCTGCGTGCCGTCGATCATGTCGGGCGAGAGCTGCCCGGGCACCACGTGGTAGGTCAGGATCTTGGTCAGCGTCGCCGAGTCGGTCTTGAGGGAGTCGATCGTCGCGGCGTCGATCTTGCCGAACGCCTCGTCGACCGGGGCGAACACCGTGAACTCGCTGCCGTTCAGCGTGTCGACGAGGTTGACGTCCGGGTTGAGCTGGCCCGAGACCGCCGCCGTGAGCGTGGTCAGGAGCGGGTTGTTCGACGCGGCCACGGCGACGGGGTCGGTCGACATGCCGGTGACGGAGCCGGGTCCGTCCGGGACGGTCGCGGCGTAGTCGGCACAGCCGGGGCCGACGAGGTCTGCGGCCGGGTCGGCCATCATCGCGTCGTCGCTGGCCATGGCGTCCGGTGTCTCCATCGGCGTCGCCATCTCGGAGCTGTCGGAGCCCGCCGTGTCGTCGTTGGACGAGCTGGAGCAGGCGGTGAGCGCGAGGCCCGTGACGCCGGCGATCAGGACGGCGGCGATGCGGGTGCGGTTCGTGGTGCGCATGGTGACTCTCCCTGTGGTCGTGGTCCGGGCGGTGGCCCGGTCGTCCCCTGTCGCAGGGTGGTTCGGGGCAGCCCGCGGCCCGGATGGGTCCGGATCGCCACGAGTTCTCGACGACCGACCCGGCCGCCCGATCGAGCGGGTCCGGCGCTGCCGAGCCGCACGATTGGTGGGCCTGGCAGCCCATCCGGCAGGGGTGCCGCCGCGAACTGACGCCATGGACCTCCTCACGCTCGCGCTCATCGGCCTCGTCGGTGGCCTCATCACCGGCATCTCGCCGTGCATCCTCCCGGTGCTGCCGGTCGTGTTCTTCGCCGGCGGCGTGGAGGCGGCCCGGGACCCGAAGCCGACCTCGAAGAGTCCCGGCGACGCCGAACGCCGGCCCGTCGTCGCGACCCGGACCGCCGCGCCGAAGGGGATGGTCGTGGGCGCGATGGCGCAGCCGTCCTTCCTCACGCGCTCGCCGTCGGCGGGAGACGCCGGCTCCTCCTCGGCAAGCCCGGTCGCCGTGCTCGACGCACCGGAGCCGGACCCGAAGCGTGACCGCGCCGCGGCCCGCCGCCCGTACCTCGTGATCGCCGGCCTGGTCACCAGCTTCACGCTGGTGACGCTCGTCGGCACCGTGGTCCTCAACCTGCTCGGCCTGCCGCAGGACCTGCTGCGCTGGGCGGGGATCGTCGTGCTCGGGCTGCTGGGGTTCGGCCTGCTGGTCCCGCGGTTCGAGGAGCTGCTCGAGCGCCCGTTCCAGCGGCTGACCCCGAACCGGGTGCCGGGCAAGGGACGTGGCGGGTTCGTCCTGGGACTCGGCCTCGGCGCGGTCTACGTGCCGTGCGCGGGCCCGGTGCTCGCGGCGATCACGGTGGCCGGCGCGACCGGCAGCGTCGGCCCGGGCACCGTCGTCCTCACGGTGACGTTCGCGCTCGGCGCGGCGATCCCGCTGCTGATCCTCGCGCTCGCGGGCCGCAGGGTGGCGGAGCGCATCGCGGCGTTCCGGACCCACCAGCGCAGCATCCGCGCCGCGGGCGGGGTGCTGATGATCCTGCTGGCCCTCGCCCTCACGTTCGATGTCACCGACGCGATCCAGCGGGCGCTGCCCGGGTACACCGACGCGCTGCAGTCGAAGGTCGCGTCGAACGAGACCGTCCAGGAGCAGCTCGACCTCGGCGGGCTCGTGACCGCGGAGAACGAGAAGATCGGCGACTGCACGAACAACTCCGCGTCGCTGGAGGACTGCGGGCCGGCGCCGGCGCTGCGCGGCATCGACACCTGGCTGAACACCCCGGACGGCGCCGCCGTGGATCTCGCGGACCTCAAGGGCAAGGTCGTCCTGCTCGACTTCTGGGCGTACTCCTGCATCAACTGCCAGCGCTCGGTCCCGCACGTGACCGCCTGGGACAAGGCCTACCGCGACGCCGGCCTGGTCGTGATCGGGGTGCACACGCCGGAGTACGCGTTCGAGCGCGAGACCCGCAACGTCGTCGACGGTGCGCAGCGCCTCGGCATCACCTACCCGGTCGCCCAGGACAACTCGTACGCCACGTGGACCGCGTACCGGAACCGCTTCTGGCCGGCGCACTACCTGATCGACGCGACCGGGACGATCCGGCAGGTCTCGCAGGGCGAGGGTGGCTACGAGGCGACCGAGAAGCTCATCCGCCAGCTGCTCCAGGACGCCGACCCGTCGGTCACGCTGCCGGCCTCGACGGCGGTCGACGACACGACACCGGTCGACGATGTCACGCAAGAGACGTTCCTGTCGGTGAGCAAACACCGCAACGTCGACGGCGACTACCAGGAGGGCCTGGCCACCTACACCCTCCCTTCCGACCAGAAACCGAACACGATTGCACTCGGTGGAACATGGACCACCGACTACCAGGGGGCGACTGCGGGACCCGATGCGGTCATCCGCCTGCGCTACCACGCCGCGGTCGTTCAGGCTGTAATCGGTGGTAATGGCGCTGTCACGGTACGGATTTCGCGGCCAAATGACGACTCCACCGACGATCTCGTCGTAGATGTCGCCGGATCACCACGGGCGTATCCGCTGGTCAGCGTCTCGGAGACCGCCGAGGGAACCCTCGAGCTGCACGTGCCTGAGGGCGTCCAGGTGTACTCGCTCACGTTCGGATGAGCAGGTCAGAGCGCAGGTCGACCGTCCGGATTGCACCGGGTGAAGGCACAACGAGGGCTCAGGAGGCTCTCAGATACCGCCAACCGGGTGAAATGGACACGTGTCCGAAGTTGAGCGGGTCCGATCTATTCCGTCACGGACACCTGTCCTCTACTGTCAGACCTGTCAGCGAAACGGCAAACCCTCTGCAAGGAGGGGACGCAAAGCCACGGGACCTACACGGTCAGCCGGGCTACCGAACAGACAGGAAAGCCACATGGACCAGCGTGGGTACTCAGTCGACCCGTCCGAGGCATCGCTCCCGGTCAAGAACGCGTTTCCCGCCACCCGCCTCCAGGCGTGGGCCGGACTCGCCGCTCGTGGCAAGGCGATCGAGCTCATCCCGGCGCAGCGCGAGCACGCCGCTGCCTGAGCACTTCACTGCTCAGCAGTAGACAAGACCCCCGGTCACACCGACTCGGGGGTCTTTCTCTGCGCAGAGGCGCAGGGCTGCAGGCCCTTCGACGGGGCCAGAGCCAACCGGGTGCCTCCGGCGACCGATTGTGACGGCCTTGTGCAGATTTTGCGCTTTGTCGGTTAGCCTCAGCCCAGCGGGCCCACCACTCGGGGCGGGTCCAGGTGGAGAGAGGGTCGCATGAACAGCTTTTCTCAGTGGTTCTGGCTGCTGATCTGGTGGTTCCTGTTCGTCGTCTACCTGATGATCCTTTTCCAGATCATCGGAGACCTGTTCCGCGACCACAAGCTCAGCGGCTGGTGGAAGGCGGTCTGGATCATCTTCCTCGTCGTCGCCCCGTTCCTCACCGCGCTGATCTACCTGATCGCGCGTGGCAGGGGCATGGCGGAGCGCCAGGTGAAGGCTGTCGCGGATGCGCAGGCCAGCACGGACGCCTACGTCCGCTCGGTCGCCGGCACCAGCAAGTCGCCCGCCGACCACATCTCCGACGCGAAGGCACTGCTGGACTCCGGCGCGATCTCGCAGGCGGAGTACGACCAGCTCAAGGCCAAGGCGCTCGCCGCCTGACCTGCAGCAGCACAGCAACGAACCTCCGGGCCGGTACGCACGTCGTACCGGCCCGGAGGTCTGTCCGGACCGGGAGCGAGCGTCAGCTCAGAGCTCGCCGCGCTTCTGCAGGTACTGCATCGCGACCCAGCCGATCGGGATGCGCAGCCAGTAGGTGACCACGCGGAAGACCACGGCGATCGAGGTCGCGATACCGGCGTTGATGCCGGTGATGCTGGTGAGCGCACCGGCGAGCGCCAGCTCGATGGTGCCCATGCCGCCGGGCGTCGGGATCAGGGCGCCGGCGGTGTTGCCGACGAGGTAGACGAGCGCCACCTGGATGAGCGTCGCCTCCTGCCCGAAGGCCTGCATCGAGGCGTAGAACGCGAAGATGAAACCGAGGGTCATGAGCAGGTTGCCGGCGAGCGCGAGGGCCAGGCGCCACGGCTGACCGAGGACCTCGATGAGCCGGGGCCAGGTCTGGCGCAGGGTGGGCAGCGTCTTGGCGAGCACCCACTGGCGCACGCGCGGGATCAGCAGCGACGCGGCGACGAGGGCGGCGACGATGCCGATGACGACCAGCACCGCCGGCGAGATCGGCAGCGCGGACTCCTTGTTGCCGGACGCGAGCGTGAGCACGACGAGCAGCCCGAGCGTCACGATGAGCTGGCTGACCTGCACGAGCGCGACGGTCGCGGCCGAGAGCGTGGCCGAGACGCCGCGCTTGGTGAGCATGCGCAGGTTGAGCGCGGCCGGCCCGAGCCCCGCGGGCGCGGCGATGGCGACGAACGCGGCCGCGGTCTGCACGAGGATCGTGGTCCAGAGGCGCAGCTTGACGGGGGAGAACGCGACGAACGCGAGGGCCGCCCCGAGCAGCGTGATCATGCCGAGCACGAACGCCAGCGCGGTCCAGCGCCAGTCGCTCTGGGCCAGGGCGTTCGAGATCTCGTCGATGTTGATCGAGGTGATGACGAACAGCACGGCGACGATCGGCACGACGACGGTGAGCACGGTCCGCGCGCCGAACCGGACCAGCTGCTGCGGCTCGACGTCGGCCTCGGGGAGCCGTGCGACGAGCGCCGAGCGGAGCTCGGCCAGCACCTGCTTGTGCGCGCGCATCTCGTCGCGGGTGAGCCGCGGCAGGGAGATCGTCTGCAGGAGGGGGCCGATGGCACCGATGTCGTGGTCGGGCAGGACGTCGACCGCGGACCCGACCGCCCGCGCCGCGCCGACGCGCAGGGCCAGGAGCGCGACGAGCTGCGTGACGTCCATGCGACGGGCCAGCTCGGACGAGGCGACGTCGCCGAGCTCCCACGACGTGATCCACACGACCGGTCGGCCGACGACGTCCTCGACGAGGATCACGTCGCTGGTCAGCGCGCGGTGTGCGATCCCGGCCTCGTGCGCGAGGCGCAGCTGCGCCCAGATCTCGGCCAGCAGCTCGTCGGTGAACTGCTCGGGGGCCAGGTCGGCGAGCGGAACCGCGTGGCCGGGTCGCTCCTGGACCAGCAGCATCGAGTCGTCGGCCTCGGCCATGCTCAGCAGCTTGGGGGTGCGGACGCCGGCGGCGCGGGCCGCGTAGGCGAGCAGAGCCGCGCGCTCGCTCGCCTGCCGCAGCGAGACGACGGACCGCCCCTCGATGCCGCGCATCCGCAGCGTCCGCCACAGGCGCGTGAGCATGCCGACCACCTGGCGGTCACCGTCGATGACCACGAGGTCGAGCTCGTCGCCGGAGTCGGTGGTGAGCAGGTACACGCGGTCGCGGGTCGAGCGGGTCAGCGCCCGGGCGCCCGGGTCGGTGCCCAGGTCGGGCAGCGGGACCCGGGAGTCGCGGGCCTCGGCGTCGGTGGTCAGGTCGGCGACGCGCACCATGCGCGCGGGCTCGAAGCCGGCGCGGCGGACGCCCCCGACGAGGCTCTCGCCGTAAGCGCGCTCGGAGCGCACGCCCGACAGGTACCGCACGCCCAGACCGGCCACGCGTCCGATGAAGAACGAGACCATCAGGCCGGGCAGCGAGACCCCAGCGGTGATCAGCAGCACGCCGGCCGCGACCCAGAGCAGGTTCCACGACCACTTCACGGTCCGACGACGACCACGGGGTCCGACGACGGTCAGGAGCCCGACCAGCAGCGCGACGTAGCCGGGCAGCGTGACCACCCAGGCGCCGGCGGACCGGATCGACAGGCCGACCGCGAGCTCGTCGGACGCGAAGTTCTCGATGCCGTACCGGACGATCTCGTTGAGCAGCACCGCTACGACGGCGGCCAGCATGCCCTCGAGCAGCTGCCGCCCGAGCCGTCGGATCGCGAGCTCGGTGATCACGGCCAGCGGGACGACGAGGGTCACGAAGCCCTCGAGCACCTGCACGGGCACGAACAGGATCTCGGAGAGCAGGGTGGCGAACCCCTGCACGTCCTCGGCCACGCCGGTCGTCGTGTTGTGCGCGTAGGTGGCCAGCGCCATGACCAGCACGATGGCCAGCGCCGACAGGATCATGCCCAGCAGGTCGCTCGGGTGGTGCACGCGCGCGACCGGGATGTCCACGACCTCGATCGGGGTGCGCACGTCGATGCGGACGGTCGGGATGTCGTCGGGACTCGTCGCGACGTCCGCGGCGGCGGGGTCGGCGGCCGCCGCGCGACTGGCGGACGGCGTCGCGGACATAGGGGCGAGTCTAGGCAGCCTGGCCGCGATCGCCCGGCTCTTGCGCCCCCCGCGCAGGGGTGGTCCTGCGCACACCTGGGCCGACGCTCTGACCTGCGGTCCCGCTGATGCGTAGATGCGGGATTCGACCGGGTCGTTCCACTAGCGTGGCGCACGAGCCGGCGCGAGGGCGCTGTCGCTCCGACTGGAGGCCACGATGTCCACTCCGCTTTCCCCCGCCGAGGCGGCCGAGATCAAGCGCATCTGGTGGGTGCCCGTCCTGCGCGGAGTCTTCCTGCTGATCCTGGGCGGGATCATGCTCGCCAACCCGCTGTGGTCCGTCACCGCGCTCGTCTGGATCTTCGGCATCTTCGCGATCATCGACGGCATCGTCGCGATCGCCGAGTGGTTCACGCAGCGCAAGGAGACCGGAGCCGGCTGGTGGCTGCTCTCCGGCATCGTGAGCCTGGTGATCGGTCTGGTGGCCGTGATCTGGACCGAGAAGACCGCCACGTTCGTGTTCTGGCTGATCGCGATCTGGGTCCTGCTGGTGGGCATCCTGCAGATCATCGCCGCCGTGATCCGCTACCGCGCCAAGGACGACAACTGGAGCTGGATCCTCGCGTCGGGCCTGGTCTCGTTCCTGATCGGCCTGCTGCTCGTCACGCACCCGACGGACTCGGTGAAGTTCATCATCGTGATCCTGGGCCTGTTCGCGTTTGCCGCGGGCGTGCTCCTGGTGGTCGGCGGCTTCGCGGCGAAGAGCCAGGCGAACAAGGCCGTCACCAGCTAGTTGAAGTGCAGCGCTGCCAGCCAGGCGGCGGGTATCAGGGCGTAGCCGACGAACACGACCATGTCCATGATGGTGTGCGCGACGACCAACGGCATGACCCGCCGTCTGCGCGTGTAGTAGAACGCGAACAGCACGCCCATGATCGCGTTGCCGACGAAGCCGCCCCAGCCCTGGTAGAGGTGGTACGAGCCGCGCAGCAGGGCGCTGGCCGCGATCGACGCCGGCACGGCCCACCGCAGCTCGCGCAGCCGCTCCATGAGGTAGCCGACGACGATGACCTCCTCCAGCAGCGCGTTCTGGATCGCCGCGAAGAGCAGGACCGGGATGGTCCACCACGCGGCGTTGAGCGCGGAGGCCTGCACCTCGACGGCGAGCCCGAGCGCCCGCGCCCCGGCGTAGAGCGCCAGACCGGGGATGCCGATGCAGGCGGCCAGCGCGACGCCGACGCCGAGGTCGCGCAGGGGTCGCGTGAACGTGAGGCCGATCCGACGCACCGCGGAGCGCCCGTTGGCGGACAGCAGGTACAGGGCCAGCGCGACCGGGATGAGCGCGAACCCGATCTGCAGCAGCTGGTACGTCAGGTCGAGCCACGGCCGCGGTGACCTGCTCGGGTTCAGGGTCGTCGACTGCGACCCGAGCGACTCCGCGCGCGTTAGCCGGTCGATGATCGCGACCACGGCGTAGATCCCGGACTTGCCGAGCGACAGCCCGAGGACGATCCAGATCTCGGTCGTGAGCCGCCGGCGGTAGGCCTTCTCGCTGATCGGCGGCGTCGCGACGGCGACCGCGCCCTCGGAGGGCAGCCCGGCAGGGGGCGTCGGCGGCGCTGTCATGCTCCGAAGAGTAGGACCCGATGCTGGACGTTCGCTGGACGCCCGCTGGGTCAGCGGAACGAGCGCAGCCGCAGCGAGTTGCCCACCACGAGCACCGACGAGAACGCCATGGCGGCGCCCGCGATCATCGGGTTCAGGAGCCCGAACGCCGCCAGCGGGATGGCCGCCACGTTGTACGCGAACGCCCAGAACAGGTTCTGCTTGATCACGCGCAGGGTCCGACGGGACAGCCGGATCGCGTCGCCGGCCGCGCGCAGGTCTCCGCGCACGAGCGTCACGTCGGCGGCCTCGATGGCCACGTCGGTGCCGGTGCCCATGGCCAGGCCGAGGTCGGCGGTGGCGAGGGCGGCGGCGTCGTTGACCCCGTCGCCGACCATCGCGACCCGCCTGCCCTGCGCCTGGAGCCGCGCGACGACGTCGACCTTGTCGGCCGGGAGGACCTGGGCGAACACGTCCTGGTCGCGGATGCCCACCGCGGCCGCGGCCTGCAGGGCCGCACCGCGGCTGTCGCCCGTGAGCAGGACGGGTCGCAGGCCGAGCGCGCGGAGCTCCTCGACTGCCTGCGCGGACGTCGCCTTGACCGGGTCGCGCAGCACGAGGACGCCGCGTGCGCTGCCGTCCCAGGCGACCATGACCGCGGTCGCGCCATCGGCCTCGGCGGCCTCGAACGGCTGCTGCCACTCGCTCGTCGGAACCCCCTGCGCGGTCAGCCAGGCAGGCTTCCCGACGAGGACGCGCCGGCCCAGCCCGACGCCCGCGTGCGCGGTCCGCACCACTCCCGAGACGCCGTGACCGGCCTCGGCCTGGAAGTCGTGCACCTGGTCGGAGCCGATGACGACACCGTCGCCGCCGGTCTGGCCCTGCTGCTCGGCGACCGAGGCCGCGATCGCCCGGCCGATCGGGTGCTCGGCCAGCTGCTCGACGGCCGCCGCGAGGCGCAGCACCTCGCCGCCGCCCAGCACCTCGACGAGCGCCATCCGGCCCTCGGTGACCGTGCCGGTCTTGTCGAGCACCACGGTGTCGACCGTGCGCGTCTGCTCGAGGACCTCCGGTCCCTTGATGAGGATGCCCAGCTGGGCGCCGCGGCCGGTGCCCACCAGGAGCGCGGTCGGCGTGGCCAGCCCGAGGGCGCACGGGCAGGCGATGATCAGCACGGCGACGGCGGCGGTGAAGGCGGCCTGCGTGCTGCTCCCCGAGAGAAGCCAGATCGCCAGGGTGGCCACCGCCAGGACGAGGACGATCGGCACGAACACGGCCGAGATGCGGTCGGCCAGCCGCTGGACCGGGGCCTTGCCGGTCTGCGCGGCCGCGACCAGGCGCCCGATCTGCGCGAGGCGCGTCTCCTCGCCGACGCGGGTGGCGCGCACCACCAGCGCGCCGGAGGTGTTGATCGTCGCGCCGGTGACCTCGTCGCCGGGGCCGACGTCGACGGGCACGGGCTCGCCGGTCAGCAACGACGTGTCGAGCGCGGAGGTGCCGCTGACGACGACGCCATCGGTGGCGACCTTCTCGCCGGGCCGCACGACGAACTCGCTGCCTGCCGTGAGCTGCGCGATCGGTACGCGTCGCTCGGTCCCGTCGACCAGGAGCGCGACGTCCTTGGCGCCGAGGTCGAGCAACGCGCGCAGGGCGTCGCCCGCGCGGCGGCGCGAGCGGTGCTCGGCGTACCGGCCGGCCAGCAGGAACGTGGTGACGACGGCCGCGACCTCGAAGTAGAGCTCGGGCACGGCCATCTCGCTGTCCGCGGCCGGCCAGAGCGACGGGGTCATCGTCGTGCCGAGCTCGCCGGCTCCCCCGAAGAGCAGGGCCCACAGCGACCAGCCCGTCGCGGCGATGATCCCGATGGAGACGAGCGTGTCCATGGTCGACGCGCCGTGCCGGGCCGCGCGGGCGGCGGCCCGGTGGAACGGCCAGGCGCCCCAGGTGGCCACCGGCAGCGCGAGGGCCGCGACGACCCACTGCCAGCCGGTGAACTGCAGCGCGGGGATCATCGAGAGCAGCAGCACCGGGACGCTCAGCACCGTGGCGACGCGCAGGCGCCTGCGCAGATCGCTGCCGCGCGCGTCCGTCGGGGCGGACGTGTCCTCGTCAGGGTCCATGTCATGACCGGGTGCCATCGAGTGCCCCGACAGCGCGTGCTCGTATGGGTCCATGTCGTGCCCGGCCATCGTGTGGCCGGACATGTCGTGCCCGGACATCCCGTGGTCCGCGAGGTCGTGACCGGGCACCTCGGGCGCCACGGGGGCGTGGTGGTGGGCGGGGGGCGTCGACGTGCGGGTGACCGTGGCGTCGTAGCCCGCGGAGCGGACCGCGGCGATCAGCGCGTCGGTGTCGGGCAGCGGCGCGCCCTCGTCGGAGAGCCGGACGTGCGCCGACTCCAGCGGGAGGTTCACCGTGGCCTCGACCCCGGGCAGGCGGTTGAGCTTGCGTTCGACGCGCGCGACGCAGGAGGCGCAGGTCATGCCCTCGATCGCGAGGTCGACGGTGTGCGGGGCGTGCTGGTCGGTCGTCACAGCAGGGACCGCCTCGGCGTCACCGCGTACCCCGCCTCGACGACGGCCTCGGCGATGTCGTCGGGGGCGAGCGGGCTGTCGGAGGTGACGGACACGGTCGACGAGCCGCCGACCGTCAGCTGGATGACGACGTCGTGGACGCCGGGGAGGGCGGACAGCTCGGAGGTGACCGCGGAGACGCAGTGGCCGCAGGTCATGCCGTCGACGCCGAAGGTGGTGGTGGACATGGTGGTCTCCTCGGGCTCAGGAACGGACGAGACGCGCGATGGCGTCGGAGGCCTCGCGGACCTTGGCCGCGCCCTCCTCGGGGGACTGGCGGGCGGCGTCGACGACGCAGTGCGCGAGGTGGTCCTCGACCAGGCCGATCGAGACGGCTTGGAGCGCCTTGGTCACCGCGGCGATCTGGGTGAGCACGTCGATGCAGTAGACGTCCTCGTCGACCATCCGGGCGATGCCGCGGACCTGCCCCTCGACGCGTCGCAGGCGCTTGAGGTAGTCGTCCTTGGCGTCGGTGTAACCGGGCGTGTGAGGCTGCATCGTGGTCTCCAGAGGGTGAAGGTTGCTCGTCGGCTGCAACCAACATACCCCTAGGGGGTATTCCCGCCGTCGGGAACCGGCACAATCGTCGGCATGCGGGTATCGGCGAAGGCGGACTATGCGGTGCGTGCGTGCGCCGAGCTGGCGGCGTCCCCGCAGGGTGACCCGGTGCGCGCCGACGACCTGGCCGTCGGGCAGCAGCTGCCGGTCGCGTTCCTCGAGCGGATCCTCGGCGACCTGCGCCGCGGTGACGTGGTCGCCTCGGTCCGCGGGCGCTCGGGCGGCTACCGCCTGGCGCGCCCCGCCGACCAGATCACGCTCGCCGACATCATCCGGGCCGTCGACGGCCCGCTGGTCACCGTCCGCGACGAGCGCCCGACCGCCCTGGAGTACGCCGGATCGGCCCAGGCCCTGCTCGAGGTCTGGGTCGCACTGCGCGTCAGCGTCCGCGACGTCCTCGACCGGGTGACGCTCGCCGGCCTGGTCTCGGGCGAGCTCCCGCCCGAGGTCCACGAGCAGGCCGCCCGCGCCGACGCCTGGGTCAACCCGTAGCGATCAAGCCCGGCCCGACGCGGTTCGTCGCGAGCAGGAGCCCCCGCGCACTTCGTCGCGACCCTGCCTGTGTCGACCTAGCCGCATCTGGGACACGAGTAAACGCGTGGGGTGTCTCGGGTGCCTCAGGAGCCGCCATCCGTCACAAGTGCGGCTAGGTCCGCACGGGACGGGGTCGCGACGGCGACCGCCTGGACACGACGAAGCCCGCGCCGGCGTGGCGCGGGCCCGGTCGAAGCGTCCCTACGGCTGTGTCGCGGTCGCGGCGGCGTGCACGGCCGCCGGGAGGGCGCTGACGATGCGGTCGACCGCGGAGTCGTCGTGCGCGGCCGAGACGAACCAGGCCTCGAACGGCGAGGGCGGTGCGTAGACGCCGGAGTCCAGCAGCGAGTGGAAGAACGGCGCGTACCGCCACGACTCGGTGGCCAGCACGGAGGCGTAGTCGCGGGCACCGTGACGGGCGGCGTCGGCGCCGAAGAACGTGCTGAACAGGTTGCCGGCCCACTGGATCGTGTGCGGCAGGCCCTCGTGGGCCATCGCGGCGTTGAGCTCGGCGCGCAGCTGCGCGGAGACGGCGTCGACGCGCTCGTACACGGACTGGTCGGCGGCACGCAGCGTGGCCAGGCCGGCGGCGGTGGCCACCGGGTTCCCGGAGAGCGTGCCCGCCTGGTAGACGGGGCCGACGGGGGCCAGCTGGGACATGACGTCGCGGCGACCACCGAGCGCGGCGACGGGCAGGCCGCCGCCGATGACCTTGCCGAACGTGTACAGGTCGGCGGACCAGCCCTCGCGGAGGCCCTCGAGCCCCCACCAGCCGGAGTACCCGACCCGGAAGCCGGTGAGCACCTCGTCCTGGATGAGCAGCGCGCCGTGCTCGAGGGTCAGGCGGCGCAGGGCCGCGTTGAACCCGGGCAGAGGCGGGACGACGCCCATGTTGGCGGGTGCCGCCTCCATGATCACGGCGGCGATCCGCGGACCGTGCATGGTGAACGCGGTCTCGACGGCCTCGACGGAGTTGTAGGGCAGCACGATCGTCTCGGCGGCGACCGCGGCGGAGACCCCCGCGGAGTCGGGCAGGCCGAGGGTGGCGACGCCCGAGCCGGCGGACGCCAGCAGCGCGTCGACGTGCCCGTGGTAGTTGCCGGCGAACTTGATCACGACGTCGCGGCCGGTGAAGGCGCGCGCCAGACGCAGAGCGGTCATGGTCGCCTCGGTGCCGGTGGACACCAGGCGGACCTTCTCGGCCGGCGGCACGCGGAAGCGGATCTCGTCGACGAGCTCGACCTCGGTGACCGTCGGGGCGCCGAAGCTCAGACCGCGGGCGGCCGCCTCCTGCACGGCCTCGACGACGGCGGGGTGCGCGTGACCCAGGAGCGCTGGGCCCCACGAGCCGACGAGGTCCACGTACTCGTTGCCGTCGACGTCGGTGACGTAGGCGCCGCGGGCGGACGCGAGGAACCGGGGCGTGCCGCCGACGTTGCCGAACGCTCGCACGGGCGAGTTCACCCCTCCGGGGATGACGGCCTGCGCGCGCTCGAAGGCGGCAGCGCTCGTCGTCAGGTCCGAGGTGGTGGCGTGGACACTCATCAGATCTCCTCTGCCAGCCATCCGGCCAGCTCAGTCGCAGAGTACGTAAGCACGTTGTCGGCACCTGCGCGGCGGATGCTGAGCACAGACTCAAGGATCGCCCGTCTGCGCTCGATCCACCCCCGTTCGGCCGCAGCCTCGATCATCGCGTACTCCCCCGACACCTGGTAGGCCGCGACGGGAACGGTGCTCGTCGCGGCGACGTCGGCGAGGATGTCGAGGTACGCGAGCGCGGGCTTGACCATGACGACGTCGGCCCCCTCGGCGATGTCGATGGCCACCTCACGGACGGCTTCGCGACGATTCGCGGGGTCCATCTGGTAGGTCCGCCGATCCCCGTCGAGCTGGGACTCCACGGCGTCACGGAAGGGTCCGTAGAAGGCGGAGGCGTACTTGGCGGCGTACGCGAGGACCGCCACGTCGGAACGGCCCGCGGCGTCCAGCGCGTCCCGGACGTACCCGACCTGGCCGTCCATCATCCCGGACAGGCCGACCATATGAGCGCCTGCCGACGCCTGGGCCAGGGCCATCTCGGCGTACCGGACGAGGGTCGCGTCGTTGTCGACGACGCCCGAAGGGGTGAGGACCCCGCAGTGGCCGTGGTCGGTGAACTCGTCGAGGCAGAGGTCGGCCTGCACGACGAGCGCGTCGCCCACCTCGGCGACCGTGTCGGCGATCGCGACGTTGAGGATCCCGGTCTCCGACGTGGCCTGCGAGCCGACGGCGTCGCGCTCGAGAGGGATGGCGAAGAGCATCACGCCGCCGAGGCCCGCGCCTGCGGCCTCGGCGACCGCCTTGCGCAGCGAGTCGCGCGAGTGCTGGACCACGCCCGGCATCGACGCGATCGGGCGCGGCTCGGTGAGTCCCTCCTTGACGAACACGGGCAGGACGAGCTGCGAGGCGTGCAGGCGCGTCTCCGCCGTCAGCCTCCGCATGGCCGGCGTCGAGCGCAGACGGCGGGGGCGGATGCGTCGGTTCACTCAGTCCTCCTCGGGGCTGGGGATCGGTTCGGGCATCGCGGTGTTCGCGGCCTTGGCCAGCGCGTCGACGAGGCCGGTCATGGTCTGCTCGGTGGCGACGCCCGCGAGCGGGAGTCCCAGGCGGGCGGCCTCGGCGGCGGTCGTCGGGCCGATGCCGACCAGCAGGGTGCTCGTCGGCGGCGGGCCGAGCTGGGTGTTGAGCTCGCGGACCGTGCTGGCCGAGGTGAGGAGGGCACCGCGGATCGTCCCGTCCACCCACGCCTCGCGGATCTCGGCGCTGGGTGCCTCGGCGGAGACCGTGCGGTACGCGACGACGTCGTCCACCTGCCAGCCGCGGGCGCGCAGGCCGTCGGCGAGCGTCGGTGCGGCGAGGTCGCCGCGGGGGAACAGGACCCGGTTCCTGGCGCCGGGCGCAGGGAACTGCGCGACCAGCGCGCTCGCGGTCGACTCGCCGCGCGGGACCAGGTCGACGTGGACGCCGGCCTCCCGCAGCGCCCGGGCGGTGCCCGGTCCGACGGCGGCGACGTGCGTGTACGCAGGGGTCAGCCCACGCTCGACGAGGATCGGCACGGCGGCGGCGCTGGTCACCACGAGCCACTCGTACCAACCCGCCTCGAGCGCGAGCAGGGTGTCGTCCAGCGGCTGGGTGTCCTCGGGCGGCACCGTCTCGATGAGCGGCACGACGACGGCCTCGGCGCCTGCGGCGGCGAGCGCGACGACGGCCGGGCTGCGCCCCGCGGTGGGACGGGGGACCAGCACGCGCCAGCCGGTGAGCGGCAGGGTGGTCATCGCAGGCCCGCCAGGTCCGCGGCGCCGTGCTCGAGGAGCTCGTCGGCGAGGGCGCTCCCGAGTGCCCGCGCGTCGTCCTCGGTCTCGGCCTGCGCGGACAGCCCGCGCTTGAGCGTCGCCGTGCCGTCCGGGCGCGCGACGACAGCATCGAGGCGAATCGTCGAGCCCCGGAGCGACGCCCAGGCACCGATCGGTGCCGCGCAGCCCGCCTCCAGCCGGGCGAGCAGGGCGCGCTCGGCCGTCACCGCGAACCGGGTGGGCCGGTGGTCCAGCGCACGCAGGGCGTCCGCGAGCGGACCGTCGACGTCCGCCCGGACCTCGATGGCCAGCGCGCCCTGCCCGGGTGCCGGTGCCATGACGTCCGGGCCGAACGCCTCGGTCACGGCGTCGAGGCGTCCCAGACGCGCGAGGCCGGCACGCGCCAGGACCACCGCGTCGAGGTCGGTCGCGATGCGGCCCAGGCGGGTGTCGACGTTCCCGCGGATGTCGACGACGTCGAGGTCGGGCCGGGCGGCGAGCAGCTGGGCCCGGCGCCTCGGCGAGCCGGTGCCCACGCGAGCGCCCAGGGGCAGGTCGGCAAGCTTGAGGCCGTCGCGGGCGCAGAGGGCGTCGGCGGGGTCCTCGCGCACCGGGATCGCGCCGATGACCAGACCCTCGGCGTCGCYCGTCGGCAGGTCCTTGAGCGAGTGGACCGCGACGTCGCAGCGGCCGTCGAGCAGGGCGTCGCGCAGGGCGGTCACGAACACGCCCGTGCCGCCGAGGCTCGACAGGGAGCCCTTGAGGCGGTCGCCGTCGGTGCGGATGTGGACGGTCGAGAGGGTCAGGTCGCCGGCGGCGGCGAGCGCGTCGACCACGTGACCTGTCTGCGTCGTCGCGAGCGCGCTGGCACGCGTCCCGACGAGCACCTGCTGAGGCATGTCGTCCAGTCTCTCTCTCTACCTGCGCCGCGCGAAACGCCAGGCGACCGGGGCGACCACCAGGACCACGCCGACCACGACGAGCCCGAACGCCCACCACGTGCTGCTGGGGTCGAACAGCTCGGTCGTGACGCCGGGCTCCTGCGTCCAGTGGCACGTCAGCCCGGCCGGCAGGAAGTGCCGCGTGACGGTCACCGGACCGAGGTCGGTGCCCGGTGCGACGTCCCGCGCGGTGGTGCACTGCTGTACCGCGTCCCACGGCCCGAGCAGGGGCAACACGTACGCGACCAGGCCCAGGAGCACGAACAGCAGACCGAACGCGACCGTCAGGGCGGGCAGCAGGCAGCCGACCACCCGGCTCGGTCGGGCGGGCACGGTCTCCGGGGTCATTGCCGACGACGCTAGCGGGTGCCGTGGGAATTCGTCGCGACCCGGTCCTGACAAACTGTCAGCATATTCCCGTGAGGGCACCCTAAGAATGTGAGCGACGTCATTCTGTGAGTTTTGACGACGAGTCGTCAGAAAGTGATTTGCGGCGTCTTTTGTGTGACGCGCCTCGCATTAGCCGACGGCGCGCGCGGCGGCCTGCGCGTCGGGCACCACGGACGCGAGGCCGTTGCCCGCGACCCACGCCCCGCAGACCGCCAGACCGGGCAGCTCGGCCACGGCCGCGCGCACCTGCGCCACGGCCGCCCGGTGCGCCGCGCTCGGCCGTGGCAGCGCCTGCGACCACTGCACGGTGGCGTGCCCGCGGACCTGCTCCTCGGTGAGCGGGACGCCGAGCAGCACGCTCGCGTCGGCGAGCGCGGTACGGACCGTCGGCTCGGGGGCGTCCTCGCCTGCCCGGCCGTAGGAGAGCCGGACGACGTGCCGTCCGTGGCCGGCTGCGCGCGCGAGCCAGGCCCACTTGGCGGTGGCGTGCGTGAGCGCCTTGGCCGTGACGTCGGCGGAGCCGGGCGGGACCAGGACGCCCGTGCCGCGGGGCGCGTCGTCGAGCGCGGGCGCCTCGAGCACGAGCGTGACCAGGCTTACCTCGGCGCCGGGGTCGGTCGTGATCCCGGTGAGCCCGAGCAGCGCGGGCGCCTGGGGAGTCGCCAGGACCAGCCGAGGGGCGCTCTCGGTGCTCACGTGCCAGGCGTCGTCGGACCGCTGCACGCCGCTGACCGGCGAGCTCGTCCGGATCTCGCCGCCGCTGCGCCGCAGGTCGGCGACGAGCGCGTCGACCAGGCGGTGCATCCCGCCCTCGATCCCCTGCGCGGCCGCCCCGGCCGGCGTGCTCGCGCGCATCGTGCGCACGGCGCGCGCCAGGGACCCGCGGTCGCGCGCCGCGGACAGGCCGGGCGCGACCGCGTCCACGGCGAGGTCGTCGGGGTCGGYCGCGTGGACTCCGCCGACGATCGGTCGCACGAGCCGGTCCACGACGCGGCTGCCCATGCGTCGCCTGACCAGAGCGCCGAGCGTGGGCGGGTCGTCGGACCGCGGCAGGACGAGGTCGAGCGAGGCCCGCGCGGCGCCCACGAGGCCGAGGGTCTGCCGGACGTCCCGCGCCCACGGGTGGCCCGGGATGCCGAGCAGGCCGGTGCGCGGCAGGGGGCCGTCGCCGGACGGCAGGTGCACCCAGGAGCCGACGCGTTCGGGCGAGACGACCGGGAGGCCGAGCTCGCTCAGCAGCGGCGCGACGACGCCCTGGCGGGTCGCGAACGACTCCGCCCCGGCGTCGAGGCGCAGGCCGTCGACCGTGTGCCCGCGGACGGCCCCGCCGGGCTCGGGTGCGGCCTCGAGCACCAGCACCCGGTGCCCCTCCAGGGCGAGCGACCGGGCAGCGACGAGGCCGGCGACCCCGCCGCCGACGACGATCGCGTCCCAGGTGCTCATCGAGGGTTCAGAGCCCGTGGACCAGCTCGACCACGCGCGTCAGCACGGTCGGGTCGGTGTCCGGCGGGACGCCGTGGCCGAGGTTCACCACGTGCCCGGGCGCGACCTCGCCGCGGGCCACGACGTCGCGGACGTGCGCCTCCAGCACGGGCCACGGAGCGGCGAGCAGGGCGGGGTCGATGTTGCCCTGCAGCGGCGTCGTGCCGCCCAGGCGACGGTTCGCCTCGTCCAGGTGCAGGCGGTAGTCGACGCCGATGACGTCCGCACCGACGTCGCGCATCGCGCCCAGCAGCTCGCTCGTGCCGGTGCCGAAGTGGACCTTCTTCACGCCCAGGTCGGCGATGTGGCTCAGGGCCCGCGACGAGGCGGGAGCGACGTGCGCCGTGTAGTCGGACAGGCCCAGAGACCCCGCCCAGGAGTCGAACAGCTGCGCGGCGCTGGCCCCGGCCATCACCTGCGCGCGCAGGAAGGCGCCCGTGACGTCGGCGGCCCAGTCGGTCAGCTCGGCCCAGGTGACCGGGTCGGAGTGCATGAGCGTGCGCGCGGCCAGGTGGTCGCGCGACGGACCGCCCTCGACGAGGTACGCGGCCAGCGTGAAGGGCGCGCCGGCGAACCCGATGAGCGGGGTGCCGCCGAGTACGTCGACCGTGAGCGCGACGCCCTCGGAGACGGGCGTCAAGGCCTCGGGGGTGAGCGGCCCGAGGTCTCTGAGGCGAGCGACGTCGTCCTTGGACCGCACGGCCGACCCCATGACCGGGCCGACGCCCGGCTTGATCTCCACGTCGACGCCCGCGAGCTTGAGCGGGACCACGATGTCGGAGAAGAAGATCGCCGCGTCGACGTCGTGCCGGCGGACCGGCTGCAGGGTGATCTCGCTCGCCAGCGACGGGGTCAGGCACGCGTCGAGCATCGCCGTGCCCTCGCGCGCCGCCCGGTACTCCGGCAGCGACCGCCCGGCCTGTCGCATGAACCACACCGGCCGTCGGGAAGGGCGCTCGCCGGAATATGCACGGACCAGCGAAGAATGCGCCGTGCGGCCGTCGACGAGCGGGTGCGAGGAAGGAAGGTTCACGTCTGCGATTGTGCCGGACAAATGAACAGATGATTGAATCGGGCACGTGGTGCTGCTGTCCCTCGCCGCCAGTCACCACGACCTCGACCTCGATGTGCTGGAACGTCTCTCGTCGGACGTCCAGGCCGTCGCGTCCGAGCTCGTGCACTCCGCTGCGTCCGTGTCCGGTGCCGTCGTCCTGGCGACGTGCAACCGGTTCGAGCTGTACCTGGAGGTCGACGACGCGCAGGACACCCCGCAGGCCCGTGCCGCCGCCGCCGCGACCGTCGCCCAGCGTTCGGGCTACACGGAGGACCAGGTGGTCTCCCACCTGCGGGTTCTCAGCGGGACCGTGGCCGCCGAGCACCTGTTCGCCGTCGCGAGCGGGCTCGACTCGATGGTCGTCGGCGAGCGCGAGATCGCGGGCCAGGTCCGCCGGGCGCTGACCACGGCACGCCGCGAGGGGACCACCACGAGCGGTCTGGAGTCCCTGTTCCAAGCGGCCTCGCGCGTCTCGCGGGACGTCGAGGCGCGCACCGGCCTGGGTGCCACCGGGCGCTCCGTGGTGGGCGTCGCGCTCGACATCGCCGAGTCCGAGCTGCCCGACTGGCCCGCGGTCCGCGTCGTGCTCATCGGCACCGGCTCCTACGCGGGCGCCTCCCTCGCTCAGCTCAAGGCCCGCGGCTGCACCGACATCCGCGTGTTCTCCACCACAGGTCGCGCCCGCGCGTTCGCCGCCGCACGCGGGGTCCGGTCCCTGCCCTCCGGCGCCGACCTGGCCGCCGAGGTCTCCGACGTCGACCTCGTCGTCGCGTGCAGCGGGGCCGCGGGTGCCGTCCTCGGGGTCGACGCGCTCGCGGCCGCCCGCCTGCAGGGCGCGCGCCCTCTGACGGTGGTGGACCTCGCCCTGCGGCACGACGTGGACCCCGGCGTCCGGTCGCTGCCCGGCGTTCGCCTGGTCAGCCTGCACACCGTCGCCGAGTACGCGCCCGCCGAGCACTCCGCCGTCGGTGCCGCGCACGAGGTGGTCACCGCCGCGGCCGACGCCTACGAGGCCGAGCGCCGCGTCCGCGAGTGGAACCCGGCCGTGGTCGCGGAACGCACCCGCGTGCTCGGCGGCCTCGAGAGCGGGCTCGTGGACCTCTCCGACGAGCGTGCGGTCCGGGCCCTGCGTCGCCGCACCCGCGCGACCCTGCACGGCCCGACCGTCCGCGCCCGCGAGGCCGCCCGCGCCGGTGACGCCGCCACCTACGCGCAGGCGCTCGCCGAGCTGGCCTCGATCCCGGTCCCGTCGCTCACCGACGCGGTCTGAGCGCACGACCCGACCGACGGACGTCCGCACCACCCACGGATCCCCGTGCACCACCCTCCGCGAGCCGCCTCGACCCTCCGTCGGCGATGGGCGCCCCTCCACCGCTGGGGGGACCCGGAGCAGCCCGCGCGGCTGATCCCGTGCCGCGTCGTGCCTCCTAGGCTGCTCGTGTGTCCACTGCCGCCGAGATCCGGGTGACCCCCGTCCCCGAGGAGCTGCTGCACCCGCAGCTCCAGGCGTGGTCGCGGACCTGGCGGTACCTGCTGGCAGTGTTCGGTGGGCTGGTCGCGTGGGCGCTGACGTCGGCCGAGCAGCTGAGCTCGGTGCCGAGCGCCGCCGAGCAGGACATCATCGGGATCTGGCTCGTGGCCGACCTGCTCCTGGGCGCGGTGTCGGTCGCGCTGCTCCCGCTGCGGCGCAAGCGCCCGTTCCTCGTCGCGTGCGTGACCATCGCCTGCACCGCCTTCTCGACGGCGAGCGTCGGTGCAGCGACCCTGGCCGTCGTCTCGATGGCCACGTGGCGGCGCCGCAACTGGGTGATCGTGACGGCGGTCGCGTGGTTCGCCTCGGGAATCCTCTCCCTGTTCGTCTTCACCGCCCGCGGTGTGGCCCCGACGGACGACAACCTCTACGCGCAGCTGGCGAACCAGCTGCTCAGCCTCGTCTTCTTCGGCCTGGCGATCGTCACCGGCTTCTACGTCCGGGCCCGGCGCGAGCTCGTCGCGTCCCTGAACGAGCGCCTGCTCACGGCCGAGCGCGAGCAGGCCCTGACGACAGAGGCTGCGCGCGACGCCGAGCGGACCCGCATCGCCCGCGAGATGCACGACGTGCTCGCTCACCGGATCTCCCTGGTCGCGATGCACGCCGGCGCGCTGGCCTACCGCGAGGACCTGACCCGCGACCAGACCGCCGAGACCGCCGCGACGATCCAGGCCAACGCGCAGCTTGCCCTCGCCGAGCTGCGGCAGGTGCTCGGCGTCCTACGGGCCGGACAGGTGGCCGACGGGGTCGAGGCTCCCCAGCCCACGCTCGCCGAGCTGCCCGCGCTGATGGCCGACGTGCGCGAGGCGGGCTCGCAGGTGGGGCTCGACGTGCTCGGCCTGCGCGAGCGCGACCTCGCCAGCATCCCCGTGACCCTGTCGCGCACCACGTTCCGCATCGTCCAGGAGGCGCTGACGAACGCCCGCAAGCACGCGCCCGGCCAGCCGGTGTCGCTGCGGCTGGCCGGCGAACCCGGAGCGTTCCTCGAGGTCGAGGTGCGCAACCGGGTCGGGGTCGCGGTGGTCGGCGGCGGGCCCGCGGGTGTCGGACTGACGGGCATGACCGAACGGGCCGAGCTGGCCGGCGGAGCACTGGCGTACGGAGGACAGCCCGATGGGTCGTTCCTGGTGAGAGCGAGGTTGCCGTGGAGTCCGTGACACCGAGCCCGTCACCCATTCGGGTCCTGCTCGTCGACGACGACCGACTGGTGCTCGCCGGCCTGCGGATGATCCTCGGCGGCGCCCCCGACCTGGAGATCGTCGGCGAGGCGGCCGACGGGCAGGCGGGGATCGAGCTCGTCGCCAAGGAGCGGCCGGACGTGGTCCTCATGGACATCCGGATGCCGCGGATGGACGGCCTGCAGGCCACCCGGGCGCTGCGCGGGTCGGGAACCCGCGTCATCGTGCTGACCACGTTCGACACCGACGAGATGGTGCTCACCGCGCTGCAGAACGGCGCGTCGGGGTTCCTGCTCAAGGACACGCCGCCCGTCGAGCTGATCGCCGCGGTCCGTCGCGTCGCGGCCGGTGACCCGATGCTCTCGCCGAGCGTCACGTCCCAGCTGATCGCCGCCGTCACCAAGCCGCAGGACGACGAGCGCCGACGAGCCGCCCGCTCCGCGATGGCGCGGCTGACCGACCGCGAGCGCGAGGTGGCGGTCGCCGTGAGCGAGGGCAAGACGAACTCCGAGATCGCGCGCGACCTCTACATGGGTGTCGCGACCGTCAAGACCCACGTCGGCAGCCTGTTCACCAAGCTGCGCGTGACGAACCGCGTCCAGGTGGCCCGCTTCGTCCACGACGCGCAGGAGTGAGTCTGGACCTCGCGCCGGACATGGAGCGTGCCGGGCCAGAACGGGGGGGAGGGTCTGGCCCGGCACGCGCCCGTCGGAGCCTCGACATCGTCGTCGGGACCCCAGATCGGGGTGTTGCAAGGGTTAGCTGGAGCGGACGACCTGCTGCTGCGCGGCAGGCCCGGGGGCCCACGTGTGCGGCACGACCTGGTTGGTCTGGATGTCCGTCAGCTCCGCAGCGTAGACGATTCCTTCGTACACGCCAGCCTCGACGCGGTTGAGCTGCAGGCGCTCCGCGCGCTCGATGTCGTCGCCCAGGTGCGAGATCCGTGCGACGACGTAGCGCTGCGCGTCCTGCCACTGGTCGACCACGCGAACGTGCAGGCCGTTCCACCGGGCGGTGAGGTCCAGCTCGAACAGCTCGCTGACCTCGTCGCGAGCGACGCGACGGAACCAGCGTCCCGACGGCGACTGGTGGAACCCGGTCTCGGCGAGCGGCGGGTTGGCCAGGGCGAGGACGACGGTGTGGCCGTTGTCGACGACGTCGGCCTCGAGGTAGGCGCCGTGCCACTTCGCTACGGGGCCGACGCAGCGCGAGAGCGATGCCAGCGACGGGCGCGGTGCGCCCAGCTGCGTCACGGTCCAGCCGGCGCCGACGTCGCCGTAGCGGGCCAGGAGCGTGGACGTGCCGTTGTCGTAGATGCGGACGAGCTCGGCGCCCGGGGGGATGCGCGAGTGGCGCAGCCACCACAGCGGAAGGATGTAGCCCGGGACGTCGCGGTACTGGAGCTGCGGGGAGCTCTCGAAGCGCAGGACGTCGATGGACCGGTCGTAAGGGCTGAACGGTGAGCCCTCGTAGCCGAGGCCGTGGACCTCGAACAGCTGTGCCGGAGTGGTCGCGAACGCGACGTCCTCGGCGCGCACGACATACCCCGCCAGGCGATCGTGGCCCGCTGTGAGGTGCGCGCGGGTCAGCGCTGGCGTGATCGCCTTCTGCATGAGCGTCACGATGGGCATCCTTGCCATGAGGGGATGAACAGGATGAATCGAGGGGATGAACCGGATGAAAAGGACGGCTCGGTGCACGATTGTGCAGGCCGTACCGGGCACCTGTCCAGATGGCGACACGCATCCGGGTGACGTAGCAGGTCAGGGCCCTGTTCTCGTCTCACGAACGCGCACACGAACGAGTGAAAACTTCTGCCGAAACTCGGACAAAAGAGCCCAGGTCGCGCGCTGGGTCTAGACAGGTCCCGTCAGGACGCTCCGGAGATCGACCCATCCGCGTCCGTCCGGCTCTCGACGGTTCTCGCCATGGTCGCCGCAAACGTCGGTCGCGGTGCGGTGCACGTCGCGGGCGACGTGGACGTCGGCGACATCGCGCCCTGACGGGTCAGGCGTCGAGGTACGTCTCCACGAGTTCCGCCGCGATGCCCGTGTAGGACGCCGGCGTCAGCTCGACGAGCCGCGCCGCGACGCCGTCGGGAAGCCCGAGACCGCCGATGAACTCCCGCATGTCGTCGGCGGTGAGGCGACGACCCCGCGTCAGCTCCTTGAGCCGCTCGTACGGGTTCTCCATGCCGGTGACACCCGCGACGGAGGCCGCACGCATGGCGGACTGGACGGGCTCGCCGAGGACCTCCCAGTTCTCGTCGAGCTCGCGCGCCAGCAGCTCGCGGTCCACCGAGAGTGCCCGCAGGCCGCGGGCGACGTTGTCGATGGCGAGCAGCGAGTGCCCGAACGCCGGCCCGATGTTGCGCTGGGTCGTCGAGTCGGTCAGGTCGCGCTGGAGCCGGCTCGTCACCAGCGTCGAGGCCAGGGTGTCCAGGAGTGCCGACGAGAGCTCGAGGTTGGCCTCGGCGTTCTCGAACCGGATCGGGTTGACCTTGTGCGGCATGGTCGAGGAGCCCGTCGCGCCGGCCACCGGGATCTGGATGAAGACGCCGCGCGAGATGTAGGTCCAGACGTCGGTGGCCAGGTTGTGCAGCACCCGGTTGAACCGCGCGACGTCGGCGTACAGCTCGGCCTGCCAGTCGTGCGACTCGATCTGCGTGGTCAGCGGGTTCCAGGTGAGGCCGAGGTGCTCGACGAAGGACTTGGACACGGCGGCCCAGTCGGCACCCGGAACCGCGACGACGTGCGCGCCGAACGTGCCGGTCGCGCCGTTGAGCTTGCCGAGGTACTCGTCGGCCGCGATCCGCTTGAGCTGCCGGTCGAGCCGGTGCGCGAGGACGGCGAGCTCCTTGCCGAGCGTCGTCGGCGTGGCCGGCTGCCCGTGCGTGAGGGCGAGCAGAGGCTGGGACGCTTCCTCGCGCGCGAGCTCGGCGACCTGGTCGACCAGCGCCCGGGCCCGGGGCAGCCACTCCTGCGTGACCGCGCCGCGGACCATGAGCGCGTACGACAGGTTGTTGATGTCCTCGCTGGTGCAGGCGAAGTGCACGAGCTCGCCGACGCCCTGCAGCGGGGAGTCCGCCGGTGCGTCCGCGAGCCGCTTCTTGAGGAAGTACTCGACGGCCTTCACGTCGTGCACGGTCACGCGCTCGATCTCGGCCAGCTCGGCGACCTCGTCGGGCCCGAACGTCTCGACGATGGTGCGCAGGTAGACCTTGTCCTCGCCGGACAGCGTGGGCGCGCCCGGCACGACGCCGTTCGTCGTCAGGTGGATCAGCCACTCGACCTCGACGTGCACGCGCTCGCGGTTCAGCGCGGCCTCGCTCAGGTGGTCGACGAGCGGCGCGACCGCGGACCGGTAGCGCCCGTCCAGCGGTCCGAGCGCGATCGGCGGCGTGACATCGGCAAGCCGCACGCGCGCAGGGACGTCGGAACCGTTCGGGGTGGCCATGCACCCATCATCCCAGAGCCTGTGGCGTCGTCGCTGAAGAGTCCGTCGGAGTCAGTAGCCTGTCCGGATCCCAGCCGCCCGTCCGTCCGTCGAGCAAGGAGCCAGGTGACGCCCGCCCGCAAGCCCGGACCCGTGCTCCTGGTCGGTGCGCTCGTCGCGGTCGCGGTGCTGATGGCGGCGCTGGCCGGGCCGTGGGACGTCGCGCACCGGAACCTGCCGGACGCCGAGATCCCGGTGGTCGACGTGCCCACGCAGGCGCAGACCCAGGCGCCGCAGCCGAGCACGACCGCGGGGCCCGAGATGATGCCCATCGAGCAGGAGCGCTGGATCATCCTGGTGCTGCTGACCGCGCTCGGTGTGCTGGCGGTCGTCGTCCTCGCCCTGGTGTTCCGCAAGATCGCGCAGAAGCTGCGCGAGCGCGCGGTGGGCAAGGACCGCGACGCGGCCGACCCGGACATCGGGCTGGAGGGTGACGTCGTCGACGTCGCGACCGCGGCGATGCGGGAGGGCGCGCAGCACGCCGCGCAGGTGCTCGAGCAGGAGGTCCCGCCCGGCGATGCGGTGATCGCCGCATGGGTGGCCCTGGAGTCGTCGGCGGAGAAGAGCGGCATCCACCGCGACCGCGCGCAGACCGCGACGGAGTTCACGCTCGAGGTCCTGCAGAGCACGCACGCGGACCCGGTGGCCGCGCAGCGGCTGCTCGACCTCTACCTGGCCGCGCGGTACAGCGAGCACCGGCTCACGCAGGAGGACGTGAACAGCGCGAGGACGAGTCTCGCGGCGATCGCCGAGGGGCTGGCGTCGTGAAGGACTGGAGGCCGTGGGTCGCGGGGGTCCTGGCGGCCGCACTCGGATGGATGGCGGGGCTCGCGGCCGTGACGTCGGCGTTCGTCGGGGTCGCGGCGGTCGCCGGGGTCCTCGTGCTCACGCGTTTCGACGTGCGGCCCGACCCCGGGTTCGACCGGAAGCGGCACGACCGGCGGCACGGCGCCCGCGGCGAGGTGCAGGAGCTGGCGTGGGCGATGGTGGCGCGCGACGGACGGGCCAGCGAGCGCATGCTGCGCCGGGTGCGCGAGCTCTCGAGGAGCCGGCTCGCGCGCCACGGGCTCGACATCGACGACGACGCGGACGCACCGGCGATCGAGGAGCTCGTCGGCACCAGGGCCTTCCGTACGCTCACGCGCAGCGGCTCGCCGCACCCGAAGATGTCCGAGATCACGCAGGCCGTCGACGCGCTGGACCGGATCGGCACCACGAGGAAGAGCGGGGACACATGACCGAGACACTGACCGTCGCGCAGGTGGCCGAGAAGGGCGGGGCGATCCTCGACGAGGTCGCGACGCTCGTCGTCGGCATGCGCGACCCGCTGAAGGCCGCGCTCGCGGCCGTGCTGGCCGGCGGGCACGTGCTCTTCGAGGACGTGCCGGGGCTGGGCAAGACGCTGGCCGCGCGCAGCCTGGCGACCGCGCTCGGGCTGACGTTCCGCCGGGTGCAGTGCACGCCGGACCTGCTGCCGTCGGACATCACGGGGTCGAGCGTCTTCGACCCCGCGTCGTCCAGCTTCACGTTCCGGCCGGGCCCGGTGTTCGCGGGGCTCCTTCTTGCCGACGAGATCAACCGGACCGCCCCGAAGACGCAGTCGGCTCTGCTCGAGGCCATGGCCGAGCGGCAGGTGACCGTGGACGGGACGACGTATCCGCTGGCGGCCCCGTTCCACGTGGTCGCGACCTCCAACCCCGTCGAGTACGAGGGCACGTACCCGCTGCCGGAGGCGCAGCTCGACCGGTTCATGGTGCGGCTCGCCGTCGGGTACCCGGTGCGCGACGACGAGGTCGACGTGCTGTCGAGGCGGCTCGCACGACGCACGGAGGTCGGGACGGTCCGCACGATCGTCGACTCCCAGACCCTGCTCGCCATGCAGGCCGGCGTCGAGGCCGTCAACGTCGAGGGCGACATCCTGCGCTACTGCGTCGACCTGGCGGCGGCCACCCGCGAGCACGACGCGGTCGAGGTGGGGGCGTCGCCGCGCGGGTCGCAGGCGCTCGTGCTCGTCGCGCGGTCGCTCGCGGTGCTCAACGGGCGGGACTTCGTGACGCCCGAGGACGTCAAGGCGGTCGCGGTGCCGGCCCTGGCTCACCGGCTCTCCCTGACGCCGCAGGCGTGGGCGACGGGCGCGGCGCCGGAGGGTGTCGTGACCGACGTGCTGCGGCGGGTCGCGGGTCCGACGACGACGCGGCGCTCGGCCTGACCATGGAGTGGACCCGCTCCAGCACGGCGGTGGTCGGGGTCGCCGTCGGCCTCGCGCTCCTCGCCGTCGGAGCGTTCGCCGGGCGGCCGGACGTGGCCGTGCTCGGCGCCGCCCCCGTGGTCGCGGGGTTCTGGGACTGGCGACGACGACCGTCGACCGGGCCGTCGGTGCACGTCGAGCCGTCCTCGGACGTGCCGACGCCGGGAGCCCTGCAGGTCGAGGCCGTCATCAGCTCGCCCAGCGACGCGGTCGTCGTCGGGGTCCGACGAAGACTGCGGGACATCGCCGAGGTCCTCGTGGCCGTCGACGGCACGCGCACGCTGCCGATCACCGTGCACACGGTCCGCACCGGTCCGCAGGAGGTCGCGGTCGTGGACGTGCAGGGCGTCGGGCCGGGTGCCGCGAGCGTGTCGGAGGCGTCCGCGCCCTCGTCGCGGACCGCGCTCGTCCTGCCCTCGACCCGGCCGCTCGGCGACCTCCCGCTGCCGCCCCGACTGCGCGGGCTGACCGGCGCGCACGAGTCCCGACGACCCGGCGAGGGCGGCGGCCTGCGCGACGTGCACCCGTACGCGCCCGGCGACCGGCTGCGCCGCATCGACTGGCGCGTGACCGCCCGTCGCGCCCCCGACCTGCACGAGCTCTACGTCCGCCGGGAGCACGCGCTCGCCGAGGCGGTCGTGATGCTCGTCGTCGACTCGCGCGACGAGGTCGGCCCCGACCCGATGACGTGGCGCGGCTCGATCCAGCCGCGACCGCAGGACCCCACCTCGCTCGACCTCGCCCGGCAGGCGGCGGCGTCCGTCGCCTCGGGGTTCCTCGGTCTGGGCGACCGGGTGGGTCTCGACGACCTCGGCATCGTGCGCCGGCCGCTCCCGCCCGGTGGCGGGCGCCGGCAGCTCTCCCGGATCCGGCACGCGCTCGCGCTCACCCATCCCGAGGGCGACCCGCCGCGCCGGCTGCGGCCGCCGCAGATCCCGTCGGGAGCGCTCGTCTTCGTCTTCTCCACGTTCCTCGACGACGAGGCCGCGCAGGTGGCCGCGATCTGGCGACGCGCCGGGCACCGGGTGGTCGCGGTCGACGTCCTGCCGACCGTCCGCGAGCTGCACCTGGCCGACCGGGAGCGGCTCGCGCTGCGGCTGATCCGGATCGCGCGCGAGGACCGCCTGGCGGGCCTGGCGGACCAGGACGTCGAGCTGGTGGCCTGGCGCGATGCACCGTCGGTGGCGCTGGCCGGGCTGGCACGGCGGACGCACCGGCGGGCGGGGGCGTCGCGATGAGGATCCCGTTCCTGCCGCCCCGTTCGTCGCGCGAGGTCGTCGTCCCGACCGGCCCGAGCATCCCGGCCCTCGTGGTCCGGCTCGCGCTCGGCGTGCTCGGGCTGGCGACGCTCACCGTGTCGTTCGTCGGCCCTGGGCCCGGCGCCCACCGTCTGGTGGCGGCCGCGCTGTTCGCGCTCGTCGTGGCGGTCGTGCTGCGGCCGGAGGTCGGGCTGGTCGGGCTCGTCGTCGGGATCGCCGGCGTGCGCGTGCTGCTCTTCGACCCGCCGTCGCTGGCAGCGGTGCTGGCGCTCGTCGTGCTGGTGCACCTGACCCTGTGGACCGCGACGCTCGCCACTCGGACCACGTGGCGGGCGTCGATCGAGTGGGCCGTGATCGGGCGGGGACTGCGTGAGGTGGCGGTCGTCCAGGTGTTCGTGCTGTCGCTCGCCGTGGTCGCGACGGTGCTGGTCAGCCCGTTGGGCATCGCCGACGTCTGGCGGGCGGTCGCGGCGATCGGCGCGATGGCGTTGACCGTGCTGGTGCTCCCGAAGGTCCCGGCGGGGCCCTGAGCCGCCCACAGCCCCGTCCTGTCGGCCGTACCGCCGCCGGCCCGTCTCCGTCGCGACCTCCCGCCTAGCGTCGATCGCATGGTGACGGCGGCGCTGAGATCGGCGAGCTACGAGGTGGAGGAGGCGCGGCGTGCGCTCGTCCGCGCGACGACCGTGACCTGGTCGTCCACGGCCGCCGACCGCTACCGGCGCGCGGTCGACGAGGCCGCGGCAGGAGTCCGCCAGGTCGCGCGGCTGCTCGAGGACGCGGTCGTGGCGGTCGCGACGACGGAGGCCCGCTGCGTGGCGCCCACCACCTGGCGGGGCCGTTGAGCGACGGGTACCGGCTGATCGGGACGCCGACCGTCGCAGACCTCGAGGAGCTCGCCCAGGCGTGCCGGATCCTCGAGGCCACCGCCCAGCGCCTCTCGACCGCGGGCCACGACCTGGCCGGCGGGCTCGGGCTCGACCGGGCGGTCTCGGCCGCCAACCACGCGGCGCACGAGTCGATCAAGGCCGCCCAACGGGGCGCATGGGCCGCGGCCGACGACGTGCGCGCGCTCGCGGCACGGCTGCGGCGCGCGATCGCGAGCTACGCCGACGCCGAGTCGACGGTCGAGGGTGCGGTCCGGTCGACGGTCGTCCTGGCGGCGAGCGCCGCGGCCGAGTCGCTCACCTTCGGCCCGTTGCTGGGGCTGGGTGCCGCCGGGGCGATGGCGGTCGCCGAGCTCGTCGACCCGTCCGTGCTCGCCGACGAGCGGGCGTCGACCGCGATGCTCGGCGCCGCGTCCTTCATGCGCGCCCTGAAGCCCGGGCTCCAGGTCGTCACGCTCGACCCCGTGCCGTCGGCCGCACGCGACCTGGACGCTCTGCTCGGGCCGGCCGGTCCCACGGCGACCGTCCCGGTACCCAACCCTCCGCGGCTGCCGGTGCCGCGCACCGTGGCGGACGTGCTCGCGAACGTCGGCCGCAGCTACGACGGGTCCACCTCCGCCGGGGTCGAGGGCACCCGTAAGGGCGTGATCACCGTGCAGCAGCTGACCCATCCCGACGGCACGCGCGCCTGGGTGATCGAGGTCCCGGGGACCGAGGACTGGCGCCCCGGCTCGTCGACGCCCCTGGACCTGACCACGAACCTGCGTCTCATGGGCGCGCTACCCGACGACATGAGCACCGCCGTCGTGCACGCGATGCGGGCCGCGGGGATCGGCGCCGACGAGCCCGTCATGCTCGCCGGGCACAGCCAGGGCGGCATGGCAGCGCTCGCCGCGGCGGCGCTCGTGGCGCCCGTGTACGCGGTCAAGGCCGTGGTCACCGCCGGGTCACCGGACATCCCGCAAGCGGTGCCGCCCGGCGTCCACGTGCGCCGCTACGTGCACGACGAGGACCTGGTCCCGCAGCTCGACGGAGCCGGCGACCGGCACTCGTCGCACGAGACCGTCGTCCGTCGGGACCTGGGCCGGACCGGTGGCCCGCGGGACGCGACGCCGTCCGAGGCGCACCGGGCGGAGCTCTACGCCGAGACCGCCGGGCAGGCGCAGGCCGCGCTGGCGGACGACCCGTTCATGAAGCCGTTCGACGACGCCGCGGCCGGCGTGCTCGGTCCGCCCGGCACCACCGCCGTCACCCTGCAGTTCGAGGCGACGCGCGACCCGCAGGTCGTGGCCTCGATCCAGCCGACGATCCGGCCGGCGCCCGGGTCTCAGTAGTTGTAGGTGCTGCTGCTCTGGATCTGCTGGCCCTGCGGGCGCGGGCCGGGGATCAGGACCGAGAGGACGAGGCTGACGATCGAGACGATGATCGCGGCCCAGCACGCGGTGCCGAAGTTCGCGATCCGCAGGCCCCAGCCGGTCGCCTCCGTGATCCAGGCGGTGAGCATGAGCATCAGCGCGTTCACGATGATGGAGAACAGGCCGAGCGTGAGGATGTAGAGCGGGATCGACAGGAACGCGACGATCGGCTTCACGATCGCGTTCACGATCCCGAAGACCAGCGCGACGAGCAGGATGATCCCGAGCTGCTGCCAGCCGGTGTCGGCGCCGACGATCGACAGACCGGGCAGGACGAGCTGCGCGAACCAGATCGCGACGCCGTTGATGAGTACGCGCAGGACGAAGGCCATGCGTCGATCCTGCCATCGGTCGGCCCGTGTCTGCTCGATGGTCGCCAGCCCGTCCACCGTGGATCGGACCCAGGCAATGGCATGCTGTGCGCGTGAGTCGCGTCCCGCTTCGCCAGGCCCTCGCCGATCTCCCGCCCTACGTGCCGGGGGCTCGCGTCCCGGTCGGAGCGGCGGCGTACAAGCTGTCGTCGAACGAGAACCCGTTCCCACCGCTGCCGTCGGTGCTCATGGCGATCTCGGACGCCGCGGCGGACGTGAACCGCTATCCCGACATGTACGCGACCGAGCTGGTCGGCGCGATCGCGGAGTCCCTCGGCGTCGCCCCGGAGAACGTCGTCACCGGCTGCGGGTCGGTCGCCGTGCTGGGCCACGTGCTCGCCGCGGTCTGCGAGCCCGGCGACGAGGTCGTCCTGCCGTGGCGCTCGTTCGAGGCGTACCCGATCGCGATCACGCTCGCGGGCGGGGTCGGCGTGCGGGTGCCGGTCGGCGACGACGGGCGCCTCGACCTCGAGGCGATGGCCGCGGCCGTCACGCCGCGGACCAAGGTCGTGCTGGTCTGCACGCCGAACAACCCGACGGGTCCGGCGGTGCGCGCCGACGAGCTGGCCACGTTCGTCGACGCGGTGCCGAGCGACGTGCTCATCGTCCTGGACGAGGCCTACGTCGAGTTCGTCCGCGACCGGCAGGTCGCCGACGGGCTCGCCGTGTTCGCTGAGCACCGCAACGTCGTCCTGCTGCGGACGTTCTCCAAGGCCTACGGCCTGGCCGGCCTGCGCGTCGGCTACGCGGTCGCACGGCCTCGCCTTGCCGCGGGGATCCGGGTGGCGTCGACGCCGTTCGGCGTCTCGCACGTCGGTCAGCTGGCCGCGCTCGCCTCGTTGCGGGCCGGGCGCGAGCTGCTGGCTCGCGTCGACCAGATCGTCGCCGAGCGGTCCAGGATGCTCGCCGGTCTGCGCAGGCAGGGCTGGGCCGTGCCCGACAGCGAGGCCAACTTCGTGTGGCTGGCGCTGGGGGACCAGGCGTCGGCGTTCGCCGAGGGTGCGGGCCGGTCCGGGGTGCTCGTCCGGCCGTTCGCCGGTGACGGTGTCCGCGTCAGCGTCGGCGAGCCGGAGGCCACCGAGCTGCTCCTCGAGGTCACGGCGGCCTGGCTCGCCCGCTGAGCCGTGAGCGCCGGCACCGTCCGGTGACCGTCGGAGGGGCTCTCGTCGCCGAGCCTCTCTGTGGCGACTCCACAACCGACCGTGCTGACACTCTGTCGGCACAACCTACGGTTCCGTAGGCTACGGTGTCGTAGGTTACGAGCCAGGCGCTCGAGCCCGACCCATCCGAGCGGCCCCCCACCGCTGCACGCGAAGGAGAACCGCGTGGCCCCGAACGGCCCTGTCACCGAGGACGGACTCGTCCAGCTGCTGACCCCCGCCGGCCAGCGCACGGCCCATCCCGACTACGACTCCCGTGTGGCGCACCTGGACGCCGAGGCCCTGCGTGGCTTCTACCGCGACATGGTGCTGGTCCGCCGGTTCGACAACGAGGCCACCTCCCTGCAGCGTCAGGGCGAGCTGGCCCTGTACGCGCAGAGCCTCGGGCAGGAGGCGGCGCAGATCGGTTCGGGTCGCGCGCTGGCGAAGCACGACCAGGTCTTCCCGAGCTACCGCGAGCACGGCGTGGCGCACACCCGCGGCGTCGACCTCTCGGACCTCCTGCGGCTGTTCCGCGGCATCGACCACGGCGGCTGGGACTCCGAGAAGCTCGGCTTCCACCTGTACACGCTGGTCATCGGCTCACACACGCTGCACGCCACGGGCTACGCGATGGGCCTGCAGCGCGACGGCGCGGTCGGCACGGGCGACCCGGACCGGGACTCGGCGGTCGTCGTGTACTTCGGGGACGGGTCGACCTCGCAGGGCGACGTCAACGAGGCCCTCGTCTTCGCGGCCGTGAACAACGCCCCGGTCGTGTTCTTCTGCCAGAACAACCAGTGGGCCATCTCCGAGCCGACGACCAAGCAGTCCCGCGTCCCGCTGGCCGACCGCGGCAAGGGCTTCGGCATCCCGAGCGTCCGGGTCGACGGCAACGACGTGCTGGCGTCCTACGCGGTCACCGCCGAGGCGCTCGAGCGGGCCCGCAGCGGCGGCGGCCCCACGTTCATCGAGGCGTTCACGTACCGCATGGGCGCGCACACCACCTCCGACGACCCGAGCCGGTACCGCTCGGCCGCGGAGGAGGAGTACTGGCGTCAGCGCGACCCGATCGATCGCCTGCGCACGCACCTGGAGGAGCGCGACGAGCTGCCCGCGGCCTTCGTCGCCAGGCTCGACGACGACGCCGCCGAGCTGGGCGAGCGCCTTCGTGCGACCGTGAAGGGGATGGGCCGCCCGTCGGCCGCGTCGATGTTCGAGCACGTCTACTCCGCGCCGCACTCGGTGGTCGAGGCCGAGCGCGCCTGGTTCGAGCAGTACGAGGCGTCGTTCATGGACGCCAGCCACTCCGGCGAGGGGAGCCACCGATGAACGCGCCCGTACAGACGAGCCCCGCCACCGGCGTGCAGACGCTCACGATGGCCAAGGCGATCAACCTGGGCCTGCGCCGGTCGCTGGAGTCGAGCCCCAAGGTGCTCCTCATGGGCGAGGACATCGGGGCCCTCGGCGGCGTCTTCCGGATCACCGACGGCCTGCAGAAGGACTTCGGCGGCGACCGCGTCGTGGACACCCCGCTGGCGGAGTCGGGCATCGTCGGCACCGCGATCGGCCTGGCCCTGCGCGGCTACCGGCCCGTGTGCGAGATCCAGTTCGACGGCTTCATCTTCCCGGCGTTCGACCAGATCACCACGCAGCTGGCCAAGATGCACTACCGCTCCCGCGGCCGCCTGAACCTCCCGGTCGTCATCCGCGTGCCGTACGGCGGTGGCATCGGCGCGATCGAGCACCACAGCGAGTCGCCGGAGGCGTTGTTCGCGCACACGGCCGGCCTGCGCGTGGTCAGCCCGTCGAGCCCCGCCGAGGCGTTCACGATGATCCAGCAGGCGATCGCGTCGCCGGACCCGGTGCTCTTCTTCGAGCCCAAGGGTCGGTACTGGGAGAAGGGCCCGGTCGACCTCGACGCCGCGCTCGGCGCCCCGCACCCCGGCCTGGACACGGCCAAGGTGCTGCGCCAGGGCACCGACGTCACGCTCGTCGCGTACGGCCCGACCGTCCAGACCGCGCTCAAGGCCGCCGAGGTCGCGGGCGCCGAGGGCACGTCGATCGAGGTCGTCGACCTGCGCGCGCTCTCCCCGCTCGACACCGCGACCGTCGCGACGTCGGTCAAGAAGACCGGCCGCTGCGTCGTCGTCCACGAGGCCCCCGTGCTCTACGGCACCGGCGCCGAGGTGGCCGCGCGGATCGCCGAGGACTGCTTCTACCACCTGCAGGCTCCGGTGCTCCGGGTCGGCGGGTTCCACGCTCCGTACCCCGTCGCCAAGATCGAGCACGACTACCTGCCCGGGCTGGACCGAGTCCTCGACGCCGTGGACCGTTCGCTCGCCTTCTAGTCCCCTGAGGAGCTTCCCCAAGTGCCGACCTACCAGCAGTTTCCGCTCCCCGACGCCGGTGAGGGTCTGACCGAGGCCGAGATCGTCGCGTGGCACGTGGCCGTCGGCGACGAGGTCACGGTCAACCAGACGATCGTCGAGATCGAGACCGCCAAGTCGCTCGTGGACCTGCCGAGCCCCTGGTCGGGCGTCGTCACGCGACTCCTGGTCCAGCCCGGGCAGACCGTCGACGTGGGCACCCCGATCATCGAGGTCGACACCGACCCGGCCGGCACGCCCGCCGACGACGGGGCGGAGCTCCCGCAGTCCCGGGCGAGGATCGCCGACGAGGGAAGTGGCGGTGCCATCGAGCACGGGCACCGCGGGCGTCCCAACCGGCACCAGGGCGTGGAGCCCGGTGGTTCCGACGAGATCGAGGCGGCTCGTGCGGGCCGCGCGGGCGAGCCGGTGGCGGCGCCGGTCGCCTCGTCGGAGCCCGAGGAGTCGGAACCTGCGGAGGCCGAACCCGAGGAGTCGGAACCCGAGAAGGTCGAGGCGCCCACCGAGCGCAAGGCCGTTCTCGTCGGCTACGGCGTGGCCGAGGCCGGCGCCGCGCGTCGCGAACGCGTGGTCAACGGAGGGGCGCAGGGCAACCGCCCGCACGCGCTGGCCAAGCCGCCGGTCCGCAAGCTGGCCCGCGAGCTGGGCGTCGACCTCGACTCGGTCTCCCCGACCGGCCCCGGCGGGATCGTCACGCGTGAGGACGTGCTCGGCCGGGCCGCCCAGGCGGAGGCCCGGACCCTGGCGACCTACCCCGGCGACGACGCCCCCTGGCTGGCCAGCGGCACGGTCTCGCCGGACGGCCGCCAGACGCGCGTCCCGGTGAAGTCGGTGCGCAAGCGGACCGCCGAGGCGATGGTCGCCAGCGCGTTCAGCGCGCCGCACGTCACGGTGTTCCACACGATCGACGTCACCGCCACGATGAAGCTCGTCGAGCGCCTGCGCAACGACCGCGAGTTCACCGACGTCCGCGTGACCCCGCTGCTGATCGCCGCCAAGGCGCTCATGCTCGCGGTGCGTCGGCACCCGGAGATCAACGGCTCCTGGGACGAGCAGTCGCAGGAGATCGTCTACAAGCACTACATCAACCTCGGGATCGCGGCGGCGACCCCCCGCGGGCTCGTCGTGCCGAACATCAAGGACGCGCACCGGCTGAGCCTCAAGGAGCTGGCGATCTCGCTGGCGGAGCTGACCGGCACCGCGCGGGCCGGCCGCACCACCCCCGCCGACATGTCCGACGGCACGATCACGATCACCAACGTCGGGGTGTTCGGGATCGACACCGGCACGCCGATCCTCAACCCGGGCGAGGCGGCGATCCTCGCGTTCGGGGCGATCCGTGAGCAGCCGTGGGTGCACAAGGGCAAGATCAAGATCCGCCATGTCACGCAGCTCGCGCTGAGCTTCGACCACCGGCTGGTCGACGGCGAGCTGGGGTCGCGCGTGCTGGCGGACGTCGCGCGCGTGCTGCACGACCCGGCACAGGGTCTCGTCTGGGGATGACGTGTGACAGGCTCCGCGCATGAATGGCGTGCGTACCCTGACGGCCCTCGACGAGCTCGCGCTCGCGCGCGTGGGCTACGAGCGCGGCTTCGTGCTGGGGCCGGACCTCGGGTCGACCGCCGCGCACCGGTACCGGGTCGACGCGCGCAGCAGTCTCGTGGCCGACGGACTGGTGCTGATCGAGACGACCTCGGACCCGTCCGGCGCCGTGCTGTCGTACCGGTTCCTCGACACCAACCGGGTGCCGCTGAGCGTCCGTGACCTGCGCCGATTCCGCATCCTGGTCAAGGTGGCCGACGCCGACGCACCGCCCTTCGCGCTCCTGACCGACCCCGTCGAGATCCCGGAGATCGTGCCCCGGGACCTCGCCGACCTGCGCGTCGACGCCCTCGACAACGACCTGAAGGACGGGGTCGACTTCTCGGTCACCGGTGCCAGCCAGGCCACCGGCGACGACTGCATCGTGTTCGAGGCCCGCCCTGACTCGTTCGTCGTGTCGTACCGGGAGGGCGGCGTGGCGAACGTCCTGTTCAGCTCAGGGTCGATCGCGCAGGCGCGGGCCGTGTTCCTCGACGAGGCGTGCTGGCTCGGCGCGGAGCGGGGACGCGGGTCCTACCTGGGCCGCTCGCAGGCCGTCGGCACCGAGGACTGGACCCCCGCGCAGGTGGTCGCGGCCTACGAGCGCAGGCTGCTCGGCGACGACTGAGTCAGGCGGTCCGGGGGCGCCGTTCGACGAGGATCGCCGCGATGCCCAGCACGATCGCCCCGAACTCGGAGATCGCCGCGAGCCACACCGGGATGCCCTCCCACCGCTCGTGCACCTCGAAGAACCCGCCGGGGGTCGTCGAGATGATGAACGCGGTGAGCGTCAGGACGCCGAAACCGATCGCGCCCAGCAGCGGCAGCCAGTGGTGCCAGACCAGGACCAGCACGCCGAGCACGATGCCGCCGACGCCGTTGAGCAGGAACGCGGGTCCGACCACGTCGAGGTTCTTCATGCCGTTCGCCCACAGGTCCAGGTGCACGACCGCCGACAGCATCAGGCACGCGCACAGGAGCGCGCGCAGGACGTCCGACGTGGTCCGCCGCGTGTCCACGGCTCAGGCCTTCCCCGCCACGACGGCACCGTCGGTGACGTGCACGTCGATCTCCGGCAGCGGCGACGGGGCCGGTCCCGAGACGTTCTTGCCGGACAGGTCGTAGATCGACCCGTGGCACGGGCACTTCAGCTCCTTGCCGTCCGGCTTGACCGTGCAGCCCTGGTGCGTGCAGATCGCCGAGAGGGCGACGACCGTCCCCGCCTCCGGCTGGGTCAGGATGATCGGCTTGCCGTCCGCGCCCGTCGCGGCGAGAGCGCCGCCCTCGGGGATGTCGGAGAGCTGCGCGAGGGTGCCGTCGCTGGACCCGCCCGTGGCGCCCCCGTCGGAACCGGTGTCCGAGCCGCTGCCTCCGCACGCCGCCAGCACGCCGGCCGCCGCGACGCCCATGGTCACCATGCCGGCGCGCATCAGCACCTGGCGTCGGTCCAGGCAGCCGGTGCACCCGGCGTCGTGCGAGTCGAGCGTCTCGGGGGATTCCAGCAGCGGGGACATCTCCACCTCCGTGGGCGAGCGGGACGAGCGGTCACCCGTTGTCACGAGACGGAGGTCGCGATGGTTCACCGCGCGCGGCACCGGTTGCGACGACGCTAGCCGCCTGACCTGTGCCGCGCTCGGGTTCAGCTGCCCTGGGCCGGTTCTGTTTCCGCCCGTTCGACGGCGGCCTGGTCCGCGACGATCGCCGAGACCCCGCCGACGGCGGTCGCCCCGGCCGCCGCAGCTGGCGCGGCCGCGGCGGCGGCGTCGGCCGCGTCGGCGTCCATGCGCCCCTGGATGCCGGAGACGTTGCGCAGCGGCAGCTCGGGCAGGAGCGCGGTCAGCAGGATGCCGAGGGCGATGATGCAGGCCGCGACGAGCAGCACGAGGTCGATGGACTCCGAGAAGCCGTCGAGGAACGGCACGGCCAGCCGGGGGTCCAGGTTGTTGATGAACGACGAGTCGTTGAGCGACGGCAGCGTGCCGCCGGCGCCGTTCACCAGGTCGAGCACGGGCGCGTTGGCGGGGTTCGCCTGCACCGCGGGGTCGGCCAGCGCCGCCTGGAACGACGGCGTCCCGAGTGCCGTCGCGAAGGCCGCCTTGATGTTGTCCCCGACCGTGGAGAACAGGATCGACAGGAACACGGCGGTGCCGAGCGTGCCGCCCATCTGCCGGAAGAACAGGGAGGACGACGTCGCGACACCCATGTCGCGCACCGGCACGGCGTTCTGCACGGCCAGCACGAGCGGCTGCATCGTGAAGCCGAGACCGAGGCCGAAGACGATCGAGCAGGCGAAGATGAAGTTGAGCGACGTGTCGGTCTGGATGCGCGAGAACATCAGCGACCCGCCCGCCATGAGCACCGTGCCGAAGACCGGCAGGAACTTGTAGCGGCCGGTCCGCGAGGTGAACTGCCCGGCGATGATCGAGCCGGCCATGATGCCGAGCGTGAACGGGATGAGCGTCAGGCCCGCCGAGGTGGGGGTCTGGCCCTTGACGATCTGGAGGTAGAGCGGCAGCGTCGCCAGGCCGCCGAACATGCCGAGGCCGATGACCACGTTGGCGCCCGCGCCGATCGAGAAGGTCTTGTTGGAGAAGAGGTAGAGCGGCAGGATCGCGTCGCCCTTGGCGAAGCGCTCCGCGACGATGAACGCGATCAGGCCGACCACCGTGATGGCGTAGCAGGTGATGGCGTTGGCGGAGTCCCAGCCCCACTCGCGGCCCTGCTCGGCGACGAGCAGCAGCGGGACGAGCGTCACGACCAGCAGCAGGGCGCCGGGCCAGTCGATGCGGTGCGCGACCTTCTTGAGCGGCGGCAGGTGCAGGACGCGCGAGATGACGACGAGCGCGATGATGCCGATCGGCACGTTGATGAGGAACACCCAGCGCCACCCGGCGATGCCGAGGATCGTCTCGGCGCCGGCGAAGAAGCCACCGACCACGGGGCCGAGCACGCTGGAGACGCCGAAGACGGCGAGGAAGTAGCCCTGGTAGCGGGCGCGCTCGCGGGGCGGCACCAGGTCGCCGAGGATCGTGATGGCCAGCGCCATCAGACCGCCGGCGCCGAGGCCCTGCAGCGCGCGGTACCCGGCCAGCTCGTACATCGAGTTCGACGTGCCGGACAGCAGCGACCCGAGCACGAACAGCGAGATCGCGATCATGTAGAGCGGCTTGCGCCCGTAGATGTCGGAGAGCTTGCCGTACAGCGGCGTCGAGATGGTCGCCGTGAGCAGGTACGCGGTGGTCACCCACGCCTGCAGCGAGAGCCCGTTGAGGTCGTCGCCGATCGTCCGGATCGACGTGGCGACGATCGTCTGGTCCAGCGCGGCCATGAACATGCCGAGCATCAGGCCGCCGAGGATCGTGAGGATCTCGCGGTGCGTGGGGGCGGTGAAGCCGGACGAGGACGGCGCGTCGGTGCTCGTCTCAGTGCTCTGCTGGGTCACGGGGGGCCTTCTCGAAACGGGGGGAACGCGCGAGGCGAGGGGGCAACTGGTTGCGCAGGACAACCATCCCGCACTCAAGAGCCAACAACCAACGGGCCCGGATGTGTTCCCGGTCACCCGGGCCTTCCCCCGGGGCGAGCGGCTACCGTGTCCGGCATGTCCGAGCCAATGACGGCCCTGCGCAGGGCCGTCCGGCGCGTAGTCGCGGTCGTCGTCGGACTCTGCGCACTTGTCCTGCTGGGCGCCCAGGCGGCCCAGGCCCACAACCAGCTGGTCGGCACCGACCCGCCCACCGATGCGGTCCTGGTGGTGATGCCGGACCACATCACGCTGACCTTCGCAGAGGACGTCTCGCCGCTGGGTGTGGCGCTGATGGTGCACCGGCCCGACCAGGCGATCGTCAACGTCGGGGTCCCGACGACCGAGGGACCTGTGGTCACGCAGGCGATCGCCGGCGACCTGCCCGCAGGCCTCTACCGGGTCATGTGGCGGGTGACGTCCGACGACGGCCACGCGATCGAGGGTGAGTACACCTTCACCACGCAGACGGCGACGACGATCCAGGCCCTCGCCGCGCCGGTCGACGTCGCCGGGGAGCCGGTCGCGGAGCAGCCGATGGTCATGGACCACGGGACGATGGTGCCGGCGACCCCGTCGGCGACCGCGTCGACCGCTCCGGACGCCTCGGCGCCGGCCGTGGCCGACCCGGTCGCCGCGGAGGCCCGACAGGTGCCCGCAGGCCTGCTCGTCGCGGTCGTCGCGGTCCTCGTCGCCGCCGGTGGCCTGACGGCGGTGCTGCTCATGCGGCGCCGTCCGCTGGACTGACCGCGGCAACCTAGGCTGAGCGGGTGAGTGCGCCGGCGACGAGCGCCGGTCGGACCGGCGCCGCTTTGGGTCCGTGGCGGGTCGTCGTCCTGCCGGCGGCCGCCGTGGTGTTCGCGCTGCTCGGCATCTGGTTCTCGGGTGCCGCGGTCGCGACCGTCCTGCGCGACCCCGGACCGCTCGTCCGGTGGGGCCTTCCGGCGTCGTCGGCGCTGTCGGAGATCGCCGGGTCGGTGACGCTCGGCGCGCTGTTCCTGGCGGTGGGGATCCTGCCGCGGCTGTCGGCCGGACCTGCACGCAACGCCCGGTCGGGCATCGGCACCGCCGACGGGTCCGCGTATCCGCGCAGCCTCCTGGTCGCCGGCGTCGCCGCGGGCACCTGGACCGTGCTGTCGATCGTGCACCTGGTCCTCACCTACGCCGACGTGGCGGGGCAGCCGGTGTCGTCGGCGGACTTCGGGCAGCAGCTCGGGGTGTTCGTCACCGAGCTCGACCTCGGCCGCACGCTGCTGATGATCACCACCGTCGCAGCCGTCGTCACGGCCCTGTCGCTCGTGGTCGCGACCCCGACCGGTGCCGCGTGGACGGGTGTCCTGGTGCTGATCGCGCTGTACCAGCAGGCGCAGCTCGGGCACGCCGCCGGGGCGTCCGGGCACAGCATCGCGACGTCGTCGATGGTGGTCCACCTCATCGGCGCCGCGCTCTGGATCGGCGCGCTCGCGGCGCTGGCCCTGCTGGTCACGCGCATCGGCACCGACCTGTCCGTGGCGGTCGCCCGGTACTCCGTCGTCGCCGGCTGGTGCTTCGTCGCCGTCGGGGTGTCCGGCCTGGTCAACGGTCTGCTGCGCACCGGCGGATGGTCGGACCTCACGACGACGTACGGCGTCCTCCTGATCGCCAAGGCCGCCCTGTTCGGGGTGCTCGGCCTGCTCGGCCTGGCGCACCGGCGGCGGGTCCTGCCGCGGCTGGCGGGTGGCTCCGCGGGGTCCCTGAAGCGGGTCGGCGGGCTGCTGTTCTGGCGGCTCGTGCTCGTCGAGCTGGTCGTCATGGGCGCCGTCTCCGGCGTCGCGGTCGCGCTCGGCGCCACCGCCCCGCCCGTCGCCGAGGAACCACCCGCCGACCCGACGCCGGCCTACCAGATCACCGGGCACCCGCTGCCGCCCGAGCCGACCGCGCTGCGCTGGATCACCGAGTGGCGCTGGGACCTGGTGCTCGCGTTCGCGGTCGGTGCCGGGCTCGTCGTCTACTGGCGCTGGGTGCTGCGGCTGCGACGCCGCGGGGACACGTGGCCCATGGCCCGGGCGATCTCGTGGACCGTCGGCGTGCTGCTGTTCGGCTGGGCGACGAACGGCGCGCCCAACCTGTACGGGCACGTGCTGTTCAGCGGCCACATGATCCAGCACATGACGCTGGCCATGCTGGTACCGCTCTTCATCGTGCTCTCCGCGCCCGTCACCCTGGCCCTGCGCGCCCTGCCGGTCCGGTCGTCGCTGCTGCGGTCCGACGACTCCCGCGGGCCGCGCGAGTGGATCCTCGTCCTCGTGCACAGCCACGTCGGGACGTTCCTGGCGAACCCGCTGGTCGCGGCCGTGAACTTCATCGGCTCGATGGTGCTCTTCTACTACTCCGGCCTGTTCGAGTGGTCGCTGCGCACCGACGTCGGGCACCTCGCGATGGTGCTGCACTTCTCGCTCGCCGGGTACCTGTTCGTCAACGCGCTCGTCGGCATCGACCCCGGGCCGCGCCGGTGGGGCTACCCGCAGCGAATCCTCCTGCTGTTCGGCACGATGGTGTTCCACGCGTTCTTCGGGGTCACGCTCGTCACCAGCGACGCCCTGTTCGTCGCCGACTGGTTCGGCCTCATGGGTCGGCCCTGGGGTGCGTCGGCCATCGCCGACCAGCAGGCCGGCGGCGCGTTCGCCTGGGGCATCGGCGAGCTGCCCACCCTGATCCTCGCCGTGGTGGTGGCGGTGCAGTGGTCGCGCGACGACGAGCGCGCGGCCCGGCGCCGGGACCGCCGCGTCGACCGCGACGGCGACGTCGAGATGGACGAGTACAACGCGATGCTGGCGTCCCTGGCCGCCCGGGACGCGGAGAAGCCGCCGGCTCCCTGAGGGGACCGGCGCGGGCGCCGGCATCCCGCCCGGTCGAGCGGGCGTGATAGGACGGTGCGCATGGGTGAGACCTCGTTCCACGACCTCGACGACTATGTTTCGATCCCGCGGCTGAGCGGGCTGGTGCTCAGCAAGGACGGGACGCGGCTGGTGACGAGCGTTGCGACGCTCGACAGCAAGAAGACCAAGTTCGTCACCGCGCTCTGGGAGGTGGACCCGGCCGGTGAGAACGCGCCGCGGCGGCTGACCAGGAGCGCGAAGGGCGAGGCCAGCGCGGCGTTCACGCACGACGGAGACCTGCTGTTCACCAGCGCGCGGCCCGACCCGGACAAGACCGACGACGACGACCCGGTGCCCGCGCTCTGGCTCCTGCCGCGGGACGGTGCGGAGGCTCGCGTGGTCGCGGACCGGGGTGCCGGGCTCGGGGACGTCCGGGTGGCGCGGGACGCGCCGGTGGTGCTGCTCGGGTCGGACGTGCTGCCGTCGGCGACCGACGACGAGGCCGACGAGAAGCTGCGCAAGGCGCGTAAGGACAAGAAGGTCTCGGCGATCCTGCACGACGGGTTCCCGGTCCGGTACTGGGACCACGACCTCGGGCCGGCGTCGCCGCACCTGTTCACGGCGACCCTGAGCGAGCACGTCACGCACCCGCTCGCCGGCGCGACGGACCCGCGGCTGACCCTGACGGACGCCACGCCGGACGGACGGCGGCACCTGATGGACCAGTCGTCGTCGATCAGCCCCGACGGGAAGACCGTCGTCAGCGGCTGGATGGTCCCGCAGAAGGCCGGTGCGAGCCGCAGCGTGCTGGTGGCGATCGACGTCGAGACGGGCGAGCGCCGCGTCCTCGTCGACGATCCCGAGGCCGATCTGTGGGGTCCGGTGGTCTCGCCCGACGGACGCTGGGTCGCGTACGCGCGCGAGACGTTGTCGACGCCGTACAAGGCGCCGGTCGTGCGGCTCGCGGTGGTGGCCCTGCACGGTGGCGAGCCGCGGATCCTGGCCGATGCCTGGGACCGCTGGCCGCACGGGCCGGTCTGGCTGCCGGACTCGGACGCACTGCTGGTCACGGCCGACGACGACGGACGCGGGTCGATCTTCCGCATCGACCTGGCCTCGGACGACGTCAGCAGGGTGACCAGCGACGACGCCGTCTTCACGGACGTGAGCGTCAGCCCCGACGGCCGGACCGCGTACGCGCTGCGGACCTCGTACACGGCTCCGTCGCACCCGGTCCGGATCGACCTGACGCAGAGCGGTCCGGTGGCCAGCACGCCGCTGCCGAGCCCGGTCGCGCCGGTCGAGCTGCCGGGTGTCCTGGAGGAGGTCGAGTCGATCACCGACGGTCGCCGCGTCCGTGCCTGGCTGGCACGGCCGCAGGGGACGGAGAAGGTCCCGCTCGTCCTGTGGATCCACGGCGGTCCGCTCGGCTCCTGGAACGCGTGGTCGTGGCGCTGGAACCCGTGGATCCTCGTCGCGCGCGGGTACGCGGTGCTGCTGCCGGACCCGGCGCTGTCCACCGGCTACGGGCAGCAGTTCGTCCAGGACGGCTGGGGAGCCTGGGGCGCGGCGCCGTACACGGACCTGCTCGCGATCACGGACGCGGCGGAGGCCCGTGACGACATCGACGCAACCCGCACGGCCGCGATGGGCGGCTCGTTCGGCGGCTACATGGCCAACTGGGTGGCTGGCCACACCGACCGGTTCCGGGCGATCGTGACGCACGCGAGCCTGTGGGCGCTGGACCAGTTCGGCCCGACGACGGACGTGGCCTACTACTGGGGCCGCGAGATGACCGAGCAGATGGCGCACGACAACTCCCCGCACCGGCACGTCGGGTCGATCACCACGCCGATGCTCGTCGTTCACGGCGACAAGGACTACCGCGTGCCCATCGGCGAGGGGCTGCGGCTCTGGTACGAGCTGCTGTCCAGCAGCGGGCTCCCCGCCGACGACGAGGGCAGGAGCCCGCACCGGTTCCTGTACTTCCCCGACGAGAACCACTGGGTGCTCAGCCCGCAGCACGCGGTCGTCTGGTACCAGGTCGTCGAGGCCTTCCTGGCCCAGCACGTGCTCGAGGAGGAGGTCCTCTACCCGGACACGTTGGGGTGATGTCCGCCGTCTCGACGTGCGGTCCGGCGCCTGCGGGACCAGACTCGCCGGTCATGGACGGGCGACCACATGCCCGCCGGGACGGAGGACCGACATGGGTATCGGAGGCGGAATCGCCCTCATCGTGGTGGGCGCGATCTTGTCGTTCGGGATCAGCGACCGCATCGACGGCGTGAACCTGACCGTGATCGGCTACATCTGCATGGGTGCGGGCGTGATCGCGTTGATCCTCGCGATCATCATGAACGCCCAGCGCAACAACACGACGCACCGTGAGGTCGTCGAGCAGCGGACCACCCCGCAGGCGCCCCCCGCGCCGCCCGCACCGCCGGCACCGCCGGCCGTCTGACCCCTCACACGAACGCCGCCGACCCGGGCACGAGGTCGGCGGCGTTCGTCGTCACCCGGAGACGGGCGAGGCGGTCACCACGACGTTGTCCGTGTAGTGGCCGACGTCGGGCCGCCACTGGCCGCCGCAGGTGATCAGCACGAGCTGCGGGACGCCGGTCCGGTCGAACCACTCCGGCACGGGCGCCTGGTCCTTAGGGGTCGTCCGCACCGACACGACGACGTACCGGTGCGGGGTGCCGTCGGAGGTCGTCACGGTCACCGCCGACCCGACCGCGACGTCGCGCAGCCGGGCGAACGGTCCGATCCCGGTCTGCCGGCTGTCCACGTGCGCCGCCACGACCGTCGAGCCCGCAGGGTCCGACGGGGTCGGTCCGAACTCGTACCAGCCGGCGCGGTCGGCGTCCGACGGGAGGGCCATCTCGCCGGCGTCCGTCACGCCGACCGGGTCGACGGCCATGTCGATCCCGACGTCGGGCACCTCGAGCCGTACGGGCGCGGGCGGCGGTGCGGGCTCCTGACGGAGGGTCGCATCCCGGATCTGGACCGCGGGGACGAGCGCCGGAGCGGGCACCGACGTGGGGGCCGAGACGGGTGCGGGCATGGGTCCGCCCGTCGCCCAGTCCGACGCACCGCACCCCGCGAGGGTGGCTGCGACGAGGCTCGCGACGACCACGGCAAGGGCGCGGCTGCGCCGGCCGGCGTGCTCCAGGCCCTGTCCCACAGCGGTGTCAGGCGCGACCGGCCGGGTCGGACGACCGCCGACGAGCCAGGGCGGCGCCGACGAGCCCGACGACGAGCAGTCCGACGATCGCGAACGGCCAGACGGGCGGTCCGGCGGGATCGGCCACCAGCCCGAGCTCGCCGGCATTGACGCCCGCTGGGTCGTCCTGCAGCCCGTCGATCGTCTGCGTGGCGAGCGAGAGCGAGGTCGGCGCGGGTCCCCAGGCGTAGAGGATCGTGTTGCTGCCTTCCTTCACGGGCACGTCCGCGGGGCCGGCGAGCACGGGAGTCGTCGTCCCCGCGGCCGTCACGATCGCCGAGATCGTGCCGGCGGGGAGGGTCAGGACCTTCTCGGCCTTGCTGGGCACCGCGGCGACGACGACCACGCCGCCCACGATCACGTCGACCGGGGGTGCGACGGCGACGTGCCGGACCGTCACCCGACCCTGGCCGGCGGGCGTCCGCGAGATGTCGTTGGTGAACAGCGTCGCCGTCTTCGCGCCGGCGGCGTCCTGGTGCGCGACGAGCGTGTAGCTCTGTCCGGCGACGGCCGTGACCTCGATAGGGCCGACGAGCGCGACGGAGTCGTCGACGGCGTCCGGCGCCGTGATGACGACCGTCGACGTGCCCTCGGCGATCGTGAGCGGTCCGGCCAGCGACCCGGGCGTGAAGTTGTCGATGGTGAGCTTCTTGTTCACGTACACGTCGACGTTCTGGCCGTCGATCGCGTGCAGCACGGACAGGGTGGCCGACGACGCGGCGGTGGCGGGGAGGACGGTCAGGGCGGTGACGCCCAGGGTGCCGACGGCGAGGGCGGCGAGGAGTCGAGCGCGCATGGAGGATCCTTCGCGGGGCAGGTCCGAGGTGCTGACGCACACCACCCTCCCAGGAACCGGACATCTCGGGCAGGTCTCTCAGGCGCGAGTCGCGTCCACGATCGCCGCGGCGAGGTCGTCCGGGCGGGACCACATCGGCCAGTGGCCGGTCGGCAGGTCGACGTACGTGACGTCGAACTCGGACAGCTCCGTGAAGAACGGCGGTCCGCCGTGCGCCATCGGCTTGAGCTGCTCGGACGACAGGCTCGTGCAGATGGCCGTCACCGGCACCGTGAACCGCGCGGGGTCGCCGACGTGCACCGGGCCGCGGCGCACCGCCCCGGGGTGCGGGACCGCTCGTCGGGCGAACTCGGCGAGGTCGTCGTCGGAGAGCCCCTGCAGGCTCTGCTCGCCGAGCGCCTCCCACGGCGGAAGGTCCTCGACGGCCTGGTCCGGGCCGACCTCGGGGTTGGGCACCGCGCCGTCCTGCTGCGGTCCGCTGTCCACGTAGATCGCCCGGCGGATGCGGTCGGGGCGCTGGTCGACCACCTCGCTCAGCACCGAGCCGCCGGCGCTGTGCCCGACGAGCACGACGTCGCCGTCCAAGGTGTCGACGAGGTCGACGACGGCCCGCGCGTGGTCGTCGAGCGTGATCGAGCCGCGGTCGGTGGCGTCCGGGTCGAGCCCGGGCAGAGTGACGGGGTAGGCGGCGAGGCCCTCGTCGCGGAGCGGCCCGAGGATGCGGTCCCACGCCCATCCGCCGAGCCAGGCGCCGGGGACGAGGATGACTGAGGTCTGTGTGGTCATGCCTCCAGCATCGCGCGGTCCTGGTGACACCCCTGTGTCACCTTCGTGTCACCATGATGGGAACCATGAACCGCACCGATCGTCTGTACGCGCTCGCGGAGGAGCTGCGCCGCGTCGGGCCGGCCGGCACCACCAGTGCCCGGCTCGCCCGCCTGTTCGAGGTGTCGGCGCGCACGGTCAAGCGGGACGTGTCCGCGCTGCAGCAGGCGGGCCTCCCGGTCGCGGCGCAGGCGGGTCTCGGCGGCGGCTACGTGCTCGAGGCGTCGGTCGGCCTGCCGCCGGTCAACTTCACGCCCGCGCAGGCGGTCGCGCTCGCGCTCGCGGTCCGCGCGCTGCCGCCCGGGAGCCCGTTCGGGGCCGACGCCGACGCCGCCCGGGCCAAGGTCCTCGACGCCCTGCCGCCCGAGGCGCGCCGGCGTGCCGACGCGCTCGCCGCCCGGGTCTGGTCGCGGTCCGCACCCGCCGACGGTCCGCCCGCCGGCGTCCTGCGCGCGGTCGAGGAGTCGCTGGACCGGTCGCTGGTGGTCGCGATCGAGTACGGCTCCTCGAACGGGTCGGTCAGCCGGAGGCGGATCGAGCCCGTCCTGCTCGCGCGCACCGGTGGCGCCTGGTACCTGGTCGCGTGGTGCCGGCTGCGCGAGGACCTGCGCTGGTTCCGCCTCGACAGGGTCCTGCGGGCCGACCTCACCCCGGAGCGGTACGAGCCGCGGCCGGTCGCGTCCGTGGGCGAACCTCCGCCCGACGCCAGCCCGGTCTCGGCGCGACCGTCGGACCCGCCCGTGGCATGAGGCGCGTGTGGGTGGGGACCGGCAGACTGGCTCCGCCCGGATAGACCGGGCATTGCGAGCAGGTGGGGGACACGTGGAGGAACGCGAGGCGCGCGAGGTCAAGGCGCAGATGGCGGACTACGCACGGCAGCTGTCCGAGCGGGTCGTGCGCCCGTCGGAGGTCGCTGCCGCCGGCGGGCCGGTCCTCGCGCTGGGGCTGGCGCGGCAGCCGGACGGGTCGTACCGGCTCGCGGTGCGGTACCGGCTGGGGTTGTCCTCCGTGCGGGCGGTCGCCCGCAAGGTCGTGGACAAGGTCGGTCCCGAGGACGCGGACGTCCGCCGGACGGGCCGGATCGCGACGCTCGCGGACGACACGACCGTCCGGCCCCGACCGCCCGTGATCCGTGCGCAGTCCCTGGGCGAGACCGGCCGCGTGCGGCCGCTGCGACCTGGTGCGTCCATCGCGCACGTCGACGTCAGCGCCGGGACGCTGGGGGCGTTCGTGCACGTGGACGGCGCGGTCCACGTGCTGTCGAACTACCACGTGCTCTCGGGCACGCCGCAGGCGAAGGTCGGCGACGTGGTCGTCCAGCCCGGACCGGCGGACGGCGGCGTGGCGCCGCGGGACCGGGTCGGCACGCTGGCCGCCCGGGTGGACCTGGAGCCCCACGGGCACGCCACCGTCGACTGCGCGGTCGCGCGCCTGGACCAGGAGCTCGCCGAACCCGACCTGCAGTACCCCGTCGGCCGGGTCACGACGACGGCCGTGGCGCTCGGCGGCGAGTCCGTCGGCAAGATCGGCCGGACGACGGCCGTCACGCACGGCCGCGTGACCGCGATCGAGCTCGACGACGTGGTCGTCGGCTACGGCGACGAGCTGGGTGAGCTGAGCTTCGACAACCAGATCGAGGTCGAGTCCACGGGCTCCGGACCGTTCTCCCGCGGGGGTGACTCCGGGGCGCTGGTCTACCGTGAGGACGGGGTCGCGATCGGACTGCTCTTTGCGGGGTCGGAGTCCGGGGGTGACAATGGGTCAGGGCTGACCTATGTCAACCCGATCGATGCCGTGCTCGCCGCGTTCGGTGCGACCCTCGTCTAGGGGGTCCTCGTGGCCCTCACGGCTCGTGGGAGGCGGTGCACGGTGGCGGACATCCAGCAGGCGCGGGCTGCGAAAGAGCGGCTGCGCACGACCCTGCAGGGGCGGTCCGACGTGCGCGGGATCGGCATCGCGAGGGCGGGCGACGGGTACGAGATCCGCGTCAACGTCTCGCGGGACGGACGTCACGACCTCCCCGGCATGGTCGACGGCGTGGACGTTCATGTCCGGGTCGTCGGCGCGGTCCGGGCGAGCGCCTGAACAGCGCCCCGGCGCCTTCCGCCGTGGTCAGAGCCCTTCTGACGGCAGTTGCGCTGCGCCATTCGAGTGCGAATCGCCTGACGGTCGGCGAGTGTTCTTGTTCCCACGTGTCGGGAACTGCTCGAATGTCGCGCGGTTCGGGCGATTTGTTGCGGCAGGACGGGTGATCTCATAGACCTCTCATGCTTCGAGATCGCCCCGACGGGCGGCGAGGGACGATGATTGCCCCGTGACGCGTCGCGGTATTACGGCTCAGAGTGCGCGCTCGGACAGCAGGTCTGCGGCGAGCACCGTCGGCGTGCGCGCGCTCGCCCTTGCCGCGCACCGTCTGGACCGCTGCCGTTCCATCGACGAGGTCGCCCACGTCGCTACGTCGACCGCCCTCGAGGTCCTCGACGCCACGAGCGTCGCGTTCTGCCGGATCGACCAGGACACGTGCCGGGTCGTCGCGGTCGAGCCCCGGCCGACCGACCCGCGGCTCGTCTGGCTGTCTCGCGCGTCCTACCGCGCCAACGACCGGCCGGCCCTGCGCAACATGATCCGTGACCGCGCCAGCTGGGTCGCGCACGCTCGCACCGTCCACGACGAGCCGACGGCCGACGACGACCCCGACGCGGGCGACCCGATCGAGGTCGCGTCGCTGCGTGAGGTCGACGCCTCGACCGGTCTGGGATCGCCGCTCATCGTCAACGGCACGGTGTGGGGCCAGATCATCGCGACGCGCGGCCGCCCCGGCATCCCGTTCCGGGTCGACGACGTCGCCCGGGCCGAGGTGCTCGCGGCGCTCGTCGCCGGCGCCGTGGCGCGCGTCGACCTCGAGGCGCAGGTGCGCCACCTGGTCGCCGACGACCCGCTCACCGGCCTGGCCAACCGCCGCGTCGCGGACTCCGAGGCCGAGTCGGCGCTCGAGTCCGGCCACGAGACCTGCATCGTCATGTGCGACGTCGACGGGCTCAAGCGCGTCAACGACGACATGGGCCACGACGCCGGCGACGACCTGCTGCGCTCGGTCGCGGACGTGCTGAGCCGTGCCGCGGACGCGCTGCCGGGGTCGACCGCCGCCCGCATCGGCGGCGACGAGTTCTGCCTGGTCACCGTGGGACGCCGTCGCGCCGAGGTCGCCGAGATCATGGCCTCGACGGTGGCAGCTTTCCCGCTCCCGCACGGCGCCGCGATCTCCTACGGCATCGCCTCGACGGCCGTCACCGGCTCGGTCTCCGCGCGGCACCTCTTCCGGCAGGCCGACGCCGCGCAGTACAAGGCCAAGCGCGCCCGAGCGCGGGCCCTGCGCGCGACCGTCCCCGCCACGGCCGACCCGAACGTCACCGCCGAGCGCGTGATCGTCGCAGGCTCGTCGGCCATCGCGGCCGCCCAGTCGGGGGTCGTGCCGCGCCTGTGCGCGTTCGCCGCGGCCGCGACCGAGACGCTCGGCGGTTCCACGTGGACCGTCCTGACCCGCCGGGAGGGCTCCTCGCCCGACGAGCCCGCCGCCGCGGTCGCCCGTGGGGGCAGCCCGGCCGAGGTGGGCGCCCAGTTCGCGACGGTCGTCGTCGGCTACGGCCCGTGGCTCGTCGAGATCGGCATGTCCGCGACCGCCGCCACCGGCGACGTCGTGCTCACCTCGCTGGACGCGCTCGCGGGCGTGGCCGTGCGAGGAGCCCGCTAGCAGCAGCGCCCGCCGCGGGAGCGCGGGCGCCGCGACGTGATCGGTGCGGGGACGGGTGCGATGTGGCACCGGTCCCCGCACCGGGACGTCGGGAGGCTCAGCCGTGCAGCGGCAGCGTCAGGGTCGTCGCGCCGCCGTCGACCAGCCGGACCGGCACCCCCCAGTCCTGGGCGTTCAGGTGGCAGGCCGGGTACTCGATCGCCGGGTCGGCGTCGCACGACGCGGCGTGCGCGGTGACGTGCAGGACGCCCTCGGGCACCGCCGGGTCGAGCCGGAGCACGCGGTCGAGCGGCACGTCGTCGCCGGCGCCGTCGAGCAGCAGGCCGGGCGGCGTCGAGGACACCTGCAGGCGGGTCGAGGGTCCGTAGCGGTCGTCGTACTTCTGCCCGGTCGCGGGCGTGAACACGACGTCGAGCCGCACCTCGCCCGGTGCGAGCTCGGTGACAGGTCGCCGCGTGCGGTGCGCCCCATGGTCCTCGACCCGGCCGACACCGTGCAGCGGCAGCCGCGTCAGGCGGTGGGCCGCGGACTCGACGACGAGCACCGAGTCGTCCACGACGAGCAGCCCGCTGGGCTCGGCCAGGTCGTCGGCGATGGTGCTCACGGAACCGATGGTGCTCACGGAACCGATGGTGCTCACGGAACCGGTGGTGCTCACGGAACCGAATCGGCGGACCGCGCCGTTGTAGGTGTCGGCGATCAGCACCGACCCGTCGGGCAGCACCGCGACGCCGAGGGGGTGCTGGAGGCGCGCCTCGGAGGCCGGGCCGTCCCGGTGACCGAAGTCGAACAGCCCCTCACCGATCGCGGTGTGCACGGTCCGCTCCACCGGGTCCACCCAGCGCAGCGCCGACGTCTCGGAGTCGGCCACCCAGATCTTGTCGTCGGCGCCCACGGCGAGCCCGGACGGCTGTGCGAACCACGCCTCGTCGAACGGCCCGTCGAGAAGGCCCTCGTTCAGCGTGCCGGCGAGCTGGTTGATCGACCCCTGCCTGTCGTCGAGCTGCCAGAGCGTGTGGTTGCCCGCCATGGCGACGACGAACCCGCCCAGCGCGGGCGACCACGCCACGTCCCACGGCGAGGAGAGCTTCTGCCGACGAGGACCGGGGACGAAGTCGGAGGAGTCGTCGGACACCGTCGAGCCGAGCGCCGCCGACGCGTCGCCGGGCTCGCCGATCACCGGCTCGAAGGCGAGCGACTCGTCGGGCTCCTCGTCGTCGAACGGCAGGAAGTTGTCGGCGGCGCCGACCATGTACTGCTCACCCGTGCCGGCCACGGTGGTCACCAGCCCGTCCGACAGTCGCACGCCGCGCAGGGCGTGGTTGACCGTGTCGGCGACGAGCACGTCGTAGCCGAACCCCGGCCGCAGCTCCTCCGGCACCAGGCACAGCCCGTTGGGCTCGCTGAACCGGGCCTCGTCGCAGAGACCGTCGACGAGTCCGCGCGCGCCCGACCCGATCCGCCGGACCAGCGTCTCCCCGTCCGGCAGCAGCTCGGCGAGGCTGTGGTGCCCGGCGTCGGCGACCAGCAGGTTCCCGTTCGGCAGCGCGATCACCTTGGCGGGGAACCGCAGCGTCCCCTCGGTCGGGGCGGGCGGCACGTACGGCCCGTCGCCGCGGTGGAGGGTCCCGGCGGCCTCGTGCTTGGCGACGAGCTCCTCGACCAGGATCTCGACGTTGCGGCGGTGCCCCTCGCCCGCCATCTGCGCGACGACGTACCCCTCGGGGTCGATGACGACGAGCGTCGGCCAGGCCCGCGCGGTGTAGGCGGACCAGGTGGTCAGGGCGGGGTCGTCGAGCACGGGGTGGTGCACCTCGTAGCGTTCGACGGCCGCCGCCAGCGCGACAGGGTCGGCCTCGTGCGCGAACTTCGGCGAGTGCACCCCGACGATCACCAGGACGTCGCGGTACCGCTCCTCGAGCTCACGCAGCTCGTCGAGGACGTGCAGGCAGTTGATGCAGCAGAACGTCCAGAAGTCGAGGATGACGATCTTCCCGCGCAGGTCGGCCAGGCTGAGCGAGGCGCCGCCGGTGTTCAGCCACCCCCGCCCGACCAGCTCGGACGCACGGACCCTGGGCAGTCGACTCTCACGCACGCCCCCATTCTCCAACGTCCGAGCAGATGTGGCCCCTGACCCGCTTCTGCTCGGACGTCGCAAGCATGGGACCACGCTGCACGGACTAGGTGCGGTCCAGCACGTAGATCCGCGGGTGGTGCCCCTTGGCGAACACGCGGACCTGGTCGCGCACGTGCCAGAGGGCGTCGGCGTCGCGCACGGCGCGCTCCATGATCTTGATCTCGTGCGTGAGGACGACGAGCCGGGCGCCCGGGGCCGCGGCCTCGTAGGCGGCGGTCAGCAGCCCGGCGTGCAGCGCGGCGTTGCTCTCGTGCGACCCGTGCAGCGTGCCCCACGGCGGGTCGGCCAGCAGGAGGTCGAACGAGCCGGGCACGGGGGCGAGCGCGTCACCCTGCAGCACCTGCGCGGTGAGGCCGGCGGCGGCGAGGTTGGCCGTCGAGGCGGCGACGGCAGCCTCGGACAGGTCCACACCGACCGCCTCGGACGCGGGACCCGCGAGGAGCCGCTCCACCAGCAGCGTGCCCGACCCGCACATGAGGTTGAGCACGCGGTCGGTGGGCACGACGCCGCCGAGGCGGACCATCGCAGCGGCGATCGTCGCGTTGGCGGCGCCGGGGTAGTCGGCCACCCGCCAGGGTCGCGCGGACAGCGGCCGCGGGCCGATGCGGACGAGCACGTCCCAGCCGTTGTCGCCGGACGGGCCGGTCACCACCCCGCGGCGCACCCGCAGCACCAGCTCGCCGCTCTTCTCGTCGTACGGCAGTCCGGTGGCCTCCGAGAGCAGGGACGCGAGCCGCTGGAACACGGCCGAGTCGGCCCCCGCGGCCTCGATCCGGAACGACGACGAGCGGTCCACGCGCAGCGACCAGCCCATCGCGTCGATGATGCGCTGCAGATGGTCGCCGCTGGTCAGCGACTTGGGGCGGGGGACGTCGAACCGCAGGACGACGAACGCGGCGACGGCCGTGCGCAGCGCCGTGACGTCGGCGAGCGGTCCGAGCAGGGCGACCTCGAGGGCGTCGTCGCGGCCGGGCACGGGCTCAGGCGGCCCGCTGGTCAGGAGCGTCGAGGCCTCGTCGGCGAGCACGTCCCCGAGCCCGGGCAGGAAGGTGACCTCGACGGCGACCGCACGCCGCGCGGCGGGCCGGACCCCGGGCCGGCGTGAGGTGGGGTGGCTGCCGTGGTGGGCGGGCGGGGCTGCGCTGCGGTTCTTGCGGTTCCTGGGCACGTCAGGCCGGGACGGGCGCGAGGGCGCCGACGGCGCGGAGCACGAACTGCTCGGTCTGCTGGATCGCACGCTCGCGCTCCGGGCCGTCCGCGGGGACGCCGCGACCGGACAGGCACGCGTTGATCAGGGGGACGGTCACGTCGAGGTCCTGCGACGGGAACGCGCCGGAGTCGATCCCCGCGGCCAGGATGCGGCGCAGGATCTGCTCGACGACCACGACGTGCTCGCGCACGCGCTGCTGCGTCCCGCGCGAGAGCACCGACCGCAGCTCGGGTCCCGGCGCCAGGTGGTAGACGCGGGTCAGCGCCGCCTGCTGCCGGACGTACATCTGGAGCTGCTCGGTGGGGTCGTCGATGTCGTCGAGCGAACGCTGCAGCGTCGCGGCGTACTGCTCGGTCTCGTGCGTGATGAACCCGAGCAGGAGCGACTCCTTGTCGGGGAAGTGGTTGTAGACAGCGGTGCGCCCGACCCCGGCCGCGGCAGCGATCTCGGCGAGCGTGATGGCGTCGAACCCTTGCTCGGCCATGAGCGCGGAGAGCGCCGCGAAGAGCTTCTGGCGCGTCTGCTCGCGGTGCTCGTGCAACGAGCCGCCGATGATCTTGGGCATGGTGACATCGTCGCACGTTCTGTCACGAAGATCGCCCCCAGGTGAGCGGGATCTCCCGGGGCCGACAATCCCGGGGCCGACGGGTGAAGCGCAATCGCGCGGAATCTTCGTACACTTCGACCAGAACTTCGCCGCGAGCCCCCACGATCCGCGACGAGGGCAGCGCTCGACGACGCGGTCGACGGGAGACGGATGACGGAGCTTGCAGACGCCGCCAACGTCAGCGCTGCCCACGAGAAGTTCGTCACCACGGGCCGCGTCCCGGGTCGGCACGTGCGTCCGGTCGTCGCCGACTCGTGGCGACGGAGCCAGCGCAGCGGCGTGGACCCCGAGGTGCAGAACGCGCCCGTCGACATGGCGGGCCGGTCGCTGACCACCTACCGCAGAGCCCTGGCGGTCGCCGCGGCGATGCCGGTGGTCCGTGAGCTGCTCGTCTCCCCGGGCTCGGACGCCGGCTGGGTCACGGCCCTGACCGACGACGCCGGCCGGCTGCTGTGGGTCGAGGGCGAGCAGGGTGTGCGCCGGCAGATGGAGGGCGTCGGGTTCGTCGAGGGCTCGGTGTGGCGTGAGGACTGCGCCGGCACCAACGCGCTGGGCACCGCGCTCGCCATCGACCAGCCGTTGCAGGTGGTCGGCTACGAGCACTACGCGCGCAAGGTGCACCCGTGGAACTGCGCCGCCGTGCCCGTGCACGCGCCGACCGGTCAGGTGCTCGGCGTGCTCGACGTGACGGGCGGACCCGTCGTGGCGTCCACCGTGGTCATGTCGTTGGTCCGCGCCACCGTCGCCGCCGTCGAGGCCGAGCTGGCGCGCATCGCCGCCGAGCAGACCACCCGTTCCAGCCGGCTGATCGTGCGCTCCGGCGGCGACCTGGACGTCATGCCGCGCCTGCGCGTGCTGTCCACCGCCCCGACGGTCCGGGTGGGCGGCGTCGACGCGCGCATGAGCCTGCGGCACGCCGAGATCCTGCTGCTGCTCGCCCGGCACCCCGTCGGCCTCAGCGCCGACGAGCTCGCGGTCCTGCTCAGCGACCAGATGCTCTCCGACGTCACCGTGCGTGCGGAGGTCTCGCGGCTGCGGCGCATCGTCGGACCGATGCTCAGTGAGTCCCGGCCCTACCGGCTGACCTCGCCGCTGCGCACCGACGTCGACCTCGTGCGCGAGCTGCTCGCCGCCGGCGACATCGAGGCGGCGCTGTCCAACTACCCCGGCAACGTGCTGGCCCGGTCGGTCGCGCCCGGGGTCGAGCGCGTGCGCGAGGAGCTCTCCGCGGACATCCGCGCCGCCGTCCTGGCCAGCTCGCTGCCCGGCGTCCTGAGCCGGTGGGTCTCGTCCGACGAGGGCTCCGACGACTGGCAGGCATGGGAGCGGCTCGCCTGGCTGGCCCCGCGTGGCACACCCGCGCACGTCCAGGCGGTGGGTCGGCTCGACCTCCTCGGCCGCCGTCTCGGAGCGCCGCCGGACCGTCGGTAGCCGAGGCTGCGCCCGGCCGGATAGCCCGGGTCAACGGCCCGCTGACTCGTGCAACGGTTCTGCAACGTTGCGCTCCGTACGTTGTGATCGGGCTCTGCTCTAGGGCTGCGCCCGCAGACGGCCGACCGCAAGGACGGCCGAGGGGATGTGCTGCAGTAGTCGGCTTTTTTCCGGCCGGAGCAACCGCGAGGGGCGGACGCTCCCGGCTGAAAGAGGCGGGACCGGTCGGGCGACGGGTGGAGGGGATCCGTCGTCCGACCGCGACGCACCACCCCCGCACCTGCGACCAGGGCCACAACGTTCCTGCAACGCTTCCCGACCTACCGTGCGGGCAGACGAGGCAACGGTGCCGCGTCAGCAGGAGCAAGGAGTCGCGATGACTGTCTACGCCGCACCCGGCCGGCCCGGGAGCCTTGTCACCTACCGCGAGCGGTACGACCACTGGATCGGCGGCGAGTACGTCGCCCCCGCCGCCGGCCGCTACTTCGAGAATCCCAGCCCGGTGAACGGCAAGACGTTCTGCGAGGTCGCCCGGGGCGACGCCGCCGACATCGACCGGGCCCTCGACGCCGCGCACGGCGCCGCCCGGAGCTGGGGCAAGACGAGCGAGACCGAGCGGGCCAACGTGCTCAACCGGATCGCCGACCGCATCGAGGCGAACGTCGAGATGCTCGCCGTCGCCGAGACGTGGGAGAACGGCAAACCGATCCGGGAGACGGTCGGGGCCGACATCCCGCTCGTCGTCGACCACTTCCGCTACTTCGCGGCCGCGATCCGCGCCCAGGAGGGCTCGATCTCGCCGATCGACGGCGACATGATCGCGTACCACTTCCACGAGCCTCTGGGTGTCGTCGGCCAGATCATCCCGTGGAACTTCCCGCTGCTCATGGCCACCTGGAAGCTGGCGCCCGCGCTCGCGGCCGGCAACGCGGTGGTGCTCAAGCCCGCCGAGCAGACGCCGGCCTCGATCCTCGTGCTCATGGAGCTGATAGCCGACCTGCTGCCGCCGGGCGTGGTGAACGTGGTCAACGGGTTCGGCGCCGAGGCGGGCAAGCCGCTGGCGTCGTCGCCGCGGATCGCCAAGATCGCCTTCACCGGGGAGACGACGACCGGGCGGCTGATCATGCAGTACGCCTCGCAGAACCTCATCCCGGTGACCCTCGAGCTGGGCGGCAAGAGCCCGAACCTCTTCTTCGAGGACGTCGCGCGCGAGAAGGACGCCTTCTACGACAAGGCACTCGAGGGCTTCGCGATGTTTGCGTTCAACCAGGGCGAGGTCTGCACGTGCCCGTCGCGCGCGCTCATCCAGGAGTCGATCTACGACGGGTTCATCACGGACGCCGTGGCGCGCACCGAGGCGATCATCCAGGGCAACCCGCTGGACACGGAGACGCAGATCGGCGCGCAGGCGTCCAACGACCAGCTCGAGAAGATCCTGTCGTACCTGGACATCGGCCGGGCCGAGGGCGCCAAGGTGCTCACGGGCGGCGCCCGCGCCTCGCTGGGCGGCGACCTCGAGGGCGGCTACTACGTGCAGCCGACGATCTTCGAGGGCAAGAACTCCATGCGCATCTTCCAGGAGGAGATCTTCGGGCCGGTCGTCTCGGTGACGTCGTTCTCGGACTACTCCGACGCCATCTCGACCGCCAACGACACGCTCTACGGGCTCGGCGCGGGCGTCTGGTCGCGGGAGTCGAACCTGGCCTACCGGGCCGGGCGCGACATCCAGGCCGGTCGCGTGTGGACCAACTGCTACCACGCGTACCCCGCCGGGGCGGCGTTCGGCGGCTACAAGGGCTCGGGCGTCGGCCGCGAGAACCACAAGATGATGCTCGACCACTACCAGCAGACGAAGAACCTGCTCGTCTCCTACAAGGCGGAGAAGGACGGCTTCTTCTGACCGGGCCGGGGTCCGGGTCCCTCCGCCCGGGCCCCTTTTCCCCGACCCGGGACCGGGGGACCCGCACGAGGCACGCGTGCGGGTTCCCGGTTCCCGGGCGGCTTTCCGACGAGAGGAGCGTGCTCATGACCGACCGGGTCGACCTGACCGACGCCGCGGCGTCCATGCTGCGGTCGCTGCGCGAGCAGCACGGCGAGCTGATGTTCCACCAGTCGGGCGGCTGCTGCGACGGGTCGTCGCCCATGTGCTTCGCCGACGGTGACTTCCTCACCGGCGACTCCGACGAGCACCTGGGCGACCTGCCCCTCGGCGACGGAGTGACGGTGCCCTTCTGGATGAGCAAGGCGCAGTACGAGTACTGGAAGCACACGCACCTGACGGTGGACGTGGTGCCCGGTCGCGGGGCGGGCTTCTCGCTGGAGGCCCCCGAGGGCGTCCGGTTCCTCATCCGCTCCCGACTCCTCACCGACGACGAGGTCGCCGACCTCCGCCTGGCCGGCATCCTCTGAGGGCACGGGGAGTTGGCCGGATGTCGTCGGGACGAGGCGTTTCCTCGCTGGGGACGACGCCCGGCGGCGGCTAGCCTCCACGCATGACGACGAACGCGATCCCCGAGCCCGACACCAAGGACTGGACCTGGGTCCTGGCCGAGCAGTGCCCCGAGTGCGGGTTCATCGCTGCGGACGTCGACGGGCCGGCCATCGGCGGCGTCGTGCGCGGGCTCGCGCCGCGGTGGGTCGAGGCCCTCGGTCGCGACGATGCTCGCACCAGGCCCTCGCCCACCACCTGGTCCACGCTCGAGTACGGCGCCCACGTGCGCGACGTGCTGCGGATCTTCGACGGCCGCCTCGAGCTGCTGCTCACGCAGGACGACCCCGCGTTCGAGAACTGGGACCAGGACGCCACGGCGCTCGCGGACCGCTACGACCAGCAGGACCCCGCGGTCGTCGCGACTCACCTCGCCGACGCGGCGGTCGTGATCGCGGACCGCTTCGACAGCGTGCAGGACGACCAGTGGGACCGCGCCGGCACGCGCTCGAACGGGTCGCAGTTCACGGTCCTGACGCTCGGGCAGTACTTCCTGCACGACGTGGTCCACCACCTGCACGACGTGCACGGCTGACCGCGTCCCCGAAAGGGGGACCTAGGTCCTGTGGCACCGCACGATCCGGGGCGCTGCAGCAGTTGTCCACAGCACTTGTCCACATCATGTGCAGCGTGGCGTGCGGCGCCGAGGCGAAGGGTCGGGCGTCCTGGGGGTTCGGTGTCCACCGGCGCCGGGGTTTGTCCACAGGCGTTGTCCACAGGCCTGTGCACAGGCGGCCCCGGCGGTGGACGACCACTCGATCGGACCAAGCCTCACCCGCCTGACCTGCGACGACGGCCGCGCGAACTTGTGTGTACACACCCCACGACTCGCCGGGCCGAAACACGCCCGCATCAAATGCTGTGTACGGTCCGCCGCCATGGACCACGCGCAGGTGAGGCTCCCCGAGCAGGTCGACGGCAGGAACGTTCTCGTCCTGCCGCGGGACACCGACGCGGTCGCGCTGGCGACGGCGTGGTTCCCGTCGGCGTCCTGGGCGCGCAGCCCTGTCGCGGCGTCGGCCACGGTCCCGCGCCCGATGACCGGTGCGCGCTTCCGCGGGATGGTCGCCGAGACGACGCCCTCGTCGACCACCGGCCTGCTGGCTCTCGTTCCGGGCGCGACTCTCGAGGGTCCGACCGCGCTCGACAGCGACGACGCCCGCCAGGCCGGGCTCGGCGCCCGCGACGTCGACCTCTACGCGCTCGACTCGACGGACGCGTCCGGCATCGCCCTCGTCTACGGCTGGATGTCCGCGGCCGCCCGCCGGGTCGCGGGCGGCATCGTCCCCGCCGATCGCTCCCGCCTGGTCACCCCGGACCCCGGCGCGGCCGTGGACCTGACCCTCTGGTCACCGGTCGCGCTCACCGCGACCGACGCGCTCCCGCTGGTCCGGCCGGCGATGAGCGGCGCGCGCGTCGGCCGGCCCGTCGAGCCCGGCGACGGGACGCTCACCGTGACGGCGACCTTCGAGTACGACGGGGCGATCAGCGTGCGGCTGGCGCGCTCGCGCGAGATCCCCGTCGCGCTGTCGACCCTCGACGCCGGCGAGTACGGCCCGTGGGCGTACCACGTGACGTGGGAGCCGCCCGATCCCGAGGAGCTGCGCACCGAGACGCCCTCGCAGCTGCACCTCATCGCGCGCTCGCGCGTGCAGTCGTCGGTCGCGCGCATCGCGGCGGCGCTGTGGCGGGGTGCGGGTGGGACGGTGGTGGACAGCGGCGGGTTCGTGGTGCAGCCCGGTGAGCTGAGAGACATGGCCACCGCCGCTCGATAGCACTGTGGGTTCGTGGTGCAACCGGGTGAGCTGAGGGACATGGCCACCGCCGCTCGGTAGGCGGGTCAGTCGAAGCGGGGGCTGCCCGCCGGCGCCAGGTCCACCGCGACCTTCAGCCGAGCACCCGACCCCTCGGTGAAGATGACCCCGCGCAATGGCGGCACGTCGTCGTAGTCGCGACCCCAGCCGAGCAGCACGTACTGGTCGTTGACCAGCTGGTCGTTGGTCGGGTCGACCTCGATCCACCCGGCGCCGGGGATCCATGCGGACACCCAGGCGTGCGAGGCGTCGGCGCCGCGCAGCTTCTGACGGCCTGCCGCGGGCCGCGTCTCGATGTACCCCGACGAGTACCGCGCGGGCAGCCCGTGGACGCGCAGGGCCGCGATCATCAGGTGCGCGAAGTCCTGGCAGACGCCGGCCTTCTGGGCGAGCAGCTGCGCCTGGGTGGTGTGCACGGTGGTCGACCCGGACCGGTACGCGAGCTCGGTGCGGATGCGGTGGGCCAGCTCGACGAGCACGTCGGCCAGCGGCCGGTCGACCGAGAACGTCGGGGCGGCCCACTCGCGCACCTCGTCGGCGAACGCGACGTGCGCGGACGGCAGGACCGCCTCGCGCAGGTCCGCGAGCTCGGGGTCCAGCCGGTCCACGTCCCCGGCGGCCACGCGCCGCGCCACCTCCTGCCAGCCGACCCTCGGCAGCGACTCGGCGGCCGGGGTCGGGCGGGTGACCTCGATGGTCGAGCGGGCGGTGACGACGAGCTCGGTGTGCGGCGTCGTGACCCCGAAGTACGTGGTCCGGTTGCCGAAGTAGTCCAGGTGGGCGGCGGTGTCCGACGGGGCCGGCGAGATCTCGACGACGGTCTCGATGCACGTCTGGCCGGGGACGTCGCGGGGAGTCATCGTGGTGCGCCCGTACGAGTCGGTGACCACGTCGGGGTAGACGTAGGTCGTCCGGTGCACGAGGTCGTAGCGGCGGGGCTCGGTCATGCGGCACCGGTCCGGGCGTCCCAGGGGTCCTCGAGCGCCTGGCTCAGCGAGACCTTCACGAAGTGCACGCGCTCGATCTCGTCGGCCGTCGAGCGCAGGCGCCAGAGCATCGACTCGAGGGCCTCGGCCAGGCGGGCGCGTCGGCCGTCGTCGGTGACCGCGGCCGTGAACGAGACGGTGTCGAGCTCCTCGAGCAGGTCGACGACGTCCGAGAGCAGGTGGTCGCGCTGGTCGGGGGAGCGTCCGGCCAGGGGGATCGCGGCGAGCGCCTCGCGCAGCCGGTCCAGCTGGAACGCCAGCGACCGGGGGTTGGACCCGTCGTGCAGGAGTAGCTCGAGCACGTCCGGCACTGCCGGCACGGCCTGGTGTCGCCGGCGGTAGGTGATCGCCGACTCGTGGCCCAGCAGCACCGACTCGAGCACGAGCGCGTCGACGTCGGCGGGTCGCCGCACGACAACGGACGCGAGCAGGCTCTCGACGAGGTTCTGCGCGCGCTCGATGCGCCTGCCCGCGTCGAGGAAGTGCCAGCCGACGTCGCGCACGAGCCCTTCGGCGGCGATGCCGGCCACTGCGAGGAGACCCTCGAGCACCTTGTCGAGCACCGGCCGCAGGCCCGCGGTCGCCGCGTTCGCGCGCAGGGTGCCCAGGTCGAGGGCGTCGGTCTGGGTGCGGCCGCGCTGCTTGCTGCGCTCGTCGCGAAGTGCCCGTTCGATGCGCGCCAACGGCCCGAACGTGTCGGTGGAGAGCTGGTCGCGGACGGCCGCGGCCGACGATCCGAGCAACCGGATCGAGCGCGCGACCGTGCCGACCCTGCGGCGGTCGAGCACCAGGTCACGCAGAGCGGGCGACTCGCCGAGCGGTTCCAGCAGCACCTGCAGAGCCCGGCCACCTGCGGACGCGGGCAGGCGGTGGAAGTCGTCCCAGCGGTCGATGACGACGCGCATCGTGCGCGCGGTGTCCTCGGCGCGCTCTGCGTACCGGCCCATCCAGTAGAGGTTCTCCGCGGTGCGCGGCGAGATGCCGGTCGCGGGCCGGCGCGGCTGGGCGGCCTCACCCGACGACGACTCGTCGGACGGCACCCACGGCTCGAGCGGGGCCTCGGGCTGCGAGGAGAGGACCCAGACGTCCTTGGCGGCCGCGCCGAGAGCCGACGAGACGACGTGGCCCTCGGCCACCCGCGCGAGCCCGCCGGCCATGACCGTGTACGAGCCGTCGTGGGCGACCGCGTACGTGCGCAGCACCGCCGCGCGCGGGCCGAGGTCTGCCGGACCGACCCCCTCGGAGCTGGGCAGGTCGCTGCCGACGCCCACCGGGGTGCCGTCCACCGTCGGACCCGCGGGACCGACGGGCTCCTGCGCCACCCACAGCCACGGCTCGGCGGTGATGCGGGCCGCGAGGGTCTCGCGCTCGCGACGGCTCAGGGTCCAGCCGAGGATCGTCCCGACGTCGGTGCCGCGCACCGTCGGCAGGATCACGAGCTCTTCGAGGTGGGTGATCACGTGCCTGAGCGAGCGCTCCTCGCCGCACCACCAGGTGGGCGCCGAGGCCAGCGCAAGGTCCTGGTCGAGCACCACGCGGGCCAGGCGCGGCAGGTAGGTGAGCAGCGCAGGGTTCTCCAGGACTGAGCTGCCCAGCGGGTTGACCACGCTGACGGTGCCTGCGCGCACGGCCCGGACCAGGCCGGGGACGCCGATCCGCGACCCCTGACGCAGGTCCAGCGGGTCGCACCACTCGGCGTCCACGCGACGCAGGATCACGTCGACGGGCTCGAGCCCTTCGACGCCGCGCATCCAGACGCGCCCCTCGCGGACGAGCAGGTCGGGGCCCTCGACGAGCGGAAGTCCCAGCATGCTCGCGAGGTACGCCTGGTCGAACGCGGTCTCGCTGCCCGGGCCGGAGGTGAGCAGGACGATCCGCGGGTGCTCCGAGCTCCCGGGGGCCGCCGAGCGCAGCGCGAGCCGCAGCGAGCGGAAGAACGGTCCGAGCCGCTGGATCGACGCCTGCCGGTAGACCCCGGAGAGGACCTGCGCGACGACGCGCCGGTCCTCCATCGCGTACCCGACGCCGGAGGGCGCCTGCGTCCGGTCGGCGACCGCGCACCACGCACCGTCACCGTCGCGCACGATGTCCGTGGCCGTGAGCACCAGCTCGCGCCCACCCGGGAGCCGCAGGCCGTCGACCGCCCGCTCGAACCCGGGATGCCCGAGCACGACCGTCGGGGGCAGCAGCCGGTCGGTGAGCAGCCTCCGGGGCCCGTAGGCGTCCTGCAGGATCGCGTCGAGCAGCTCGGCGCGCTGCACCAGGGCGGTGTCGAGACGCGCCCACTCCGGCTCGTCGATGGTGACCGGCAGGGGGTCCAGGTGCCAGGGGTGGTCGCCGTCCGGGCGGTCCGCGCCGTACGTCACGCCGTGGTCCGCGAGCAGCCGCTCGGCCTCGTCACGCGCGTGGCTCAGGGTCGACGACGTCGGCACGTCGGCAGGATCCGGCAGCCAGGACCAGTCGGCCGCGTGCTCCAGGACGCGGCCGGCGGGACGCGGCGAGGAGAGCAGGTCGGTCACAGGGTGAGTCTGCCTTGCCGATGGCGGTCGCGGGGCTGGTCGGCGCGCGGTTCGTGCACAAGGATCAGGTGACTCCTGGGGTGCGGATGACGCGTCGGGGGCGCACTGTGAGAGCGGCGGGGGCCCACCTCGTCGGACCCGTCTGCACGAATGAGGTCATCATGAGCGAGACCACCCCCGTCCCGACGAAGGCCGCCGCCGCGCGCCGCCCGAGCGCGTTGGTGAGCACCGAGGGCACGACGACGATCGCCGACACCGTCGTCAGCAAGATCGCCGGCATCGCCGCCAAGGAGGTCACGGGCGTCTACGCGCTCGGCGGCGGTGGCGGGCGCGCGCTCGGCGCCATCCGCGAGCGCATCCCGGGCGCCCGGACCAACCACGCCCAGGGCGTCTCCGTCGAGGTCGGCGAGACCGAGGCGGCCGTCGACCTGGACCTCGTCGCTGAGTACGGGGTGTCGATCGCGGACCTCGCCACCGGGATCCGGCGCAACGTGATCAGCGCCGTGGAGCGGATGACGGGTCTGCGCGTCGTCGAGGTCAACGTCGTCGTCAACGACGTGCACCTTCCCGACGAGGAGACCGTGCCGGTTGTCGTGGAGGCCCGGGTCCAGTGACCGAGCCGCCGATGCTCGTCGTCGGCCCCGACCCCGTCACGCTCGCGGAGCAGGTGGAGGCCGTCGTGCTCGCCGTGCCCGGGGTCGTCCGGATGGACGGCGGCCGGTTCGGCGGGCTCGGCACGTACCTGCCCGGTCGTCGCGTCACGGGCGTCCGGATCGACGACGAGGCGGGCGGCACCGAGGTGCACATCGTCGTCGACGCGTCACGACCCGTCACCGCTACCGCCGGACTCGTGCAACGGGCCGTGTCCGCGATCGCCCCCATGCCCGTGCACGTGCACGTCGAGGACATCGACGTCCCATGAGAAGGAGCTGACCCATGTCGTCTGTCGCCACCGGGCTGTTCGCGGGCATCCTGCTCGCGCTCGTCGCCGCCGTCGGAGGGTTCGACATGTTCCTGCTGGCCGTCGTCCTCGGCGCGATCGGCGTGGTCGTCGCGCTGGTCGTCGACGGCCGCCTGGACCTGAGCGGGGTCGTCGCCGGGCGACGCCGTGGCTGAGGACACCGTCGACACCGAGGTGCTCGAGCTCGAGGTCGACGAGCCCCGCGGCACGCTGACGATCACCGACCAGGCCCTCAAGCGGATCGCCGGCCAGGTCGCGCTCGGGGTGCCGGGCGTCGCCCCGGCCTACCCGAAGGTCGACTGGCAGCGGCTCGGGCACCGAGCGCGCGTGTCGCTCGAGGTCACCATCGTCTGGCCGTCGTCGTCCGCCGACGTGGCTCGCGAGGTGCAGACCACCGTCGGCCGGGAGCTCGTGCGGCAGGCCGCGCAGGACCTGGACGCGGTGACCGTCGCCGTGCGTGACGTCGTGCGCCCGCCGCGCGCCGCGGTCGCGCCGAGGGTCCGATGAGCTTCGCGCCCGCGCCGCCCGCCACCCGCGCCGGTCGGGTGGGCTGGATCGGCATCGTCCTGGCGGTGCTCGTCATCGCCCTCGGCGTGCTCGTGATCCGCGACGCGCTGGTGATCGGCGGCCAGATCGACGGGGAGACGTGGCTGGTCCCGCTCGTCGACGACACCGACGGAATGGAACCGTCGACGGTCGTCTCCGTCGTGGGCGGCCTGGTGGCGCTGCTCGGCCTCTGGCTCGTGCTCGTCGCGCTCGGCCGACGCGTCCGCACCCGCCTGCCCCTCGACGCCCCTGGCACCACCATCGGCATCTCCGACCTCGCGCGACTGGCCAGCACGAGCGCCGAGGATGTGCCGTACGTCCTGTCCGCGCACTCGTCGGCCCGCCGGAAGTCGGTGAGCGTGAGCGTGACCGCCCTGGAGGGCGACGACGTGGACGACGCCGTCCGCGCCGCGGTGCAGGCGCGGCTCGAGCGGCTGGCCGTCCCGGTCACCGTGCACGTCTCGACCCGGCACGTGGCAGGTATGCGATGAGGCGCGGGGTGCTGGGCGTCGACCGGGTGATCGTCTTCCTGCTCGGGCTCGTCCTCATCGCGCTGGGCGTGGCGGCGATCGGCTGGCAGACGGGATTCCTCGACGATCTCTGGCCGTCGGTCCCCGGGTCGGTGGACGTCGACAGCGGCCAGGTCACCGGCTCCGACAGCTTCGTGGCGATCGCCGTCGCCGCCGGAGCGATCCTCATCGGCCTCGGCGGCTGGTGGCTCGGCGCGCACATCCCCCGCCGCGGCGTCGGTCCGCTGCGCCTCGAGGGCGGCGACGTGCCCGGCGTGCTGACCGTCGAGCCCGGGCCGGCCGTCGCGACTGCCGCTGACGTCCTGGAGGACGACCCGCGCATCCTGTCCGCCCGCGGCGCCGTGCTGCGTGAGCGCAAGGCGACCGTCGTCCGCCTGCGCGTCACGTGCTACCCGGACGCGGACCTCGGCGGGGTGGCCGCCGCCTGCGACCAGGTGCTCGCCGACCTCGCCCGCGTCCTGCCCGACGAGCAGCTCACGTCCCGCGTCGAGCTGACCGTGCTTCGTCGGGCCCCGGAGCGTTCGCGAGTGCAGTGAGGTGAGGGTCGAAACCGTGACTGACACGTACCGACTGCCACCGCTCACGCGCGCCTGACGAATTGCTCGGGCGTGTCGGGACGTGCCGGGGGACACTCGGACCGGGACGTCCGACGAACCGCGGGGAGCGCCGACATGGGCAGGGACGCCGTCACCGGCTGGGTCGAGCACTACGAGCGTGCGTGGCGGGCGCAGGACGTCGACGACCTCAACCGCTTGTTCACGGAGAACGCGCGGTACCTGCGCTCGCCCTATGACGCCGAACCGCTCGAGGGCCTCGACGCCATCCGCGGCTTCTGGCTCGACGACACCCCGTTCGAGATGACCGCGACCGTCATCGCCGCCGATGGCGCGAACGCCGTGGTCCGGGTGCACGTCCAGTACACCGGCGACAAGCCGCAGGAGTACCGCGACCTGTGGGTCATCACCTTCGCCCCCGACGGTCGCGCCGAGGTCTTCGAGGAGTGGGCGTACTGGCCGGACAAGCCGTACACGGTCTCGGGCGAGACGTAAGTCGTGTTGCCGATCTGCACCCACCCGGTGCGGCCGGGACCAGCCTTCGGGATACCCCGTCCACAGGCAACCCCAGCTCCGAGATCTCAGTGCGCCTGCGGTGGTGCTTGTGGTGGATCGGGCGCGGCGAAGCCCGCTAGCCGGTCCAGAAACTCGGCAGCGAACCCGTTGAGTGCGACCTGCATCTTGGTGAAGTCCTGTTGCGACGGCGCAGGCTTCACCCACCAGCCCGTGACCCGAGCAAGAGTCTGATCATCGCCAGCGTCCTCCAGGAGCAAAGTCTCCGTGAGCTCCCACGCACCCGCGAACGTCTGGGTCGTCTGCCAGAACCCCTCTAGCTCAGCCGTCACTTCGGTGTACATGACGGGTCGCAGGCCGAACGGCGGCACCGGCGGCCCCAAGGAGACATGCTTTGCCCCCACTCCCGAAGCCGGCGCACCGACAATCTCCTGGTAGTGACCGCGAGGCCCCTCGAATTCCACGGCGACCGCCGCCCACACAGCCGTGCGCGATGCGGAAATCATTCGCTCCGCGCTCGTCGGCACGCGGCGCAGCTGGAGGCCATTGCGCGCGGCCCAGCGGGACTCGAGCTTCGAGTACCACGAAGAGGAATTGTTCACGTCCCTACTTCGGCAGACCGATGCGGCATCCTGACCCTGCAGCGTGCCGGCTTGGCACCGCGACTGCGGATGTACTTGCGACTCGTTGGGTTGCCGACGGGGTCGTGCCCCTCGGCAGGCGTGCGAACGCGTCGAGCGTGACCAGTGCATAGGCTCGATCCATGAAGGCTGTCGTCTACGACCGCACGGGTCCGTCCGCCGTCCTCACCGTCGTCGAGCGTCCACCGCGGGATCCGGGTGCCGACGAGGTCCGGGTGCGGGTCGCGGTCTCGGGCGTCAACCCGACGGACTGGAAGGCCCGCAAGGGTCGCGGGGACGGTGCGTCGTTCGAGCACGCCAAGGTGCCGAACCAGGACGGTGCTGGGGTCGTCGACGCGGTCGGCTCGGACGTCGTCGGGCTCCGGCCGGGGGACCGGGTCTGGCTGTGGGACGTCGCCTGGCGCAGCGACGAGGGCACCGCGCAGGAGCTGGTCACGGTGCCCGCCTCGCACGTCGTCGCGCTGCCGGACTCGGAGAGCTTCGACGCGGGCGCGTCGCTGGGCATCCCCGCGCTCACCGCGCACGAAGCGCTCACCGCCTCGGCCGCAGGGCCGGCGCGTCTCGCCCGCGGCGCTCTGCACGGCCGGTGGGTGCTGGTGACCGGCGGCGCGGGCGCGGTCGGGCATGCCGCGATCCAGCTGGCCGTGTGGGCCGGCGCCACCGTGATCACCACGATCAGCTCGCCGGAGAAGGCCGACCTGGCGCGTGCCGCGGGCGCGCACCACGTCGTGAACTACCGCACCGAGGACGTCGCCTCGGCGGTTCGGGCGATCGTGCCGGCGGGCGTCGACGTCGTCGTGGACGTCGACATCGCGCGCAACGCGGCGACCGTCGTCGCCGCGGTCGCCGCCAACGGGACCATCGCCGCGTACGCCACCGCCGACCTCGACGAGGTGACGCTGCCGGTGATGCCGCTGATGGGGAAGAACGTCGCCGTGCAGTTCGTCCTGACGTACACGGTGTCCGACGAACGCAAGCAGCAGGCCGTCGCCGGCGTCTCGCACGCCCTGGCCGACGGAGCGCTGCGGGTCGGGATCGAGCACGGCCTGCCGGTGACGCGCTTCTCGCTGGTCGACACCGGGGCGGCGCACGACGCGGTGGAGTCGGGCATCGTCGGCAAGGTGCTGATCGACCTCGACACCTGACCGCCCGGCATCGTCGAGGACAACCTTGTCGACGTTATGGACCGTCTTGACGTCGATAACGTTGTTCTCGAGGGCGGTGGCGGCCCTCGTCGACAGGGCGGCCGTCGTCGGAAGGCCGGCCGCTCAGCCGCCGCGGTTCGGGGGTTCGAAGTGCATCGCGTCGTGGCCGGAGGCCTCCTCGGCGCGGATGACGTGGACGACCGCGTTGATGAGCGCGAGGTGCGTGAACGCCTGCGGGAAGTTGCCCAGGTGCCGGCCGGTGCGCGGGTCGATCTCCTCGGCGTAGAGGTTGAGGGTGCTGGCGTAGGACAGCAGCCGCTCGCACAGGGCCCGGCCGCGGTCGAGCTCGCCGATCTCGACCAGGGCGGACACCAGCCAGAACGAGCAGATGGTGAAGGCGCCCTCCTCGCCGGACAGTCCGTCGTCGGTCTCCTCGACGCGGTAGCGCAGGACCAGGCCGTCGGTGGTGAGCTCGTCGGCGATGGCCAGGACCGTGGCCCGGACGCGCGGGTCCGACGGCGGCAGGAAGCGCAGCAGCGGGACCAGGAGCAGGGACGCGTCCAGCGCGTCGGAGCCGTACCGCTGCACGAAGACGCCGCGCTCGTCGACCCCATTGGCGCAGATGTCGGCGTGGATCTCGGCGGCCAGCTTGGTCCACTGCTCCGCGAAGTCGAGCTCGTCGTGCATGCGGGCCAGGCGGGCGCCGCGGTCGAGGGCCACCCAGCACATGAGCTTGCTGGAGACGAAGTGCTGCGGCTCGCCGCGCACCTCCCAGATGCCGCGGTCGGGCCGGTGCCAGTGCTTGATCGCGGCCTCGACCTGGCGCTTCAGCACCGGCCACAGCGACTCGGGCAGCTGCTCGCGGGAGCGGGTGTGCAGGTAGACGGAGTCGAGGACGGCGCCCCAGACGTCGTGCTGCTGCTGGTCGTAGGCGGCGTTGCCGATGCGCACCGGACGCGCGCCCTCGTACCCGGACAGGTGGCCCAGCTCGAACTCGTCGAGCTTCTCCTCCCCGCCGACCCCGTACATGATCTGCAGGTCCTTGTTGTCCCGGCAGACGTCGTGGATGAACGCGAAGAAATCGTTGGCCTCGCGGTCCAGGCCCAGCGTGTAGAGGCCCCAGAGGGCGAAGGTCGAGTCCCGGATCCAGGCGTACCGGTAGTCCCAGTTGCGCTCTCCGCCGGGCGTCTCCGGCAGGCTGGTCGTGGCTGCGGCCAGCAGGGCGCCCGTCGGCGCGTAGGTCAGGCCCTTGAGCGTGAGCGCGCTGCGCTGCAGGTACGTGCGCCACGGGTGGTCGGGGAAGACACCCTGCGTGATCCACTCGCGCCAGAACTCCTGCGTCCGCCAGAGCTGGTCGGCGGCCGCGTCCCACGTGGTCGGCGCCGGCAGCGGTGACCAGGACAGGGCGATGAACGCCTTGTCCCCGTTGGACATGCGGGTGCGGGCCGACGCCGTCCGGCCGTCGATGCCCAGGCGCAGGCTGCTGGTCAGGCGCAGGGTGGGCCCGCTGTCGGAGTCCGCGTGGATCGCGTTGTAGCCCGTGCCGTCGTACTCCCAGCGCGTCCCGTCCCGGCCGTAGTCGTGCGACGGGTCGCACTCGACCTCGAGGTCCACGGTCCCGCTGACGCACGTGACGGTGCGCAGCAGGATGTGCTCGGCGTCGTTGTCGGTGGGCGTGCGGCGGTGCGTGACCGAGCGCTCGTCCTGGTTGTGCCACGGGCCCATGACCATCGCGTCGCGCACGACGAGCCAGCCGGTCGGCGTCTGCCACGTCGTCTCAAGCACCAGCGTGCCGGGCAGGTAGCGGCGGGCCGACGGGACCCGGGTCCCGTGCGGACCGACGCGGAACGAGCCGGCTCCCCGGTCGAGGATCGAGGCGAAGATGCTCGGTGAGTCGGGCCGCGGGACGCACATCCACTCGACCGCACCCGCGGGCGAGATCAGGCAGTTGGACTCGCAGTCCGACAGGAACGCATAGCTCGCGATGGGCGGGAACGCGGAACGATGCGTCTCCTGGTGTTGCTCGGTGACCGGCGCCATCACCTCACTGTGGTCCTCCGCAGCGCCGTTGTCAGCAGGGATGGCAAAGTCGTCACATGCCCGAAACGATCCGGCCCTTTCACGCGTCCGACCTGCCCGCGCTCTACCGCATCTGCCTGCTCACTGGTGACGCCAGCGCCGATGCGACGAACCTGTACCGCGACCCCGACCTGCTCGGTCACATGTACGCCGGCCCGTACCCGGTCGCCGACCCGGGCCTGTCGTTCGTCGTCGTCGACGAGCAGGGCGTGTGCGGCTACATCGTCGCGACCGCCGACACCTACCGGTTCGAGCGCTGGCTCGCCCAGTCCTGGTTCCCCGTGCTGCGCGAGGAGTTCCCCCTCGTCGACGACCCCCGAGACGGCACCCAGGACCACGGCCTGATCCGCCAGTTCCACGAGTTCGCGCCGGTCGACAAGCCGCTGTTCCGCACCCACCCCGCGCACATGCACATCGACCTGCTGCCGCGCGCCCAGCGCAAGGGTCTCGGGCGCCGGTTGATCGAGACCCTGTCCGACGCGCTGCGCGAGCGCGGCGTCCCCGGCCTGCACCTGGGCGTCGACTCCCGCAACACCGGCGGGATCGCGTTCTACGACCGCATGGGCTTCACGAGCGCGGGCCCCACCGGCGGGGCGAGCCTCCTCACCCTCGACCTTCTGTAGGCCCGGCGCCGACCTGCGCGAGCCACGGGAGCAGATTCTTCAGGGCGCGGAGGCCGACCAGGCCGTGGCCGGTGTCTCCCGATCTGACCGACGTCACGATTTCATTGACGCGACATGTACCCCGGGTGCATCCTGACCCCGACGTCGCAGGGCCGCGCTTCAGGAGGGTGAGGCGCGGTCCTGCGCGATCACTCCAGGGTCGTGTCCACCAGCGTGAACTGCGGGTTCTTCGCCAGGAACGGCTGCCAGGTCGCGACAGCGAGGTCGTGGCTCGGGCTGAGGCGCAGCTGGTGGCTCGTCGCGAACTCGAGCGGCGCCTCCTGGTTGCCGGACACCCCGTACTGCACCCCAGTGACTGTGCCGTCGGCGTCGAACGTCGGCGTCGCGTAGACGACCAGCACGCTGGTGTCGGCGGCGTCGAGCGCGGCGCGCATCGCGGACCTCCGGACCAGCTGCTGGGTGGCGTCCTCCAGGTCTGTCATGGGCTCGTTGACCGCGTCGAGCTCCGCGGCGATCACAGTGGGCAGCGGAGCGTACGGGTCGATGACGAGGCCGGAGCCGTCGCCGCTCGGGCTGACGAACACGGACAGCCCGCCGTCACGCGTCGCGTCGACCGCCGAGGCGGGCACGGTGTCGCCGACGAGGGGCGGGGGCGGGACCTCGGCGAGCCTGACCAGCGGGGTGCCGGACTGCTCGGCGCGCTCGGCGGGGGGCGGCGGCGCGGCCTCGGCGGCCGAGGCGGCGACGGCGGTTCCGGCGGAGAGTGCGGTGACGGCCGACACGGCGAGAGTCCAGGTCGTCTTCATGGTCATGACATCGACAGACTGGGTCACACGATGAAGTGACTTGGGTGGTTTCACCTAGACGGCCGAACCCGTTCCACCTGGACGATCGCCCAGGTCATGGCCGTCGCCGTGAACGACGAAGGGCCCCACGATGTGGGGCCCTTCGAGGGAGCGGGTGACGAGAATCGAACTCGCGCTATCAGCTTGGGAAGCTGAAGTTCTGCCACTGAACTACACCCGCATGCCGGTCGTGCTTCGGCCGGGACAGCATACCCGGACCATTCGTCTGAGACGAAAGTCAGTCCGGACGGTCGGCCGATCGTGACTGCGACAGGGTCAGCAGGCGGTCCACGTCCGTGAGGCCGATGCCCGGCAGGGCGATGAGCTCACGGACCGCCGACAGGGAGATCGTCGGCTCGTCGACGACCGCCTCTGCCACGGGAACCGTCGGCGCGTCGTCGGACTTCTTCGGTGAGAGGAAGAGGTTGGCCAGGTAGCCGGTGAACGTGCCGAAGATGCCGACGCCGACGACGATGATGCCGACGCCGACGAAGCGCCCGAGGTTGGTGACCGGGTACTGGTCGCCGTAGCCGACGGTCGAGATGGTGACGATCGTGTACCAGAGCGAGTCGGAGGCGGTCGTGATGTTGGCGCCCGGGGCGTCCTTCTCGACGTAGAGCATCTCGAGGCTGCCGAACTCGAGGACCAGGATTCCGGCGAGCAGCAGCAGGTACAGGGCGCTGCCCGCGCGGTCGCGGATGAGCGTGCGGCCGATCTCCCGGATGCCGACCGTGCGCAGGAGCCGGGCCACCCGGACCAGGCGGAAGATGCGCAGGAACTTGAACGACGCCAGCGGCACGCTGGCCAGCAGGTCCGCCCAGCCGAAGTGCCGGAAGAAGTACCCGCGGCGCGAGGGAGCGGTGGCCAGACGGTACGAGAAGTCGGCCAGGAAGATGACGCTGAAGATCGCGTTCATCACCTTGAGGATCGTCGACAGGTCCTTGCTGTCGGTGACGATGATGAGGCCGAGGTTGACGATCGACAGCAGCGAGAGGGCGCCGATGAAGATCTCGTAACCGGTGCTCTTCAGCTCCTTGCGTTGCATCACGTGGGGAGTGTTCCACGAAGGAGTTTCGCGACGAGGGCGACGCGCGTATGCCCCCTGCGCACCCGCCCGCGGTGTCCGCCGAGGGCTAGACCCTGACCTCGACCCGGACGGTCGAACCCGCGGGGGCGTACGGGACGAGGTGCCCGTCGAGGGCCTCGCCGTCGACGCTGACGCTCGGCGCCGGACCCGTCGTCACGTGGATGACGTACGTCGCCCCGCGGGCCACGCGCGTCACCGTGAACTCCGGGACCTCCGCACCGATCTGCGGGTCGACGACGAGCCCGTCGTAGTCCGTCCGCACGCCCAGCAGGTGCTGCGAGACCGCGACGAAGTTCCAGGCGGCCGTGCCGGTCAGCCACGAGTTCTTGGCCTCGCCGTGCCGGACGGCCTCCTTGCCGGCGATCATCTGCGCGTACACGTACGGCTCGGTGCGGTGCACGTCGGAGATGTCCTCGCGGTACGCCGGCGTGATCCGCTTGTAGTGGTCGAACGCCCGGTCGCCGCGGCCCACCATCGTCTCGGCGATGATCACCCACGGGTTGTTGTGGCAGAAGATCCCGCCGTTCTCCTTGTAGCCCGGCGGGTAGGTCGACACCTCGCCCAGCTCGACGCGGTAGGTCCTGTACGCGGGGCTCTGCAGCACCATGCCGTGCGGGGTGCCGAGGTGCTCCTCGACCGCGTCGAGCGCCTTGAGGGCGCGGCCGTCGTCGACACCGATGCCGGCCATGACCGCGAAGCCCTGCGGCTCGATCCAGATGCGGCCCTCGGTGTCCGCGGCGGTGCCGACGGGGTTGCCGTAGTAGTCGTACGCGCGCAGGAACCAGTCGCCGTCCCAGGCGTGGTCCAGGACGGCCTGGCGGACCTCGTCGACGACCTTGAGGGCCTGCGAGGCGACCTCGGTCAGCCCCCTGCGCCCGGCGATGGCGGCGTACTCGGCTCCGTAGAGCACGAACTGCGCCGCGATGAACACCGACTCCGCGACACCGCCCGCCTGGTTCTCCGTCGTCTGGAAGGACTCGCCGGGCGTCGTCGAGAAGCAGTTGAGGTTGAGGCAGTCGTTCCAGTCCGCGCGCCCGATGAGCGGCAGGCCGTGCGGGCCGCGGTGCGTGACGGTGAACTCGAACGACCGGGTCAGGTGCTCGAAGAGGGTCTCCTCGGAGCCGGGCTCGTTGTCGAAGGGGACCTGCTCGTCGAGGATCGAGAAGTCGCCGGTCTCCTTGACGTAGGCCGCGACGCCCGCGATCAGCCACAGCGGGTCGTCGTTGAAGCCGGAGCCGATGTCGTTGTTCCCCCGCTTCGTCAGCGGCTGGTACTGGTGGTACGCCGAGCCGTCGGGGAACTGGGTCGCGGCGATGTCGAGGATGCGCTCGCGGGCACGCTCGGGGACCAGGTGCACGAAGCCGAGCAGGTCCTGGTTGGAGTCGCGGAAGCCCATGCCGCGGCCGATCCCGGTCTCGAAGAACGACGCCGACCGGGACATGTTGAACGTGACCATGCACTGGTACTGGTTCCACACGTTGACCATGCGGTCGAGCTTCTCGTCGGTGCTGGTGACCGAGTAGGTGCTCAGCAGCCGACGCCAGTGCGCCGTGAGGCGGTCGAACGCCTCGTCGGTCTGCTCCGTCGTCGCGAAGCGTCCGAGGAGGGCGTGCGCCTTCTCCTTGTTGACCACCTGGTGGGCGTCGTCGGCCCACTTGTCCTCGTTCTCGACGTAGCCGAGGACGTAGACGAGGGTGCGCGACGCGCCGGGTTCCAGGGTGACGTCGACCTGGTGCGAGCCGATCGGATACCACCCGGAGGCGACAGAGTTGCTGCTCGCCCCGCGGCGGGGCACCGCCGCCTCGCCCAGCCCGTTGTAGGCGCCGACGAACGCGTCGCGGTCGGTGTCGAAGCCGCTGGCAGCTGTGTTCACGCCGAAGACCGCGTAGTGGTCGCGGCGCTCGCGGTACTCGGTGGTGTGGAAGATCGCCGAGCCGTGCGGACCCTCCTGCTCGACCTCCACCTCGCCGATCGACAGGTTCCGCTGGTAGTTGGTCTGGTCGTCCTGCGCGTTCCACAGGCAGAACTCGACGAACGAGAAGAGCTTGACGCTCTTGGTCTCGTCCGACGTGTTGGTGACCGTGACCCGCTGGATCTCGGCGGTCTCGCCGAGCGGGACGAACAGCAGCGTCTCGACGGAAAGCCCCCTGCGCTCTCCGGTGATCCGCGTGTAGCCGAGCCCGTGTGCCGCCTCGAAGTGGTCCAGGTCCGCCTTGACCGGCAGCCACGACGGCGTCCAGACGTCGCCGCCGTCGTTGACGTACAGGTACCGGCCGCCGGCGTCGGCGGGGATGTTGTTGTAGCGGTACCGCGTGAGGCGCCGCATCTTGGCGTCCCGGTAGAACGAGTAGCCGCCCGCCTGGTGCGAGACCAGCGAGAAGAACTGCTCGGAGCCGAGGTAGTTGATCCACGGGTACGGGGTGTGGGGCGTGGTGATGACGTACTCGCGTGCGTCGTCGTCGAAGTGGCCGTACCGCATGGCTGATCCCTCGGTGCCTGGCTGCGCGCCTCACCGGCCGCGTCGTCGCGGGGAGCCCGGCAGGGCACTGTTCAGCAATCGTGCGGGAGCGCTCCCATGCATCTCCCGGCCGCGAGCATAACCGCTCCGGAGCGCGCACGGAATGTCGAACTCGACAGGGTGCGGTCGGCAACGTTTCCGGGCGCGGGTGCAGTCAGGTCCTGATGGGCGACCGCCGGAGCGCGGCCAGGACCAGCGCCAGCGCCAGGAACAGCAGGACCGTGTTCTGGGCGAAGCCGCCGGGCGGGCGCGGCTCCGTCGTCGCGACCGAGACGAAGCCGGTCAGCGCCCGGGCGAGGACGGCGGCGCCGGCGACCGCCGCGACGTGCCGCCGCCCCCAGCCCGCCGACCTCGACCACCGCGTGACGACCAGCCCGGCCGCCACGAGGATCGCTACCCCGACCGCCACGCCCACCCACGTGCCGGGGATGACCTGGTAGCCGATCGCGGCGACGAGCGCCAGGCCCAGGACCGCGAGCGGCGACGGGACGCGTCGGGCGTCGGGCGGCGGGAGGGTGCGGCGGCCGAAGGTGCAGGCGACGACGACGAGGACGGCGGCGACGAGGACGGCACCCGCAAGCTGAGCGGGCGAGGCCTGGTCGCTGCCCGCGTCCCGGACGTCCCACCAGACCGCGGCCGACGCCAGCACCCACAGCACGACCAGCACGACGATGCCGACCCACCCGAGCCACGGGCGGCGCGGACCCGGTCGCCGGTCGAGCGCCTCGACCAGCGCGATCGGTGCCCCGATGCTCCAGACCGCGTGCCCGACCAGGAAGTTCAGCGCGAACGCACCGCCGACCCCGAGCGGCGCGACGAGCGTCAGGGCGCGCCCGGAGGCCCACTCGTCGTAGCCCAGGTAGTGCGTGGCGAACAGCGACTGGTCCACGACCCCCGCCTGCAGGACACCGAACGCGGCCGCGAGCGCGAGGATCCCGGTCCAGTGCATCGCGGTGCGGGCGGCCAGCTCCCGGATCAGGATCGCCGGCGCTCCGTAGAGCGGCCCGAGCACGAGCAGACCGCCGACGAGCGCGGCCGCCTGCCCGGTCACCTCCGGGTCGTAGGCCGTCAGGTACTCGGCGCACACCGGCGCGACGACGAGCAGCAGCAGCGCGAGCAGCCACGGACGCCTCACGTCGGTTCCGGTAGCCACCCACCCATGCTCGCGACGGGGACGGGGGCCGCGGCACCCCCACAGGACGGACCGGGTCCGACGAAGGGAGGACCCGCCGAACATGCCCTCGCCGGCCAGGGCGCCCTCAAATCGCGACGGCGCCCCGTGCATGTGGCGCCGTCGCGACTACCGGGAGCCGTCGCGCCCGGGGCCGGCGTTACGACCGGCGCGGGGCCAGGCCCGGGACGACGACTGCGGCGACCGCCAGGTGCATCAGGGCCAGCCAGAGCGTGGCGGACGCGGTCGCGGCGCCGAGCGGACCCAGGAGCGACATCAGCAGGAGAACGCCGCAGGTGACGAACCAGCCGGTGCGGTGTCGTCGGAAGAAGAGGGATCGGACGCCCCAGGCGGCCAGCGCGACGACGACCGAGACGATCACGACGCTGGACCAGCCGATGGTGACCGGCGGGTCGCCGGCCACGAGGGTCACGTCGAGCCGGGATGCGACCGCCCAGACGACGAGCGCGGCGAGCGGTGCACCGACGACGGCGGCCCAGACGGGGACGCGGCGGGCGGTGGTGGTGACGGTGGTGCTGGTCATGGTGGGCTCCGAGGTCGGGGATCAGTACCCGAGAACCGTCGCGTCGTACCGGTCGTCGGCGCCTCGGGCCGACGGCCAGCGCCGACCCGTCGCAAGGTCACCGCACCCCCGACTTCGGTAGGTATCGCACCGGCGGACCCGTTCCTACGCTCGCCCCATGACCACCGACGACTGCGACACCCGCACTTGGTACGACGAGGCCCGGCCCTGGTGGAACCAGGCCGGTTCGGGGTGGCTCGCGCTGTTCGCCCTCTTCAGCCTGGGCAGCGTGTGGGCGGCCTGGAACGACGACGCCAACCCCATCCCCACCTGGCTGCTCTTGGTGATCTGGGCTGCCTCCTTCGGGGCGTTGGTGCTGGTCCGGAGCCGACCCCTGCTGTCAGGGACGCTGCTCGCGGTGCTGACGGCGATCAGTGCGGTCGCCGGTCCCGCGTCGGCGTCGGTGGTGTTCGTGACGGCCCGCTGGTACCGGCTCGGGACCGCGCTCAAGGTGGGCGCTCTGGTGGTCGTCGGCACCGGTCTGCGGGCACTGTGGTGGCCCGACGGCGTCGGCATCGCGCTGCGGTGGTGGGTGCTCGGGGACATCGCGGTGCACGCCGCGCTGCTCGCCTGGGGTGCCCTGCTGCGGACCCGGGCCGAGCTGGTCCAGTCGCTGCGCGAGCGTGCCCGGCGCGCGGAGCGCGAGCAGGAGCACCGGGTCGAGGAGGCCCGGACGGCGGAGCGGACGCGGATCGCGCGCGAGATGCACGACACCCTGGCGCACCGCCTCACGCTCGTCGCGACGACGGCCGGTGCGCTGGAGTACCGCAGCACGGACCTGTCCCCGGAGCAGGTGGCGTCGGCCGCGGGCGTGGTCCGCGCCAACGCGAGCGAGGCCCTCGAGGAGCTGCGCACGGTGATCGGCGTCCTGCGCACGAGCCCCGAGGAGCTCCGTCCCACCCCGGGTCTCGCGGACCTGGCGCGGCTTGTCGACGAGACCCGCAAGGCGGGCGTCGACGTCGTGCTGGACGCCGCGGACCTCGACCTCCCGACCGCCCTCGACCTCGCCGTCTACCGCACGTGCCAGGAGGGGCTGACGAACGCGCGTCGGCACGCACCGGGCTCGCGCGTCACCGTGAACGTGGCGGTCGAGGACGGCCTGCGCGTCGTCGTCGCCAACGGCCGCGGCGGCAAGGGCGAGAGCAACGGGACCGGCACCGGCCTGGTCGGGCTGACCGAACGCGTGGAGCTGCTCGGCGGCCGGCTCCACGCCGGACCGACCCCGGACGGGTTCCGGCTCGAGGCGTGGCTACCGTGGGAGTCGTGACCACCCGCGTGCTCGTCGTCGACGACGACGCCCTCGTCCGCGCCGGCCTGACCCTGATGCTCGACGGGGCGAACGGGATCGTCGTCGTCGGTCAGGCGGCCGACGGCTCCGAGGTGCCCGCCCTGCTCGACGCGCACCCGGTCGAAGTGGTGCTCATGGACCTGCGGATGCCGGGTACCGACGGGATCGCGGCGACGCGGGCGACACGCCAGAGGACCGACCCGCCCGCCGTCGTCGTCCTCACCACCTTCGACACCGCCGACGAGGTCGAGGCCGCCATGCGGGCGGGCGCGAGCGGCTACCTGCTCAAGGACACCGAGCCCGCGAGGATCGTCGAGGCGGTCCTGGCGGCGGCGTCCGGCGAGCCCGTCCTCTCGCCCCGCGTGGCCCGCCGGCTGATGGACACGAGCGCCCGCACCGGCGACAGCCGCCTGGCCGCCCGCGAACGGCTGAGCACGCTGACCGAGCGCGAGCGCGACGTCGTCGTGGCGATCGGTCGCGGCGCCAGCAACGCCGACATCGGCCGCGAGCTGTACCTCTCGGTGGCCACGGTCAAGAGCCACGTGTCGAGCGTCCTGCTCAAGCTCGGACTGGAGAACCGCACCCAGATCGCCCTGCTCGTGCACGACGCCCAACAGGGATAGCCACACCGGCTACCGTGGCCCCGTGCTGCTCTCCGACCGTGACATCAGGGCCGAGCTCGAGTCGGGCCGCGTGGCCCTCGAGCCCTACGACGCCTCCATGCTCCAGCCGTCGAGCATCGACGTGCGCCTGGACAAGTTCTTCCGGCTCTTCGACAACCACAAGTACCCGTACATCGACCCGTCGATGGACCAGCCGGACCTCACGCACCTGGTCGAGGTCGAGGCCGGGGAGTCGTTCGTGCTGCACCCCGGCGAGTTCGTCCTGGGGTCCACGTACGAGGCCGTGACGCTTCCCGACGACATCGCCGCCCGGCTCGAGGGCAAGTCGTCGCTGGGTCGGCTCGGGCTGCTCACGCACTCGACCGCGGGGTTCATCGACCCCGGCTTCACGGGTCACGTGACGCTCGAGCTGTCCAACGTGGCGACGCTGCCGATCCTGCTCTGGCCCGGCATGAAGATCGGCCAGATGTGCTTCTTCCGGCTGTCGTCGGCGTCCGAGCACCCCTACGGCTCCTCGCAGTACGGCTCGCGCTACCAGGGCCAGCGCGGCCCGACGGCGTCGCGGTCCTGGCAGAACTTCCACCGCACGGACGTCTGATGAGCGCACCGCGGCTGCCCAAGGGGCTGAAGACCCAGCACCTGCTCGTGCTCCCCGAGGACGTGGGGGACGACGAGGTCGAGGTGCTCGCGGTCAGCCGGTTCCCGCAGGCGCGCTGGGAGGAGGGCGAGATCCCTCAGCCCCGCGGGATCATGGGTCCGATGACCGCCGCGCTGGGCATCCGCACGGTGAACGCGAACATGACCCCCGCGCGCACCCTGCGCATCGCCCGGCTGTCCACGCTCACCGGGCCGTACGCGGTGGAGGCAGACGACGCCGTCAGCCTGGGACTGCCGTCGTGGTCGACGTACGCCTACGTCGTCGTCGCCCCCCGTGAGCGCGGCGCCAAGCCGTACCCGGGCGGCGACCGCGACGGACTCAAGCGGTCGTTCCCCGAGGGCATGCCGGTCCGCGAGGAGGAGCGGGTGCTGCAGTGGGTCATCGCGGCGGCCCGCAGGCTCGGGGGTGCCCTGCGCATCGGTGACAACGGCATCGTGCTCGTCCCGGACATCGACGGCGCGATCGACCTGACCGTCTACTCCGACCGGTGGCTCGAGCCCGACGAGACGCTCGCGGCGGTGCAGCAGGTGCACCCGCGCGCCCGCCTCAGCGAGGCCGCCGGCACCTGGGACGGTCCGCTGCCCGGCGCCGGCCGGGACTCCCAGCCCCGCCCCGGCTGGGTCGCCGAGGTCGGCGGGTCCGGTCTGCGCGATGCCCTCGAGCGGTACGGCGTCCAGGACGCGGCCGAGCGTCAGCACCTGATGGACGAGTCGTCCGCCTACGACGAGCTGATGATGGCCGCGCCGCCGCCCGCCGAGGCGTTCGGGGTGCTCGTGGACCTCGAGCACGACGGGATCCTGTCGGTCGAGGCGGCCGCCGAGAGCGAGCTGCCGCCGATGCTGCGCGGGCTGCCCTGGACGACGCGCGGCATCGTCGCGTACCGCGTGCACTGGGAGCCGCGGTTCATCGAGGAGCTCGAGGCCGAGAGGCCGTCGTTCGAGCACCGCGTCGCCCGGTCCCGAGCGGCCCCCCAGGTGCAGGCGCTCGCACGCGCGATCCACGCCGCGGTCGGCGGGGAGATCGCCGACGAGGCCGACTTCCTGGTCGATCCGGAGGACGTGTGAGACGCATGGTGGGCCCGATCATCACGATGCTGGTGCTCGCCGAGCGGCAGCCGGCGCGGGCTGCAGCAGCGTGAAGGTCGTCCGGGTCGCCGGCCTGCTCGTCGGCGGACTGCTCGGGCTGCTCGCCGTGGTCGTCTCCGCGAGCGCGCTCGGGGCCGACGGGCTGCCGACCGCTCTCGTGGCCTTCTTCGGCGGGATCCTGATCGCGGCCGCGTTGTTCGCCGTCCTCATCGCCGTGCTCGTCCGGCGCAACAAGCGCGCGCAGGCCGAGCAGGTCGCCGCACTGACGGCCGGTCGTCCCGGCTGGGCGGTGCTGCACGCCTTCCCGAGCGCCGAGGTGTCCGCCACCCTCACCGCCAACGGCACCACCAAGCCAGGACCGGCGAACCTGCTCTACGGGCGGGACGGGGTCGAGCTGTGGTTCGGCACCGACCGGTTCGTCGCGCTGCGGTGGGCCGCCGTGGTCGAGGTCGACGAGCGCGACATCGCCGTGCTCGGCACGCGCAGCGCCCAGGGCATCCGGTTCCGGACGCGCGACGGCCGGACGCTCGACGTGCGGCTCTTCCCGTCGCGCGAGCTGCGCCGCCAGCACCCCGGCCTGTCCCTGCAGGGCGCCGCGCTCGCCGAGCTGCTCGCCGTCCGCGGCGGGGCCCATCCGGCGGTCCTGGACGTGGACGCGCCCCGACCCTAGATTTCCGCTCCGATGAAGGGACACGCACGTGGTGGTGAGTGCTGAGCAGTTCGTGAGCGCCGTCGACCGGTGGTGGGACATGACGTTCCCGCCGGGGAGCCACAAGCCGGCGTACGACGACTTCAAGGCCGACCTCGTGCTCGCGGACCTCTGGGTGGCCGACATGGTCCTGCCGTTCGTGCGGCACGGCGTGGTGCGGCCCGACCCGATCGGCATCCCCGACAAGCTCGCGTCGCTGCACGAGCGGGCCGTCGACCTTCGTCTGGAAGCGCTCAAGGAGTCCGACCGGCTGCTCACGGAGTGGTACGTCGAGTACGCGGCGACGCTGCGGGACGTCTACGCGATGTACCTGGAGCGCCTGACGATCGTCTGACTCAGGTCAGGTCGTCGTGGTCGCCGCGGACCCAGGCGATGTGGCGGTCCGCCGACGCCCGCAGGACCGCTCGCGCATCGTGGTCGATGACGTTCGCGAAGTTGCCGTAGAGCCGGTCGAACGCGAACCGTTCGAGGTGGGTGGTCACGCGCTCGACCACCGCGGCCGACAGCGGCAGGTGGTTGGGGAAGCTGCGCATGAACGCGACGGACTTCCGGTCGGGGTTGGCGAAGACGGTGTCGCCCGAGAGCAGGACGCCGCGCCCGTCGGCGCCCGCCGCCCAGTGCAGCACCGCGCTGCCCGGGAAGTGCCCGCCGGGCTGGCTGAGGGTCAGGCCGGGCAGGAGCTCGCGTTCGCCGGACCAGGTCCCGACAACGGGGTCCAGCCGGCCCAGCCAGTGCACGTCGGACTCGGCGACGAGGACCTGCGGGTCGCCCAGCCGCCGGCTCCACTCGACCTGCACGCCGTACATGTGCGGGTGGCTCGCGACGATCGCGACCACCGGTCCGAGGGTGCGGATCGCGTTCACCACGGAGTCGTCAAGGAAGCCGATCGGGTCCCACAGCACGCTGCCCGCGGGGGTGCGGACCAGCTTGGACTGCTGGCCGATGCCCGCGCCGGGCGTGCTTGTGATCGCGTAGAGGTCCGGTTCCAGCTGCGACAGGGACGCCACGTAGCCCTCGTCCGCCAGCTCCTCGAGCGTCGCCCACGCCTGGCCGGAGGCGGGGACCCACTGGCGTTCGTCGGCGCAGATCGCGCAGACGTCGGGCCGGGACGAGTGCTCCACGCCGCACGTGCGGCAGATCCAGAAGGTCATGCTCCGACCCTGGTCCGGACCGCTCAGCGCGGCAACCCCTCGCGCTCCGTCCCTACTCCAGGCCCAGCGCCCGCAGGGTGGCCGACGACAGTGGGACGGTGTTCGTCGTCTGCGGGACCGCCGTGCCGTCCTGCACCGCGTAGAAGCCCTGGGCGCTGTTCACCAGCGCGCCGTCGGCCAGCAGGAAGACGTACTCGTCGCCGACGACGAGGGCGCTGGTCGGTGCGTCCGCGGGGTCGTCGTAGGTGAACGTCGTGGTCGACGAGCCCTTCGCCGTGGCCGTGACCTCGATCGTGCCGGTGCCCTCGTCGAGTGTCACCAGGGTGCTGCGGACGATCGTGTCCGAGGCGTCCTCGAGCTGGGCGGTCGACGTGTAGAACGGGAAGTCGAGCACGCCGTCGAGCTCGGGCGGCGCCATCCGCGGTGCGAGCGCGATCATCGTGACGATCGCGAGGCCGACCAGGACCAGGCCGACGCGTACGGGCGTGCCGAGGCGCTTGCGTCGCGGCGGGGCGTTCTCGAGGGCTGCCGCGGCCCGAGGTGTCAGGACGCGCAGCTCGTCCCAGGCACGCGGTGGCAGCGGCACCTCGACCTCGGGTACCGGGTTGGGCTCGCCGGGCACGCGCCGCGCCGCGCTCAGCGTCCGCTGGACCTGCATGCGGGACTGGCCGGTCACCGTCGCGATCTCGGTGATGCTCAGCCCGTCCCAGAACCGCATCCGCAGCACGGTCCGCTCGAGGCCGTTCTCGTTGCGGGGGAGCAGGCTGTCCGCGGCCCCGACCAGCCAGCCGAGCGTCACCGGGACGTCGTGCTGGGCGGCGGTCCACGCGAGGCGGAACACGCCCTGCGCCACGTCGGCGGGGTTGCCGGCACCCCGGCGCGCCGCGTAGCGGACGATGCGGCCGTAGGTCTCGGCGTACAGGAGCGCGAAGGCGTCCTCTGTCCGGGGATCGGAGCGCGGATCGGTGGTCACGCGGGCTTGACCACGCACCACTCGTTGCCCTCGATGTCGAGGAGCACCTGGAACGACCCGGCGGTGTCGGCGTGGAGCTCGCCCTGCCGCACGGCCCCGAGCGCCTCCGCCTCGACCGTGGCCGCGGCGATGTCGGCGACCTCGACGTCCAGGTGCACGCGGTTCTTCACGGCCTTGCCCTCGGGGACCCGCTGGAACGCGACGCGCGTCCAGCCGGGCGGGTCGACGTACCACCAGTCGTCGTCGCGACCCTTGGCCTCGCCCCCCAGCACCTGCGCCCAGAACGCCGCCAGCGCGGGCGGGTTGGCGCAGTCGAAGACCACCTCGTCGATGCGTCCGATCATGCGGCGACGGTACCGGTGACCTCCGCCGGTGCGAACTGCGTCCGGTACAGCTCCGCGTAGACGCCGCCGCGGGCGAGCAGCTCGGTGTGCGTGCCCTGGTCGATCACCCGGCCCTGCTCCAGGACGACGATCGAGTCGGCCTGCCGGATGGTCGACAGGCGGTGCGCGATGACGATGCTCGTGCGGCCCGTCAGCGCGACGTCGAGCGCGGCCTGGACGGCGGCCTCGGACCCGGAGTCGAGGTGCGCGGTAGCCTCGTCGAGGATCACGACGTCCGGGGCCTTGAGCAGCATCCGCGCGATGGCCAGACGCTGGCGCTCGCCGCCGGACAGCCGGTAGCCGCGGTCGCCGACGACGGTGTGGATGCCGTCGGGCAGCGTCCGGACCAGCGCGCCGATGTGCGCCTGGTCGAGCGCCCGCTCGATGTCGTCGTCGGTGGCCTCCGGGCGGGCGTAGCGCAGGTTCTCCGCGATGGTGTCGTGGAAGAGGTGGGCCTCCTGGCTGACCACGCCGACCGTGGCGCGCAGCGACGCCTGCGTGACGTCGCGCAGGTCCTGCCCGGCGATCCTCACCGAGCCGCGGGTCGGGTCGTACATGCGCGTGACCAGCTGCGACAGCGTCGTCTTGCCCGCGCCCGAGTGGCCGACGAGCGCGACCATGTGGCCCGCGGGGACCTCGAAGCTGACGTCGGTGAGCGTGTCCTCGTGGACCTCCCTGGTCAGGGTCGCGACGGACTCCAGGGACGCCAGCGAGACCTCGTCGGCGCTGGGGTAGCGGAAGCCGACGTGGTCGAGGCTGACGGATGCTCCCTGTGCCCTGACGGGGATCGTCAGGTCGCTCGCGTTCTCCTTGTCCGCGACCGTCGGCTCCAGGTCGAGGACCTCGAGCACCCGCTCGAACGAGACGAGGGCCGTCATGATGTCGACCTGCACGTTGGACATCGAGGTGAGCGGGCCGTAGAGGCGCCCGAGGTAGGCGGTCAGCGCGACGACCACACCGACGGTGAGCTGGCCGTTGATGGCCATGACGCCGCCGATGCCGTAGACGATCGCGACGGCGACCGACGCGAGCGTGGTCAGCCCGACCCGGAACCACGTGGAGTACAGGGCGCGCGTGACGCCGATGTCTCGGACGCGACCGACCTGCGCCGCGTAGGCGGCGGACTCGCGCTGCGGGTCGCCGAAGATCTTGACCAGGTGCGCGCCCGCCACGTTGAACCGCTCGTTCATGATCTGCGCGGCGTCGGCGTTGAGCTCGTAGCTCTCGCGCGTGACCTTGGCGATCTTCTTGCCGAACCAGCGGGCGGGGAGCACGAACGCGGGCAGCAGGACCAGGCTCAGCAGGGTCAGCTGCCAGGACATGCTGAGCATCGCCGCGAGGACGAACACGATGGTCAGCGCGTTGCTGACGACGTTCTGCAGCGTGCTGGTGAAGGCCTGCTGCGCGCCGAGCACGTCGCCGTTGAGCCGCTGCACCAGCGCACCGGTCTTGGCGCGGCTGAAGAACGCCAGCGGCATGCGCTGGACGTGGTCGAAGACGGCGGTCCGCAGGTCGAGGATGAGGCCCTCGCCCACCTGGGACGACACCCAGCGGTCCGCGACCGACAGGCCCGCGCCGAGGAGCGCCAGGCCGGCGACGGCGGCGGCGATGGTGATCACGACCTCGGTGTTCCCCGCGGTGATGCCGTTGTCGATGAGGTTCTTGAACAGCAGGGGGGTGACCGCACCGGCGGCGGCCTCGAGCGCGATGAGGCCGACGAAGATCGCGAGCTTGCCGCGGTACGGGCGCGCGAACTGCAGGATCCGGCGGCGGGTGTCCTTGGTGAGCTTGTGCTCGCGGACGGCCTGGTCCTTGAAGAAGCCGCGCATCGTGGGGGCTGACTGCGACATGTGTTCGCTCCTTGCGTGCGCCTGTTGGGGGCCTGGCGCAATGCTGAGGTTAACTCACTATGTTGCAGACTCACAACCGGGTAGCCTCTGCTGTGTGAACACCGAGCACGGGTCCGATGCTTCCGGGGAGCTCCTCGAGCTGCTCTACGCGATCCTGCGCGGGGTCCGACGGGAGGCCGGGGCCCATGCCCCGGGGCAGCTGCGGTTCCTGCGCACGCTCGCCGGGTGCGGCGGTCCGCAGCGCCCCGGAGCGTTGGCCGACGCGCTCGGCGTGGCCCCGCGGTCTGTGACGTCGAAGGTCGACCTGGCCGAGGCCGACGGGCTGGTCCGGCGCCTTCCCGACCCGACAGACCGCCGCGCGACGCTCGTCGAGCTGACCCCGGCCGGGCGCTCGCTGCTGGCGGCGTCCGCCCACCAGCGGCACGAGCACATCGCGGCCCGCCTGGCGCGACTCTCGGAGCCGGAGCGGGCCGAGCTCCTGCGCCTGCTGCGCGTCGTCGGCTCGGACTGACTCCCGCCGTCCCGCGCGTGCCTTCTGAGGCAAGCCGGCCGGGCGCCCGGCCTGCTCGTCGGCCGGCCCCGGCGGCATCCGAGGCGTGCCCGACAGTGCGACCGCGCGCCCGACCGGCGGCATCGGTGCGGGGGCTGAACGGGACCGGTGCGTCGTCGGCAGGGCTCGACTACTCGGAGTATTCAGCGGGCCATGACCACGGTCAAGGGTGGTTTTGACCCGATTTCGACGGATCGGCCAGCCGCGCTCCCCGGCTCGGCGTGATGGACCGGACGGCCCGCTACGAGAGCATGGTCCGGTGACCGCCCGTCCGGACGACGACGAGCTCGAGCTGATCCGTCGCTCGGGCGTCGTGCTGCGCGTCGGCCGGCTGAGCCTGTCGTCCGGTACCGGCTCCTACCGGGTCAAGGCGTCCATGGCGCGGGTGGCCCGGGCGCTGGGCATCGAGCGGCACGAGGCGCACGTGACGCTCACCGAGATCACGACGACCTCCCACCGCGGCGCGAGCTTCCGCACCGAGGTGACCGAGGTCCGCTCCATCGGCATCAACGTCGACCGGCTCGCCGCCCTCGAGCGCCTGGCCGGCCGCCTCGACGCCACGGGTCGCGCGACCGTCGACGAGGTCTCGGCGTCGCTGGACCGCCTCGAGGCCCGGCCCCCGCTGTACCCCCTCGTCCTCAACGCGCTCTGGGCGGCGATCGCCTGCGCCGCGTTCTCGTTCCTGAACAGCGGCGGCGTGATCGAGGTGCTCGGCGTCTTCCTCGGGGCGTTCCTCGGCCAGGCGCTGCGCCGCACGATGGTCCACCGCCGCTTCAACCCGTTCGCGACGACGATGGTCTGCGCTCTCGTGGCGTGCCTCGGGTACCTGGCGTTCGTCTCGCTGCTGGAGCTCGTCGGCGTCACCGGCGTGCCGCACGAGGCGGGCTACGTCTCGGCGGTGCTCTTCCTGATCCCAGGGTTCCCGCTGGTCACCGGCTTCCTGGACCTCGCGAAGATGGACTTCTCGGCCGGTGTCGCCCGGCTGACGTACGCGCTCATGGTCCTGACGTCCGCGGCACTCGCCGTCTGGGCGCTCTCACTGGTCGTCGGGTTGACCCCCGACCCGCCGACCGCCCCCGCGCTCGAGCCCGGCGTGCTCCTCGCCCTGCGGTTCGTCGCGAGCTTCGTCGGCGTGCTCGGGTTCGCCCTGATGTTCAACAGCCCGTGGCGGATCGCGCTCGCGGCCGCCGTGATCGGCATGGTCGCCAACGTCCCGCGCCTCTACCTGGTCGGGACGGACGTGCCCCCGCAGGTCGCGGCGGCGCTGGCTGCGCTGCTGGTCGGGCTGGTCACGGCCGCCGTCGCGCCGCGGCTCGACGTCCCGCGGATCACGGTCTACGTGCCGGCGGTGACGATCATGGTCCCCGGCGTTCTCGCCTACCAGAGCGTCTTCCACATCTCGAACGGCGACACCGTGGAAGCCCTCGCCGCCGGCGTCGAGGCCGCGCTCGTCGTCGCGTCGCTGGCCATCGGCCTGGCCATCGCCCGCATGCTCACCGACCGCACGTGGGCCTACGACCGCTGAACCGGGCAGGGACGACCATTGCCCCGGCCGCGGATGCGGCGGAGACTGCTGAGCAGCGTCATCCTCCGGTGTGACGCGCCACCAGGGGGCATGACATGCCGATCGACCGTTCCGCACGCATCCACAGCCGTGAGCCCGTCGAGCGGTCACGGCCGGCGCCGTCGGCCGTGGCGGTCGTTGCGGGCCCGCGGTCCCCGTTCCCGCTCTCCGGCCTGGTGCACCCGGTCCGCCGACTGACCGACGCGGACGACGCGCTGGGTGGGACGGCCGTGGTGCCCGAGACGGCGTCGGCCCTGGAACGGCTCCGCGGTGCCGGTACGCGGCTGCCCGAGTCGGTCGCCGGGCCCATGGGCGAGGCGATGGGCGCGGACCTGAGCACGGTGCGGGTGCACGCGGACCCGGAGGCCGACCAGATCTCCCGCTCCCTGCAGGCCACCGCGTTCACCCACGGCCAGGACATCTACTTCACGCAGGGCTCCTACGCCCCGGGCACGCAGAGCGGGCAGCGCCTGCTCGCGCACGAGCTGGCGCACGTGGTGCAGGCGAGGTCGGGGGTGCGCCTGTCGGCCTCGGGCTCGGCGCCGACGATCGGGCATGCCGCGGACCCGGCGGAGGCCGCCGCGGACGCGATGGCCGAGACCGTGCTGGCCACGTTGCGGCGGCACGCGGTCGACGCCGACCCTGCGCGCGGGTCGGACATCGGCTCGGGGCTCTCGCGACTTCGCCGGACGCCCGCGCCGGTCATCCGTCGCGTCTTCAGCTTCGCGCCCACGGCGGAGGAGAAGAAGGGCAAGGTCGACCCCGCACTGGCCAAGGCGGTCGAGGCCTCGAGGAGCTACGAGCAGGCGATCGCGGACGCCAGGGAGACGATCGAGGCCCTGGAGCCGGAGAGTGCGCGGGTGGCCGGTCTGGCGGAGCTCGAGAAGATCGAGGACTTCTTCGAGCAGTGGGACGGGTACGTCGACGTCGACGACCGCAGCAAGGTCGTGCAGCCCGCGATCGACTACGGCGTGCGGCTGACCGAGATCGCCGACGAGTGCGTCGCGCTGGCGCAGGCAGCCCTGGAACCGGTCGTCGAGGTCGCGACGACGAAGACGAGCTCCAAGCCCCGGAAGCTCACCGAGCAGGAGCGGAAGGCGGCCAAGGACCAGGAGCGGAAGGCCAAGTACGAGCAGAAGGTCGCCGAGGAGTCGAAGGCGAAGACGCTGGCTGAGGACAAGGCGAAGGCCGAGCAGCAGGCCAAGGACGACGTGGTCCGCGCCGGGGTCAAGAAGTCGGGCGCGAGCCCCGAGGTCAACACACGGCTCACGTTCCTCGGTGGAGACGAGCTGATCGTCGCCGCGGACATCGTCAAGGCCCTGATCCTCAAGGGGGTCCCAGCCGCGTCCGTGCTGGCGGCCATCCAGTACCCCGTCCACGGCAAGACGGCGGCGTCGGACCTGATCCCGGCCGCGTCCGTCCCTGGATTCCTGGCTCTGGCGCACCTCACCGGTGCGACCGGAACCGTCGGTCTGGCGCTCGCCGCGGGCCTGCCGCTCGCAGGGACGGAGTACACGCCGGACATGGCCAGAGCGCTCCTCCAAGCGTCCTGGGCCTGGACGCCGCAGCCGTCGGCCGACGGAATCGCGTGGCTCCTGGGCAAGAAGACTGAGAAGGAGTTCCCACGGATCTACAACCTGGCCCTCGACAAGGACGCCAAGTTCTCCGGCCTCCTGACGCTCCTGCGTGAGCCGGATCCCGTGTACACGCTCGAGGAGACGCTCACGCTGTGCGAGAGGTTCAAGGACACTCCGCTCGCCCTGAGCGAGACCTTGAAGCTGAAGGTGCTCGACACGGATCTCCCCCGGCACGCCGAGCTGATCATGGAGTACCGGAACACGCAGCGCATGGACGAGGAGGGCCAGCTGATCGCCCTGCGAGCGATCGCGCACTTCGAGGCGGGAACGAAACCGAAGATCGTGATCGACGACTACGCCAAACCCTTCGGGCGGACCAGCGCGAACCCCAACGCGCAGGAGAACACCGACAGGCAGGCCATGACCGGGTTCCTCAGCATGCAGTTCGACGGTGACGGCACGTGGCACCCGATCCACACCCACTGGTACCACGTCGGTGACGGCAAGCTCTTCGCGATGCACATGGCGCTTGACAAGGACGCTGACGACAAGCGGTACGAGTTCAGCTGGTGCTCCGTGTTCAAGCCCCTGATGGACGAGATCGACACGCTGCACAACGCCAAGTTCGCGAAGCAGGACGGCTACCGGACGGACTGAGGTCCTGCCTGGACCCACGTCCCGTCGCGCATGATCCAGCGGCCGGCCAGCTCGTCCTCCTCGCGCCACACCTGGATGCTCCCGGGCGTGACGCGGAAGTAGGAGTAGAGCTCGGTCTGCCGACGAGGATCGAAGCCCGCCTTGGCGGCGAACGCGTCGCCGAGTGTGGGATCGAGGTCGCTCGCTGCGGTGACGTCGACGGTTCCGCGCACGAGCACGACGTCCCGGGTGAGGCCGACCCCGACCTGCACCACCGGGTTCGCAGCGAGGTTGCGGCCCGTCGGGCTGCTCGTCGTCGTCGCGAAGAGCAGGGCGTCCTCGTGCCACAGGAACGACAGCGGGGTCAGGCGCGGGGTGCCGGTGTCCGTGTCCGTCGTCGCGACCCAGCCGTCGACGTCGTGGCCGAGGCGATAGAGCGCATCCTGCCGCCGGGTCTCGGTGTCGCGCGGGCCGAGATGCTCGGACACGGGGTACCTCCTGAGATCGGTTGTCGACGACGACCATCGTGGCCCAGGGTCGGCCCCCACGTCCCGGTTGTCGACGACGTCGTGGCAGCGAGCCTGGTCAGGGCTTCTCGCGGACGCGGTCGAGCAGCAGGACGGCGATGTCGGACACCTCGGCGCCGCCGCCGGCCGCCGCGACGCCGTCGGTGAGCATGACCGTGCAGAACGGGCACGCGGTCGCGATCGTCGTGGCGCCGGTGGCGAGGGCCTCCTCCGCGCGGGCCGTGCCGATCCGCGTGCCGATGGTCTCCTCCATCCAGACGCGCGCGCCGCCGCCGCCGCAGCAGAACGACTGCTCCTTGTTGCGCGGCATCTCCGTGACCGTCAGGCCCGGGATCGCGCCGAGCAGGTCGCGCGGCGGGGCGTAGACCTGGTTGTGCCGCCCGAGGTAGCAGGGGTCGTGGTAGGTGATCCTGCGCGCGTCGTCCGTGGGCAGCGGTGTGAGCCGGCCGTCCGCGACCAGCGTGTTCAGGAGCTCGGTGTGGTGCACCACCTCGTAGCGACCGCCCAGCTGCGGGTACTCGCGGCTGATCGTGTTGAAGCAGTGCGCGCAGGTCACGACGATCCGCTGGGCCCCGACCTCGTTGAGCATCTCGACGTTGGCGCTCGCGAGCATCTGGAACAGGATCTCGTTGCCCGCGCGGCGTGCCGGGTCGCCGGTGCAGGACTCCCCGTCGCCCAGCACCGCGAAGCTCACGCCGGCCGTGTGCAGCAGCTCGGCGACGGCCTTCGTCGTGCGGATCGCGCGGTCCTCGTAGGCACCCGCGCAGCCCACCCAGAACAGGTACTCGATCTCCGCGGCCGACTCGACGTCCACCCCGACCACCGGCACGTCGAAGTCCAGTCCCTTGGCCCAGGCGAGCCGCTGCCGCGCGGGCAGGCCCCACGGGTTGCCCTGGCGCTCGAGCTTGGTGAACGTGCCGCCGAGCTCCTTCGGGAACGCCGACTCCATGAGCACCTGGTAGCGGCGCATGTCCACGATCGCGTCGACGTGCTCGATGTCGACCGGGCACTGCTGGACGCACGCGCCGCAGCTGGTGCAGGCCCACAGGGCGTCGGGGTCGATGATGCCGCCGCCCAGCAGGTCGATGCCGGCGTGGGACTCGTCGGGCTGGGGGAGGCCCGCCTGGAGGTAGGGAGCCGTGGCCGCGGCGTGGTCGCGCAGCGCCAGCGTCACCAGCTTCGGGCTCAGCGGCTTGCCGGTCGCCCACGCCGGGCACTGGTCCTGGCAGCGGCCGCACTCGGTGCACGTCGAGAAGTCGAGCAGGCCCTTCCACGTGAAGTCCTCGATCGCCCCGACGCCCAGGCGTGCGTCGTCGGGCAGGTCCTCCAGCGCTGCGAGGTCGATGACCGCGCCGTCGGGCGTGCGCAGCGGCTGGAGCGGACCGAGGGCCACGGACCCGTCGGCGTCGCGACGCGCGTAGACGTTCACCACGGCGAGGAACCGGTGCCACGCGACACCCATGGTCGGCTGCAGCCCGATGACCACGAACCACGACATCGACACCACGATCTTCACGGTCGCGACGACGACCACGGCGGCCTCGAGCGTCGTCGTCGGAACCCCCGTGAGAGACGACCCCAGCCACGCCGTGAGCGGATAGTGCCAGGCGCTCCCGGCACCCAGCGCGTACTCCAGCGCGCGGATCACGATCACCGCCAGGACCACGGCGAGCACGGTGCCCTCGACGTAGAACGCGCGCAGCTGGTGCGACCCGAAGAACCGCGACCTCCTCGGATCCGGTTCCCGGGGCAGCAGCCGGATCCGCAGCACGATCAGCGCGACGATGCCGACCAGCGCCGCCCAGGCGAACGCCTCGATGGCCCACTCCAGCGGCGCGAGGCTTCCCAGGATCGGCAGCGTGAACGTCGGATCGACGACCTGCCCGTAGCCCGTGACCAGCGCGACGAAGAGCAGCGGGAACGAGATCATCACGACCCAGTGCGCCACCTTGACCACGGGCCGGTGCTGGAACCGTCCGTGCCCGAAGACCTCTCGGACCAGGGTCCGCGTCCGCGGCCCGACCGGCGTCCACCTCCCGCCGAGCGCCCGCCCCACCCGCACGGTCCGCACGATCGCGGCGACCCCGCGCGCGAAGACGCCGACGCCGACCAACGTCGCGACGACGACGATCCCGAGGCACACGATCTGCAGCGCATCCACGGCCGCCACGCTACTGGCGCCCGCGCCCGCGTCGCACGACCTTGCGCCCGTCTGGCGAGGGAGCCGCGGACGGGCCTCGGGAAACGGTTGCCTCGAGCGCGTTGATAGGGTGGCACCAATCCGCTGTGCATCACGGGGGCGCTGACCGCGTTCGCCGTGCATGCCTGTCCCTGCGTTCAAGAACGGCCCACAGATCGACCCATAGTCAGACCCAGACCCCGCCCCCACAGGACGGAGCCGGACGTTGCTGCTGCTTCTCGCCATCCAGGTGGTTGCCGCCCTCGTCGCGCCCGCTCTCGTCCGGCTCATGGGTCGCAAGGCGTTCTGGGTCCTCGCGCTCGCACCGGCCAGCGCGGCGGTGTGGGCGCTCAGCTGGACGTCGGCCGTCCAGCGCGGTGACGGTCCCACGCATAGCGTCGAGTGGATCCCGTCGCTGGGCATCGAGCTGACGTTCCGCCTGGACACGCTGTCGTGGCTGATGACGCTCATCGTGGGCGGGGTCGGCGCGCTCGTCCTCGTCTACTGCTCGGCCTACTTCACGACGAGCGCGAGCGGGCTGGGCCGGTTCGCGGCGGTGTTCGTCGCGTTCGAGGGGGCGATGCTCGGGCTGGTCACGGCCGACGACATGTTGATGCTCTTCGTCTTCTGGGAGCTCACCACCGTCACGTCGTACCTGCTCATCGGGCACTACGCGGAACGCAAGGCGAGCCGTCGCGCCGCCATGCAGGCGATCGTCATCACGACCGCGGGCGGCCTGGCGATGCTCGTCGGGATCATCCTGCTGGGCGAGGCCGCGGGCACCTACCGGCTGTCGGAGGTGATCGCGCACCCGCCGCAGGGAACCGCCGCGGTGACCGTCGCCATCGTGTGCCTGCTGGCCGGGGCGATCACCAAGTCCGCGCTCATCCCGTTCCACTTCTGGCTGCCCGCGGCGATGGCCGCCCCCACGCCCGTGTCCGCTTACCTGCACGCGGCCGCGATGGTGAAGGCTGGTGTCTACCTCGTCGCCCGGTTCGCGCCCGCGTACTCGCTGGACCCGACGTGGCACTGGATCGTCGTCGTGCTCGGGTGCGGCACCCTGCTGCTCGGCGGGTACCGGGCGCTGCGCCAGCACGACCTGAAGCTGATCCTCGCGTTCGGTACGGTCAGCCAGCTCGGCCTCATCATCCTGCTGGTGGGCCTCGGGACACGGGCCGCGGCGCTCGCGGGCCTGGCGATGCTCGGCGCGCACGCGATGTTCAAGGCTGCCCTGTTCCTCGTCGTCGGCGTGGTGGACGCCGCGACCGGCACGCGTGACCTGCGGCGGCTCAGCGGCGTGGGCCGCGTGCTGCCGCTCACCGCGCTGGCCGGCGCCCTGGCGACCGCGAGCATGATCGGCCTGATCCCGTTCGCGGGGTACGTGGCCAAGGAGTCGGCGCTCGAGGCTCTGCACCACGACCCGGTGATCCTGGCGGCGGTGGCCGTCGGCTCGGCACTGACCGTCGCGTACGGGCTGCGGCTGTGGTGGGGGGCCTTCGCGACGAAGAACGCGGTGGTCCCCGCGGGCGTCACCGAGAACGCCCCGGGCGTCTCGCTGCACGCAGGCGGCCAGGAGGATGCGGCTCCGGCGCCGATCAGCCACCCGTCGCTGCTGCTGGTCTGGCCCGCGATGATCCTCGGCGTGCTCGGGCTCGCGGTGGCGCTCCTGCCGCAGCTCGGCGAGCACCTGCTGCTCCCATACGCGGACACCTACCCCGAGGGCGAGCCCGGGCACCTGGCCCTGTGGGCCGGGATCACGCCGGCCTTCGTGCTGACCCTGGCGATCCTGCTGTCCGGCGCGCTGCTGTTCGTGGTGCGCGACCGCGTCGAGCGGTGGCAGTCGCACCGCTATCGAGGCCCCGAGGCCGACCACGTCTACCGCCGGTTCATGCGCCGCCTCGACGACGTGGCCGCCGACGTCACCGCCGTCACCCAGCGCGGCTCGCTGCCCACCTACCTCGGCCTGATCCTCATGGTGTTCGTCGTCGCGGTGGGTGGCCCGCTGCTCGTCGGCACGCAGCTTCCCGACGACTACGTCGTGTGGGACGACCCCGCCCAGCTCGTGTTCGCGGCTGCGGCGATCGCGTCCGCGCTGCTGGTGACCCGCGCGCGGCGACGCCTCAAGGCCGTGATCCTGCTGGGCATCGGCGGCTACGCGATGGCCGGCCTGTACCTGCTGCACGGCGCGCCCGACCTAGCGCTCACGCAGGTGCTCGTCGAGACCGTCACGCTCGTGGTCTTCGTCCTGGTGCTGCGACGCCTGCCCCCGTACTTCTCCGACCGTCCCCTGGTGGCCAGCCGGTGGGTGCGGCTCGGGATCGGGCTGGCGGTCGGGTTCGTCGTGGCCGGCGTCGCGCTCGTCGCGCCCGGTGCACGCCTTGAGCTGCCCGTCTCCAAGGACTTCGCCGACGAGGCCGTGACCTGGGGCGGCGGCAAGAACATCGTCAACGTGACCCTGGTCGACATCCGGGCCTGGGACACGATGGGCGAGATCTCGGTCCTGCTGGTCGCGGCCACCGGCGTCGCGTCGCTCGTCTTCCTCTCCCGACGGACGGGCGCGATCTTCCGGGCGCAGGACGCCAAGCGCGACCGCGCGGTGTGGGGCGGGTCGAGCGACCCGGCCGCTGCGCTGCGGGTCCGGCCGCCGGCCGACGACGAGGGCGACGTCCCGTCCAGCGCTGCGCGCGACCGCGAGTGGCTGCAGGCGGGCCGGACGCTCGCCCCGCAGCGGCGGTCCATCGTCTTCGAGGTCGTCGTCCGGCTGCTCTTCCACACGATGATCGTCTACTCGGTGTTCCTCCTGTTCAGCGGCCACAACGCGCCCGGCGGCGGCTTCGCGGCGGGCCTGGTCACCGGGATCGCGCTCATCGTGCGCTACCTCGCGGGCGGCCGGTACGAGCTCGGCGAGGCGGCACCGGTCCAGGCCGGCCTGCTGCTCGGCCTCGGGCTGTTCCTGTCGGCCGGTGTCGGCGTCGTCGCGCTGCTGGTCGGTGGGTCGGTGCTCGAGTCGTGGATCTGGGACATCCACCTCCCGCTCATCGGCGACCTCCATCTGGTGACGAGCCTGTTCTTCGACGTCGGCGTGTACCTCGTCGTCGTCGGCCTGGTGCTCGACATCCTGCGCAGCCTCGGGGCGGAGATCGACCGTCGCGCCGAGACGGGCGAGGACCCGGTCGGCGTGGGCGCGTCCGAGCGGATCACCGCCTACAGCGCTCGGTCGAGCAACGACGGCGGTGCTCGATGATCGACATGAGCCCCAACCTCGTCCTCGTCGTCACCATCGGCGTGCTGTTCGCGACGGGCGTCTACCTCCTGCTGGAGAGGTCGCTGAGCCGCGTCCTGATCGGCGTGATCCTCATCGGGAACGGCGCCAACCTTCTGTTCCTCGTCGCCGGCGGCGCCGCGGGCCGGCCGCCGATCGTCGGGTCGGGCGAGGGGCCGATGTCCGACCCGCTGCCGCAGGCCATGGTGCTCACGGCGATCGTCATCACGCTCGGCATGACTGCGTTCCTGCTCGCGCTGGCGTACCGCTCGTGGCAGCTGCACCAGCACGACGAGGTGCAGGACGACGTCGAGGACCGCCGCATCGCCCGGCTCGCCGCGCGCGACGAGCGGGCCACGACCGACGCCGACACCGAGGGAACCGGCGAGTCGCTCGACGACGAGGCCGCCGAGGCCCGCGACGAGACGGATCGGGGTGCCCTGTGAGCTGGGTCGTCCCGCTTCCCGTCGTCATCCCGCTGTTCTCCGCAGGCCTCGCGCTCGCGCTCTACCGCCGCCCGAACCTCCAGCGGCTCGTCAGCGTCACGGCGCTCAGCCTGGTGCTGGCGGCCTCGATCACCCTGCTCGTGCTTGCCGACGACGGTCCGGTGGTCGTCGACGTCGGCGACTGGGCCGCGCCGGTGGGGATCAACCTCGTCGCGGACCGGCTCTCCGCGCTCATGCTCACCATCTCCGCGGCGGTCACGCTCTGCGTCCTGCTCTACTCGCTCGCGCAGGGTCAGCAGGACGACGAGGAGTCCGCTCCGGTCTCGATCTACCACCCGACCTACCTGGTGCTGGCCGCCGGCGTCGCCAACGCCTTCCTGTCGGGGGACCTGTTCAACCTCTACGTCGGCTTCGAGGTGCTGCTCGCGGCGTCCTACGTGCTCATCACGCTGGGCGGCAGCGGCGACCGCATCCGCGCGGGGACGGTCTACATCGTCGTCGCCCTGCTGAGCTCGGTGCTGTTCCTCGTCGCGATCGCGATGATCTACGCCGCGTGCGGCACGGTGAACATGGCACAGCTGGCCCTCCGCCTGCCCGACATCGACCCGGGCGTCCGGCTGGTCCTGCAGGTGATGCTGCTGCTCGCGTTCGCCATCAAGGCGGCCATCTTCCCGCTGTCTGCGTGGCTGCCGGACTCCTACCCGACCGCACCCGCACCGGTCACCGCGGTGTTCGCCGGCCTGCTCACCAAGGTCGGCGTCTACGCGATCATCCGCACGCAGACGCTGCTGTTCCCGGGTGGCCAGCTCGACGACGTGCTCATGTGGGCCGCCCTGGCGACGATGCTCGTCGGCATCCTCGGCGCGGTCGCGCAGGACGACATCAAGCGACTGCTCTCCTTCACGCTGGTCAGCCACATCGGCTACATGGTGTTCGGCATCGCCCTGTCGACGCAGGCCGGCTACTCGGCATCGATCTACTACGTCGTGCACCACATCACCGTCCAGACCGCACTGTTCCTGGTGGTGGGCCTGGTGGAGCGTGCGGGCGGCTCCACGTCGCTGACCCGGCTGGGCGGTCTGGCCAAGGCGGCACCGCTGCTGGCGATCCTCTTCTTCGTGCCCGCCATGAACCTCTCCGGGATCCCACCGCTGTCCGGGTTCCTGGGCAAGGTCGGACTCCTGGAGGCCGGCGTACAACAAGGGACCACGTTGACGTACATCCTGGTCGCGGGTGGCGTCGTCACCTCGCTGCTCACGCTCTACGCGCTGGTGAAGGCGTGGAACAAGGCGTTCTGGCAGACCCCCGAGGAGGTGCGCCCGCCCGTCCGCCTGCCGTTCGGCATGGTGGCCCCGACCGCGGCGCTCGTCGGCGTCGGCCTGGCGCTCACGTTCTTCGCCGGGCCGCTGTACGGCTACACCGACCGGGCGGCGGCATCCTTGGAGGCGCGCACCCCGTACATCGACGCGGTCCTCCCGGACGGCGAGCGCGGGCAGGGCGAGTCGGCCGATGCGGCGAGCGGAGGTGGGCACGGGTGACTCCTCACCACCGCCGGATGCGCTGGCACACCCAGTGGCCGACCGTCCTGTGGCTGACCGTCGTCTGGGTCCTGCTCTGGGGCGACCTCTCGGTCGGCAACGTGCTCGCGGGCCTGATCATCGGCTTCCTGGTCACCAACGGCCTGCGCATGGCCCCCATCGACTTCCACGGGCGCCTGCGGCCGCTGGGGATCCTCCGCCTGTTCACGCGCTTCGGGATCGACCTGGTGCGGGCGTCCTTCGAGGTCAGCCTCATCGCCCTGCGGCCCGGCTACCAGCTGCGTGGCGCGGTGATCGGCGTGCAGCTGCGCAGCCACTCCGACCTGTACCTGACCATGACCGCCGAGCTGACGTCGCTGGTGCCCGGCTCGCTCGTCGTCGAGGCCCACCGGCTCACCGGCAAGCTCTACCTGCACGTGCTCGACGTGCGCCAGAGCGGCGGCATCGAGGCGGCGCGGCAGTCGGTGCTCGACCAGGAGGAGCGGGTGCTGCGGGCGTTCGCGTCCGACGAGGAGCTCGCGGCGGCAGGGCTGGTGAGCCGACCATGACCGTCGTCGTCATCATCTGCGGGGTCCTGCTCACCGTCGGGGCGGCCCTCTCGATCATCCGCGTGGAGAAGGGCCCCTCCATGCTGGACCGGACGGTCGGCCTGGACATCGTGGTCACGACGATGATCGCGGCGATGGCGATCTACGCCGCCGTCAACCGTCGCACGGACGTGGTGCCGATCCTCGTCGTCCTGTCGATGGTGGGCTTCGTCGGGTCGGTGACCATCGCCCGCTTCGCGTCCGTCGAGCCCGAGGGCGAGGGCCGCGTGCGCACCCGCGAGGAGATCGCCGCCGAGGAGGCCGAGCGGATCGCCGCGGAGGACGAGGCCGAGGAGGCCCGCCGGCTGGGCCGCCGCGAGAACGCCGACGAGCGCCACGACGGGGAGGTCCGATGACCTGGGACACGGTCGCCGACGTCGCGTCGGCCATCTGCCTGCTGGGCGGCGCGTTCCTCGCGTTCGCGGCCGGCGTCGGCGTGCTGCGCTTCCCCGACCTGCTCTCGCGCATGCACGCCGGCACCAAGCCGCAGGTGCTCGGGCTGGTGCTCGTGCTCCTCGGGCTCGCGCTGCGGCTGCGGTCCGGGGGTGCCGTCTGGGCGTTGGCGCTGGTGGCCGTGTTCCAGATGCTCACCGCACCCGTCGCCGCGCACATGGTCGGGCGGGCCGGCTACCGCACGCGCAAGATCCGCGACGACCTGCTGGTGGTCGACGAGCTGACCACGGACATGGCCCAGGCCACCCAGCAGTCCGCCGAGCGCGAGGACTAGACCGCCGCCCGCGGCGCACTGGGCGAGATCGAGACGCCCGCCGATCGAACAGCCAGCGCGTCGCTGCTGGTCGTGGCGGCCCGGTCAGTCGAAGTAGTCGTCGTCGTCGTCCTCGATCGCGGCGACCACGTGAGCGGCGCCGCGGGTGGCGAGCACCCGGGAGATCGCGACGAGAGCGCCCGTGACCGCAGCGGCCGTGACCAGCTCGGTCAGGTTCGCGTTGGTGTCGTCGTCGGCGGTGGGCGGCTTGTGGCCGGTCTGGGCCTTCCACACGCCCGAGATGACCTTCTGCACCAGCCACGCCGCGATCAGGGTGGCGGCCGCGCCGATGATCTTCGCGAGGATGGACGACTTGGGCTTCTCGGACATGTGGGCCACGCTACTGGCCGCGAGGCCCCGGGCGCGCCCCGTACGGGCGTAGGATCGCCGACGAACGACAGGGGAGCGTCAGGCCTCAGGGCCTGGACGCTGAGAGTGCGGGCCTCCGCAGACCCTCGAACCTGATCCGGTTGATACCGGCGTAGGGAGTCGGGCTTCTCAGTCCTCGTGGTCGCGTCCCTCGGGGCGTTCCCGCGACGACCCCCTCCTTTTCGACCAAGGAGGAGCATCACCCATGGCGAGAACACTCTCGCTCACCGCGGTCGCGGTTCTGACGGCCGCCTCGCTCACCGCCTGCTCGGCGATCGGTACGAGCGACGACCCGTCGTCGTCGGGCAGCACCGGCACCGTCACGCTCGTCACGCACGACTCGTTCGCGCTGTCCGACGGCCTTCTGGACACGTTCACCGAGGAGACCGGGCTGACCGTCAAGGTCGTCCAGCCCGGCGACGCCGGCACGCTGGTCAACCAGCTCGTGCTCACCAAGGACGCGCCGCTGGGCGACCTGGTCTACGGCATCGACAACTCGTTCGCGTCACGCGCGATCGACGAGGGTGTGGTCGAGGACTACGTGTCGACCGTGCCCGCGGCGAAGGATGCCGCCGAGTACGCGGTCGCCGGTTCGGACGCCCTGACGGCGATCGACAAGGGCGACGTCTGCATCAACGTGGACCATGCCTGGTTCACGGCTCACGGCACGCCCGAGCCCGTGACCCTCGAGGACCTCACCAAGCCCGCGTACAAGGACCTGACGGTCGTGCCCAACGCGGTCACCTCGTCGCCCGGGCTCGCGTTCCTGCTGGCCACCGTCGGCGCGTTCGGCGAGGACGGGTACCTGCCGTACTGGTCCGCCCTCAAGGCCAACGGCGTCCAGATCGCCGACGGATGGTCGGACGCCTACGAGACCGACTTCTCCGGCGGCGGGGGCGGCGGCCCGCGGCCGATCGTCCTGTCGTACTCGTCGTCGCCGCCGTTCACCGTGCCCGAGGGCGGCACCGAGCCGACCACCGGCGCGCTGCTCGACACGTGCTTCCGGCAGGTCGAGTACGCGGGCGTCCTGACGGGCGCCGCCAACCCGACCGGCGCCGAGAAGCTGTTGGACTTCCTGCTCTCCGACCAGGTCCAGGCCGACATCCCCGGGTCGATGTACATGTACCCGGTGAGCTCGTCGGTCGACCTGCCCGCCGAGTGGGCGTCGTGGGCGCCGCTCGCGACGGAGCCCTTCGAGGTCTCCCCCGCCGACATCACCGCCAACCGTGAGGCGTGGCTCGAGCAGTGGTCCGCCACGGTGATCGGCTGATCCAGTGACGACGACGACGCTCGCCCGTCCCGCGACCCCGGCCCACGCGCCGCGGTCGTCGGGACGGGCGCGCGTCGTCGCCTTCTGGACGGTGGCCGTCGTCGTCCCGCTGCTGTTCCTCGGCGTCTTCTTCGCCTGGCCGGTCGCCGTGATGATCGGCAAGGGGTTCGTGGTCGACGGGCACCTGGACCTGTCCGGGTTCGCCGAGGTGTTCTCCCGCGAGCGGACCTGGCGGATCATCGGGCTGACCGTCGCGCAGGCCACGTTGGCGACGATCATCTCCGTGCTCCTCGGGGTGCCCGGCGCGTACGTGCTCTACCGACACTCGTTCCGCGGGCGGGCGGTGGTCCGGGCGCTCGTCACCGTGCCCTTCGTCCTGCCGACGGTCGTGGTCGGCGTCGCGTTCCGGTCGCTGCTCGTGGACGGGGGACCGCTCGGGTTCCTGCAGCTCGACGGCACGTTCGCGGCCATCGTCGCGGCCCTCGTGTTCTTCAACTACGCGGTCGTCGTGCGGGCGGTCGGCGGGCTGTGGGAGCGACTCGACCCGCGCGCCGAGCAGGCCGCCCGCGCGCTCGGCGCCTCCCCGTGGAAGGCGTTCCGGACGGTCACGCTCCCGGCCCTGACGCCCGCGATCGCCTCCGCCGCCTCGCTCGCGTTCCTGTTCTGCGCCACCGCGTTCGGCACCGTGCTCATCCTGGGCGGTCTCCAGTTCGGCACCATCGAGACCGAGATCTGGATCCAGACCACGCAGTTCCTCGACCTGCGCGCCGCCGCCGTCCTGTCCGTCGTGCAGCTCGTCGTCGTCGCGGGCGTGCTCGTGGTGGCCGGACGGGCGAGGTCGCGACGAGAGCGCGCGCTGGCCCTCTCGTCGGAGCCGGCACGTGCCCTGTCGTTGCGCCGGCCCGCCGGCATGCCGCCGGGTGACGGGCACGGGCTGTCGCTCGCGGCCGCGGCGGTCACGGCGGTCGTCGTCCTTCTCATCGCGACGCCGCTGGTCAACCTCGTCGTCCGGTCGCTGCACACCCCGCGCGGCTGGTCGCTGGACAACTACACCGCCCTCGGAACGACGGGCGGGTCGCTGACCGTGACCGTGTGGCAGGCCGCGCTGAACTCGCTGCGGATCGCGGTCGACGCGACGACGATCGCGCTCGTGGTCGGCGGGCTCGTGGCCCTCGTCGTGTCGCGACGACCCCGACGCGCCGCCGCGCGACGCGCCGTCGTCGGGCTGGACGCGCTCTTCATGCTCCCGCTCGGGGTGTCCGCGGTGACCGTCGGGTTCGGGTTCCTGCTGTCGATGCACCACCCGTTCGGGCTGCCCGTGGACCTGCGCACGAGCCCGCTGCTCGTGCCGATCGCGCAGGCCGTCGTCGCGGTGCCGCTCGTGGTCCGCACGGTGCTGCCGGTGCTGCGCGCGATCGACCCGCGGCTGCGCGAGGCCGCCGCGACGCTCGGCGCCTCGCCGTTCCGGGTGCTGCGCACCGTGGACCTCTCGCTGGCCCTGCGGTCGCTGGGGCTGGCCGTCGGGTTCGCGTTCGCGGCGTCGCTGGGGGAGTTCGGCGCGACGTCGTTCCTGGCCCGACCCGACCGGCCGACCCTGCCCGTGGTGATCTTCCGGCTCATCGGCCGGCCCGGGCCCGACAACTACGGCATGGCGCTCGCGGCGTCGGTGGTGCTGGCAGTGCTGACCACGCTCATCGTCGCGACCTGCGAGAAGCTGCGGACGGCCGGGGCGGGAGGCGACTGGTGACGCTGCACATCGACGACGTGGTGGTCCGGTACGGACCGGCGACTGCGGTGGACCACGTCTCGCTGGCGGTGCACGCCGGCGAGGTCGTCGCGCTGCTCGGTCCGTCCGGCTGCGGCAAGTCGTCGCTGCTGCGCGCGGTCGCGGGTCTCGAGCCGTTGGCCTCCGGGTCGGTCTCCTGGGACGGGTCGTCCCTGGCGGGGGTGCCCGTGCACCGGCGCGGGTTCGGCCTGATGTTCCAGGACGGCCAGCTCTTCGCGCACCGGGACGTGGCCGGCAACGTCGCGTACGGCCTGCCGCGGGGGTCGTCGGTCGCGGGCCTGCTGGAGCTCGTCGGGCTCTCGGAGTACGGGTCGCGGTCCGTCGAGACCCTGTCCGGCGGTGAGCGCCAGCGCGTCGCCCTCGCCCGGGCGCTCGCCCCGCAGCCGCGGCTGCTGCTCCTCGACGAGCCGCTGTCCGCCCTCGACCGGACGCTGCGCGAGCGGCTCGCCGTCGACCTGCGCGCGGCCCTCGTCGCGACCGGCACGACCGCCCTGTTCGTCACGCACGACCACGACGAGGCCTTCGCCGTCGCCGACCGCGTCGGCGTGATGGCAGCCGGGCGCCTGCTGCAGGTCGCCGAGCCGGCCGTGCTGTGGCGGGAACCCGCCTCTCGCGAGGTCGCCTCGTTCCTCGGGTACGAGGCGTTCGTCCCCGCGTCCGCGGACGCGGCCGCCCCGCTGCGCGAGGCACTCGGCGCCCGGCTCCGGGACGACTCGACGATCGCGCTCGCCGAGGGCGCGTTCGTCGTCGGGCGGTCCGGCGTTGCCAAGGGCACGGTCACGGGCGTCGCCTCCCGCCGGGGCCGCTCGGAGGTCCGCGTCGAGGTCGACGGCATCGGCGCGGTGACGGCGCTCGGTCCTGTCGGCGGTCGCTGGGTCCCCGGCGACGTGGTCGAGCTGGGCGTCGAGCCGGACGCGCTGGCCGTCCTCCCGCTCTGACCTCGTCGACCGGGACGGGAGGCTCCGCAAGGTCGAGGCGGACATCGGTCACGACGAGCCGTTGGTGATCGTCGTGGAGAAGTCCTCGTCGACGAGCGTCCCCGGCTTTCCCCTCCTGACGCCCCGGGCTACCGTCGGTGGGAAGAGGGCGAGGTGAGCAGCGATGACGCTGGAGAACCGTGAGGTCGTGTCGGTCGACATCCCCGTGCCGCTCGCGACGTTGTGGCCGTACCTGCGCGAGCCGAGGCTCGTGCACCGCTGGTTCGGCTGGGACTACGAGGGGCTCGACGCCGAGATCGCCTCGATGTTCGACGCCGAGCCGGTCGAGGCGCACGACGTCGTCGGCGAGGCCACCATCCACACGCTGACCTGGCCGCACCACGACGTGCTCACCGCCCGGTCGACCGTGTCCCTGCCGGGCCACACGCGCCTGTCGGTCACGCGCCGCAGCCACCAGGGGACGTCGTCGTACGACGGGATCCGCGACGAGGTCGACGAGGGCTGGATCGCGTTCGTGCACCAGCTCGCCTTCGCCGTCACCGTCCATCCCGGCGAGGAGCGACGGACGCTGTCGGTGTTCGGCCTGGACGCGGGCGGCCCGGGCGACCGGCTCCTCGACCACGCCGGCATCGCCGACATCCGCAGCGTCCCCGTCGGCGGTCACGTGCAGGCCCGCCGCCCCGACGGCACCCTGCTCGGCGGCACCGTGGACTACATGACGCCCATGCAGTTCGGGCTGCGGCTGCACGGGATCAGCGCGATCTACTTCGTCATCATGGAGACGCCCGCGGCGGCCGCCCCGCCGCACGGCACCGTCGGCGCCATCCTGTCCACGTACGGTCTCGACGAGGGCACCTTCGCCGAGGTCCGCGACCGGTGGGACCACTGGTGGGCTGCGTCGATGCCGCGGTCCGTCAGGACGCCTTGATCGCTGCCGTCCCGATGAGGACCGCGGCCGCGATGCCGGCCAGCGACCGGACGTGGTTGGCGACCATCCAGGACCGGTAGAAGTCCACCCAGGTCGCCGTGCCCTGGGCGAGCGCGTCGTTGAGGGGCACGTTGATGCCGGCCGTCGTCCCGATCACGCCGACCAGGAACAGAGCCGAGCCGACGACCAGCAGCCCGTCGCGCTGCCTGACGCCGGCGATGCCGGTCGCGACCGTCAGGACGGCCGTACCGAACAGCACGATCATCAGCGGGGGCCGCTGCGCCGTCACGTTGATCGAGCTCATCGCGACCGTGGCCCTCTCCGGGCCGAGCCGGTTGAGCGCGGGCATCACGAACGTGGAGAACGCGAGGAGGATGCCGCCGCTCACCGCGGACCCGACGGCTGCTGCGAGCTTCATCGCCACACGTCCGCGTTGGCCCGCGCGAACGCCGTGAAGTCACGCGGCTCGCGGCCCAGCACGTCGTGGACGCCCGTGCTGAGGTGCGCGTTGTGGCCGTCGAACAGCTCACGGAAGAGCGTGAGGACCAGGTCGAGGTCGTCCGGCGGCATCCCCTCGGGCCGGAAGTCCTCGGGCGCGATGCTCCGGAACGCGATCTCCCGCCCGGCGGCGTCGGCGATCTCCCGCACGGCGTCGGCGAACGACAGCAGGCGAGGTCCGGTCAGCTCGTAGACCTCGCCGGCATGACGGGTGTCGACGAGGGTCGCGACCGCCGCGTCCGCGAGGTCGTCGACGTCGAGGAAGGGCTCCGGGGTGTCGCCGACGGGGAGTGCGAGGACGCCGTGGCGCACCGCCTCGAGGAACAGTCCCTCCGAGAAGTTCTGCGCGAACCAGCTGGCGCGCAGGACGGTGGTCTGCGGGGCCGCCTCGAGGAGCGCGTCCTCGGCCTCCTGCGCCTGCGGCTCGCCACGGCCGGAGAGGAGCGTGATCGCGTCGAGGTGGCTCGCGTGCTTGCCGAACGCCGCCAGGTGGTCGGGCGCGGTGGGGACGGCGACGTCCGGTGCGTAGGCGATGTACGCCCGGTCGACGCCGTCGAGGGCGGCCTCCCACGTGTCGGGTCGGTCCCAGTCGAACGGCGGGGTGCCGTTCCGTGAGCCGCGTCGGACGTCGAGTCCACGGGCTTCCAGACGAGCTGCGACGCGGCTGCCGGTCTTGCCGGTGCCGCCCGCGATGAAGGTTGTCATGCGTCCATCTGAGCCCTGTTCGGTGAGCGTCTGAATGGTTGAGGAGCGCGTTGTCATACGTGATCGTCTACGCTGGGTGGATGGACCCGCTCTCGTCCGTGCTCGCCGGGCCGTCCGCCCGCGGTGCCTTCGTGCTGCGCTGCTCGCTCGAACCGCCCTGGGCCCTGCGCGCCGAGGACCGGTCGCCGCTCACCGTCCTGGCCCTCGTGCGCGGTCATGCGTACCTGATCCCGACGGACGGCGACCCGGTCCTGCTGCGGGCCGGTGACGTCGCGGTGCTGCGGGGGACGCAGGACTACACGATCGCCGACGACCCCTCCACCGAGGCCCAGGTCCGCATCGACCCGGGCCAGGTCTGCGTCTGGTTGGGGTCCGACGCCCCGCCGATGACCGAGCTCGGCGTCCGCACCTGGGGCAACTCGCCCGACGGCAGCACGCTCATCCTGACCGGCGCCTACGAGTCGCAGACGATGGTCGGCAAGCGCGTGCTGACCGGGCTTCCGGCGATCGTCGTCGCGCCCCGGGAGCACGTGCCCGGTGCCCTGATCGACTACCTGGCCGCCCAGATCTCCCGCGACGAGCCCGGGCAGGTCGCCGTCCTGGACCGCATGCTCGACCTCGTCCTCATCGCGGTGCTGCGGTGGTGGTTCGCGTCCACGGCCGACGCCGATGCCGACGCCGCCGGCTGGTACCGAGCATCGGCCGACCCGGTCGTCGGGAAGGCACTGCTCCTGATGCAGGAGCAGCCCGCCCAGCCGTGGACCGTCGAAGGCCTCGGCGCGACGACCGGGCTGTCCCGCGCCGCGTTCGCCCGGCGGTTCACGGCCCTCGTCGGCGAGCCGCCCATGTCCTACCTGACCGGTTGGCGGATGTCGCTCGCCGCCGACCTGCTCGAGGAGCCCTCCGCGACCGTCGCGTCCGTCGCGCGGCAGGTCGGGTACGGCACGCCGTTCGCCTTCTCCACCGCGTTCAAGCGTGAGCACCAGGTCAGCCCACAGCAGTACCGCGCGAACCTCGTCGCGACGCCCGCCTGAGCGCGCGGGGCCGCACCTCGCCTCGTCGCGACTAGAGCTTGAGCTGCCACTCGCCCGACCCGCCGGCCGGGCGGAAGCCGAGCCCGACGTTGATGGCGAGCATGTAGGAGTTCTCCTCGGCGTTCCAGGTGCCGACGCGTCGCACGGCGGGGAGCTCGGACGCGAGCCGCTGCAGGTTCGCCGCCTTGACCAGCATCCCGAGCCGGTGACCGCGGTGCTCCTTGAGCACGAGCGTGTCGTTCTGGTAGACGAACTCCGGCTTGTCGGGCACCGTCATGAGCTCGGTGAACGCCGCGAGCGTGTGCGTCGGGACGTGCTCCACGGCCATCACCAGGAGCCCCAGGCCGCGCTCCGCGAGCTGCTTCTCGGTGGAGCGGATCCGGGCGCCGTCCCAGACCTCCGCGTCGAGCTCGAGCTCGCCCAGCGGCGTGTCCGTGCTCATCCGCGAGGCCAGGTACGCGTAGCCGTCGAGCCACTCTTCGGGGCAGTGGTGCGCCCACGACACGAGCCGGTAGTCGGGTCCGGCGTGCTCCGCGGCGTCTCGTCGTAGGCGCTCGACGTGGTCGGGCTCGAAGGGGAGGTCGAACACCGAGAAGCGGGCCACCTGCCCGAGCTCGAACCCCCGCTTCGTCAGGAAGCGGGTGGGCTCGGCGGTGGCGAGCACGCGGCCCTCGCCCGTCGCCGGCGCGAGCGTGTCCGGGCCAGGCTCCGGCTCGGAGCGCTGGTCGGTCGACGCCTGGAACGTGGTGCGGCCCGCGTCCGTCGCGACCCGGAGTGCGGCCTCGTACAGGGCGGAGCCGATGCCCCGGCGCCGCTGCTGCGGGTCGACGCCGATCTCGACGATCGCCGTGTGGGTGTTGTCCGTCAGCGGCATGTTCACGGCGGCGTAGCCGAGGGCGTCGTCCGGGCTGGCGTCCCCGCCCTCGCGCACGGCCACCAGCCGCACCTTGCGGACGTACGCCTGGTCGTGCAGCGCGCCGAGGATCTCGTGCGCCGCCCGCTCGAAGTCGCGGGTGCCCCAGCTGTCCAGGAGCGTCGCGTTCTGCACCCGGACCAGCCCGTGCAGCAACCACGCCTCCGGGTCGCTCGTGCTCTCCAGGTGCGGGATCTCGCGGATCGACCACGTCGTCATGTCGCCCACCCTCCCGCCCAGGGCCGTGCAGGTCGACCCCTTTTCGCCGCCGAGCGCCCCGCAGACGCTCAGTCCTCACCTGCGCTCTCCCCGCCCCTCCCGCCCCGCATCCCGCCCCTCACCTCCGCCCTTTACCTCCTGCCCTCGCGCCCCGCCCCTCGCGCCCCGCCCCTCACCTCCTGCCCTCGCGCCCTGCCCCTCGCGCCCCGCCCCTCACCTCCCGCCGCACGCCCTGCCCCTCGCGCCCGGCGCCTCAGCTCTCTCGCCCTTTCCTCCGCAACGTCCGCGTTCGTGTGGCCTATGACCCTCATGAGCGCGGACGTTGCGGCCTTTCCAGCGTCAGCGCCCTCGGACCACGGCCACCGCGCGGGTGCGAAGGTTCGCGCGCGTCGCGGCGGTTCTCGCTGGCGATCGGTGCACGTCGGCTCCGTCGGATCCGTACGTCCGGTAGCATAAGTTCGGTTCACCGAACTTCTAGGAGAGCAGATGCGCAGCAGCGCCGAGGTCGATGTCGACCAGGCCCCCGCCGCGGCGTCCCGGCGCCGGTTCGCGTTCCTGCTCGGACCCGCCTTCGTCGCGGCGATCGCGTACGTCGACCCCGGCAACGTCGCCGCCAACCTGACGGCGGGCGCGCGCTACGGCTACCTGTTGCTGTGGGTGCTCGTCGTCGCCAACGCCATGGCCGTGCTGGTCCAGTACCAGTCCGCGAAGCTGGGGCTCGTCACCGGGCAGTCGCTCCCGGGTCTGCTCGGCCAGCGGTTGCGACGAGGTCCGCGGCTCGCCTTCTGGGCCCAGGCTGAGCTCGTCGCCGCGGCCACCGACATCGCCGAGGTCGTCGGCGGCGCCATCGCCCTGAACCTGCTGTTCGGGGTGCCGCTGCCGCTGGGCGGGCTGATCGTCGGCGTCGTCTCGCTGCTCCTGCTGCTCACGCAGAACAGGTACGGGCAGTCACGGTTCGAGCTGGTGATCGTCGGCCTGCTCGCGATCATCTCCGTCGGGTTCCTGGCCGGCCTGTTCGTCGTCCCGCCCGACGCGCGCGGCGTGCTCTCCGGGCTGGTCCCGCGGTTCGACGGTCCCGGCTCGGTGCTGCTCGCGGCGTCGATGCTCGGCGCGACCGTCATGCCGCACGCCATCTACGTCCACTCGGCCCTCGCCCGCGACCGCCACGGCGCCCGTTCCGACGTCCCCCGGATCCTGCGCGCGACGCGCTGGGACGTCGGCACCGCGCTCGCCATCGCGGGCATCGTCAACATCGGCCTGCTCCTCCTTGCCGCGGCCGCGCTGCGCGGCGTCTCCGGAACCGACTCGATCCCCGGCGCCTACGACGCGATCGTCGCCGCGCTGGGTATCGGCATCGGCATCGCGTTCGCGATCGGCCTCCTGGCCTCGGGCCTCGCCTCGACGTCCGTCGGCGCCTACGCCGGAGCGACGATCATGGAGGGCCTGCTGCACCGTCGCGTGCCGCTGATCGTGCGCCGAGCCGTGACGCTCATCCCGGCGCTGGTCCTGCTGGCCATCGGTGCCGACCCCACCTGGACCCTGGTGATCTCGCAGGTGATCCTCTCGTTCGGCATCCCCTTCGCGGTCATCCCCCTGGTCCGCCTGACCCGCTCGGCGTCCGTGATGGGCCGCTACCGCAACGGCCCACGCCTCCACGCGACCCTCCTGCTGGTCGTCGCCCTGGTGGTAGCCCTCAACCTGACCTTGATCCTCCTGCTGGCCCTGGGCTGACCGGCGCCGGTCAGCCCAGGGCCGACCCCGGCCTAGCCGCGAACGCGGCACTATGTCGCCAACGCGGCACTAGCTACTGCCGCGTTGGAGACAAACTGCCGCGGTCGTCACCCGGACAGGACCCTGCGCCGGCGGATCGCGCCGGCGGCCTCTTCGGGGAGGTGCGGCAGCAGGCGCCGAGCGAGATCGCCTGCCGTGCGGAGGTCCTCGCGCGTGACGTGAATGCACCGCCAATCCGCTTCGACGATCGCATCGTGACGGCGCTTCTCGCGCAGGACGAAGTCGGCGTCCGAGCTCCCGTACTTGCTCCGTCCGTCGTACTCGACGAGCAATCGCCACTCCGGCCAACCCATGTCAGCCCAGAAGGTGCCGAGCCGAGTGCGCACCTCCAGCTGGGTCACCGGCGCCGGGAACCCGTCTCGCAGCAGAGCGAAACGGCACGTGCTCTCGCCTGGTGACTCGGGCCCAGGATCTGCGAGCTCGATCAGGGCCCGAGCGCGTGCAGAGCCTCGCGTTCCGGTTGCCGACCCGGCGCGCAGCACGAGCTCGTCGCGCGACAGACCGGCCCGCAGGGCGCCGTCGAGAAGGACGAGACCCGCGACCGGTCGCATCGTCACCGCGCAGTCCCACGCCGTTCGAGCCAGCGAGGTCACCGGTATCCCGTGAGCAACAGTGATGTCCCCCTCCGGCGGCATCGGGTGGTGCCGGACGATCTGCTGATCTCGTCGAGAGCTGGGTGCGGACGCCTGGTACACGTGGGTGAGCGTCGGCACCTGCCATTGCGGAAGCCGGTGGAGCACAGCCGACGACGCGTGGCTGAAGCAGTGCTCGGACGTCATCCTCGCCTGAACTCCCAGGATCCTGGCGAGAGCCAGGGCCTCAGCGCCCGCAGTTCCCGCTGCACGCACGTACACGCCGCGGCCGATTCGCATGAGGCGTCCGTCAGCGATCCCGCGCGCGAGCTGCTCCGGCGCGTGGTCGCGTGCGAGGAGTATCGGCGGACTCTTGATCGAGGCACGTTCGAGCGGGGATCCGGGGCGCACAGGCATGGAGGCGATGGTCACTGACCCCTGGGCGCCCAAGGGCAGCGGTCGGTGCGTCGTCGAGCGGCCGGGGTTGGGGACGGGTCAGCCCCGCCGACGAACGCGGCAGTTCCACACCAACGCGGCACTAGCAACTGCCGCGTTCGGGAGGAACTGCCTCGTTCGTCTGCGAGATGGGGCGCAGGCGTCAGGAGCCCGGTGGGGAGTCCAGGGCGGCTAGGCGGGACTCCAGGTGGGTGCGTTCTGTGGGGTTGGTGACCAGGGTGAGGGCTTCGCGGTAGGCCGTCGCCGCGGCGGCCGGGTTGCCGGCGCGGACCAGGAGCTCGGCTCGGACCGCCGGGACGCGGTGGTGTCGGGGGAGCTGCTCCTCCAGTCCGTCCAGGAGCAGCAGACCTGCGGACGGGCCCGAGGCCTCCGCGACCGCGACCGCGCGGGCCAGGCGGACGACCGGGGAGCCCGTGAGTCGTTCGAGCTGGAGGTAGAGGCCGGCGATGACGTCCCAGCGGGTGTCGGCGGCGGTCGGGGCGGTGGCGTGCTCGGCGGCGATGAGCGCCTGGAGCCGGTACTCCTCGGCGAGGCGTGAGACGACCGAGGCGGTCGAGTCGGTCAAGGCGGTCGAGGTGGTCAACGAGTCGGCGGGTGCGTCGACGGACGACGGATCGGCCCCGGACGAGGACGCGCCAGCCGGCGACCGCCCGCTCCCGGACGGGGGCCCGCCCACCGACGGCCCGCTCGTCAATGACGGCCCGCTCGTCAATGACTGCCCGCCCGCAGATGAGGGTGCGGCGGTCCGGGGGCGGGGGGTGCCGGCGGTCGGGAGGGTCGGGGGGAGGGACTCGAGGAGCGTGATGCCCTCGGCGATCTCGTCGCGGTGCCAGCGGGAGCGGTCCTGGTCGGGCAGCAGGACCAGGGTGCCGTCGGGGGCGAGCCGGGTGTCGCGACGGGAGTGCTGCAGGAGCAGGAGGGCCAGGAGCGCGCGGACGACCGGGCGGGCGGGCAGCAGGGAGTCGAGGACGCGCAGGAGGCGGATCGCCTCGTCGCCGAGGTCGACGCGTAGCGGGACGGAGCCCACGCCCGGGTGGTAGCCCGAGGTGAAGGCGAGGTAGACGACGGTCGCGACGACATCGAGGCGCTCGTCGAGGCGGGCCGCGGGAGGGGTCGCGAAGGGGATGCCCGAGGAGGCGAGCCGCTTCTTGGCGCGGGTCAGCCGGGCGGCCATGGCGGTCTCCTGGACGAGCAGGAGCCGGGCGATCTCGGTCGTGGTCAGGCCGACGACGAAGCGCAGCGTCAGGGCGACGCGGTCGTCGGGCGCGATCGCGGGGTGGCAGCAGGCGAAGATCAGCCGGAGCTGCTCGTCGGCGAGGTGTGCCCCGGGGTCGACGACGGCCGCGGCGGCGGCGCGCATCTCGTCGTCGACCACCATCAAGGGTTCCTTCCGGCGATGGACCGCCTCGGAACGGAGTCGGTCGAGGACGCGACGGCGCGCTGCGGTGAGCAGCCAGGCGCCGGTGTTCGTCGGCACGCCGTCCACGGGCCAGTGCCGGGCGGCGGCCTCGAACGCGTCCGAGACGGCGTCCTCGGCCAGGTCCGGCCGCGCGTACTGGCCGATCAGCAGCCCGATCAGGCGCGACCAGGACGTCTGCCACGCGGCGGCGAGGGCGACGGCGGCGGCCTCACGCTCCTCGGGGGAGGGCGAGGACGGATCTGCCGAGTCCGTGGCCGGACCCGTCGACACGTCGGGCGGTGCGGCCGACGGGTCGGCGAGCTCATCGAAGAGCGGTTCCGTCACGTGACCTCCGCGGGCCGCACCTCGTAGGTTCCTTCGGACGGGAGCGTGTCGAGCACCTCGTCGAGCGACGCGGCGTCGACCAGCGCGAACCCGGAGAGCTCCGCGGCGACCCCGTCGAAACCCGAGGGGTGCACGGCGCTGTCGACGACCAGTGTGCCGGTGTCCGGGGGTGCGAGCGTGACGCCGGACGGCAGCGACGAGCCGAAGGCCAGCACGACGAACTTCACTGGAACGACTCGCGGTCGGTCGCGCGGATCTCGACGTGCTCTCCGTTGAGGACGAGCCTGCCGGCGACGTCGGACAGGGCGTCGAGCGAGGGCGCGTCGACCATGTAGTAGCCGCCGACCTGCTCGGCGGTCTCGCTGTAGGGGCCGTCGGTGACGGCGAGCCCGCCCCGGCCGTCCGGGCGCAGGACGCGCGCCCGGGCGGCCGAGGCGAGCGGCGCGCCGCTGCTGATGGGCCAGCCGTTGTCGGCGCAGAAGGTCTGGAACGCGTCGTGCGCGGCCCGGGCCTGAGCGAACTCCGACGGGGTCAGGGCGGCGTCGCGCTCCTCGGACCGGTGCAGCAGCACCATGTACTCGGTCATGTCGGTTCCCTTTCCGGGGGGACGGTGATGACCGGATGACGGTCGGGGCCGGGACGGATCGACATCACATCTGTGCGATCTCGCGGACCTCGATCGTGTACTCGGGCAGGAGTCGGGCGTGGTCGATCGCGGCGCTCACCGAGGGTGCGTCGACGAGGTAGTAGCCGCCCAGCTGCTCAGCGGTCTCCGCGAACGGGCCCTCCCAGACCGTCGCGTCCTCACCGGCACGCCGGATCGTCGTCGCCGTCGACACCGACCGCAGCGCCTCGCCGCCCTCGATCGTGACTCCGAACTCGCCCGCCCGGGTCGAGTACGCGTCGTGCTCGCTGTAGTACTGGGCGATCAGCGCCTCGTCGGCCGACGCCCAGATGCGTTCGTCCTGGTACATCAGGACGAGGTACCGGGTCACGGGTGCAGGATGACCGGCCGCAGCTCGGCGCCGCCCCGGCCGCCGTCGGTCACCAGCATCTCGCCGGTCAGCCTCGCGAGGCCGTGGGGGTCGTCGGTCTCGAAGACGTAGTAGCCGCCGAGGTACTCGGCCGTCTCGCTGAACGGGCCGTCGGTGACCTCGACGGGACCGCCCTCGCTGCGGCGGACGTTCACGGCCTTGGACGAGAAGTCGAGCTCCTCGCCGCCGATCATCTTGAAGCCCTGCTCGGCGCACGCCTGCGCGTAGGCCTGGTGCTCGCCCATGATCCGGTCCTTGACCTCCTGCGACGCCGACTCCCAGAACCCCTCGTCGCCGTACAGCAGCACCATCCACGTCGCGCTCATCGCTGGTCTCCTCGGGTCTCGTCGGGGCCCCCTTACTGTGCCCCGTCGGGGGGATGACGCGCGAGGATCGCGAAAATCGACAACCTGAGCCGATGTATCGATAGGACTTGTCAAAGTCCTATCAACGATATATCGTTAGCGACATCCGGTGGAGAGCAACACCTCCCGGACGCCGCAGAGCCCGACGCGATCCCGCGCCAGCCGGCGACGCCCCCAGGCCGTACAGGCCCGGGCACCGAACCTTCAAGGAGAACCACTCATGCGACACCACACACACGATGAGACGTCTGATCCTCGCGGCCGTCAGCGCCGCGGCGACTTCCCGAGCGCTCCGTACGGCGAGGGCTTCGACCCGCGCCGCGGTGCCTTCTACCCCCGCGGCGAGCACGGCGGCGGCCCCCGGGGCCCCCGCGGCTTCGGCGGACCCGGCTTCGGAGGCGGCCCCGGCTTCGGCGGCCGCGGACCCGGTCGGCGTGCCGGACGCGGCGACATCCGAGCCGCCGTCCTGCTGCTCCTGAAGCAGCAGCCGATGCACGGCTACCAGCTGATCCAGGAGATCGGCGAGCGGTCCGGCGGCCAGTGGCGACCGAGCCCGGGCGCCATCTACCCGGCGCTGAGCCTGCTCGAGGACGAGGGCCTGGTGGTCATCACCGCCGAGTCCGGTCGCAAGCTCGCCAGCCTCACCGAGGCCGGCACCGCGTACGTCACCGAGAACGCCGAGCAGCTCGGCAGCCCCTTCGAGGACGCCGCCAGCCGGCCCACCTCGCCGGGTCGCAACCTGCGCGCTGCCCTCGAGGCGCTCGCCGCGGCGGCCCACCAGGTCGTCCGCACGGGCACCGACGAGCAGGCCACGGCCGCGCTCGCGGTCCTCGAGCGCTCGCGCCGGGACCTGTACCTGATCCTCGCCGGCGACGCGCCGGTCCAGGACGCCCCCTCGGAGGCCTGACCTCCGCAGGAACCGACGGCCCCACGACTCCGGTCGTGGGGCCGGCGTCGTTCAGGCGCGAGCTGCGGCCAGCCGCGCACCTCGGCGGACCTCTGCGAAGGCGCACGCGTAGGCGATGACCACCACCAGGGCCAGGCCCGGGAGCGCCGGCCAGGACGCCAGCAGCGGCACGACCGCGACCAGCGCGAGGGCGCCGACCAGCCGGACCCACGGCCACCGGTGACCGCTGGAACGCAGGAGCACGGCGGTCCCGACGACGTACGCCGCGACGCCCCCACCGAGCAGCACGGCGCCGAACAGGCCGAACGGTTCCGACGACCCGACCTCCGCCATCGCCTCCTCCACGCCGAGCGAGGCCACGACCACGCCGGCGATGAGGACGAAGTGCAGGTAGGTGTACGCGAGCGTCGCGTACTCGGCCCGGGCGACGCCCTCCCTGCGGGCGAGCGCGTGCTCGGCGTGGTCGGCGCTGCCCAGGAAGTAGACCCACCACAGGACGAGCGCGAGCGCGATGCACAGGACCGCGCCGGCGATGATCGGGACGCTGATCGGCTCGTGCGAGGCCCCGATGCCGATGGCGACGACAGACTCCCCGAGCGCCAGGATGACGACGAGCCCGTACCGCTCGGCCCAGTGCGACGGGGAGTGCAGCCGCCAGTCACCGCCGATGCCCGTCATCAGCGTGAGGCCGAGGTCCCAGAGGATCGCGCCGAGCCAGATCCAGGTCTGTGCGGGCTCCCCGACGAGGGCGCCGACCACCAGCAGGGCGAACGCCGGCAGCATCGCGACCAGCTGGGTGCGGACGACCTGCCGGCGCAGGCCCCGGTCGTCGCCGGCCGCGACGAGGTAGAGCGACATGTGGACCACGCGCACGAGCCCGTAGGCGACGACGAGCACGAGCGGCCCGTCCAGGCCGCCCGGCAGGTCCTCGAAGGCCTCGGGGATGGCCAGGGTCGCGACGAAGATCGCGGCCATCGCGACCGACATCCCGATGCGCAGGACGCCCTGGTCCGCGGGCGACTGGTTGGCCAGCCAGCTGTACGAGCACCACGTCCACCAGAGCAGCCCCAGCACGATCATCGCCTGGAGCACGCCGAGCGCATCGTGCGACTCGGCCATCAGGTGGCTGACCTGCGTGAACGCATAGACGTAGACGAGGTCGAAGAACAGCTCGAAGGTGGTGACGCGGTGCCCCTCGGGAGAGGTCCGCAGGCCGAGGCGTCGGATCACGGGCCTCACCTTGCCGGACGCAGGACGGTCCGTGCGAGGGTTTCGGCGGTCAGGCCACCGGCCGGTGCGGCACCGCGAAGCGCGCGTGCACGCCCGGCGAGTAGAGCACCGACTCCGGTGCGCCGGAGATCGGGACACCCGCGGCCGCGACGAGCTCGTCGTCCAGGGACACCACGGACGCCCGGCGCAGCGGCCACGGCTCGTGCTCGTTCGGCACGAACCGCGTCCGTCCGCCGATCACGGTGTGCATCCCCCAGCGGGCCGTGAGGAAGTCGGCGAGCGGGTCGTCGAGGACCGGCGTGGAGGAGGGGCGGACCACGATCCGCGACGACGGACGCGAGCCGGTCAGGCGCGTGGAGCGGTAGTCGAGCAGGTCGTCGGTGCGCCGCAGCGACATCCGCGCCCACTGGTACGGCACGTTCATGACGGTCCGCGCGCCCAGCACGGTCAGGGCGCGCGACGCCTCGAGCGACCGGAACAGCACGCCCCGACGACCGTCGTCGTCGACCGTGTAGAGCCGGACGTTGATCTCGGGGAAGTCGCCGATGTAGGGCAGCGCGGGCCCGGGCACCACGCGGAACCTGGCCATCCAGAACGCGACCAGGCCGACCCACGACGAGCCGTCGTGCTCGTCGGGACGCGTCCCGGGCGGGCAGAACGCCGACACCGACGAGGCAGGAACACGCCAGTGCAGGATGCTCACCCTCTGCCACTCCTGGGTGAGGATCACCCGCCCGGACAGCGGCGGTGCGACGCGCTGGATGGGGTCCACGCCAGCCACCGTACGGTCAGACGTCGACGAGGGCAGGCTCACGGTCCCGCGACGACGACCGCAGGCGCACCACGCCGAGCACCAGAGGCGGAGGTGCCAGACGGAGTCGATCGAGGAGCGGGGGCCGGTCAGTCGGCGGGGATCGTCGACGTGTCGATGACGAAGCGGTAGCGGACGTCGCTCGCGACGACGCGGTCGTAGGCCGCGTCGACCTCGTCGGCGGTGATGGTCTCGACGACCGAGGCGATCCCGTGCTTCGCGCAGAAGTCGAGCATCTCCTGCGTCTGGCGGATGCCGCCGATGTTCGACCCGGAGATCGACCGACGGCCGCCGGTGAGCGAGAAGACGCGGAACGACAGCGCGTTCTCGGGGAGGCCGACGAACACCAGCGACCCCTCGAACGCGAGCAGGCGGAGGTAGGCGTCCAGGTCGATGTCGGCCGAGACGGTGTTGATGATCAGGTCGAAGGTCCCGCGCAGCGACGAGAACGTCGCCGGGTCGCTCGTCGCGTAGAAGTGGTCGGCGCCCAGCCGACGGCCGTCCTCCTCCTTCGACAGCGACTGGCTGAGCACGGTGACCTCGGCGCCGAGCGCGTGCGCCAGCTGGACGCCCATGTGCCCGAGCCCGCCCAGGCCGACGATCGCGACCTTCTTGCCCGGCCCCGCGCCCCAGTTCTTGAGCGGCGAGTAGAGCGTGATCCCGGCGCACAGCAGGGGCGCGGCGACGTCGAGGGCAATCTCGGCCGGGATGCTCAGGACGTAGTTCTCGTCGACGACGATCTGCGTCGAGTACCCGCCGTAGGTGGGCTCGCCGCTGTACTGGCGGCCGTTGTAGGTGGCCACGTTGCCGCGCTCGCAGAACTGCTCCTCGCCGTCCAGGCAGCGGGCGCACTCGCGGCAGGAGTCGACGAAGCAGCCGACGCCGACGCGGTCGCCGACGGACTGCCGGGTGACGCCGGAGCCGACCGCGGAGACGACGCCCGCGATCTCGTGCCCGGGGACCATCGGGAAGATCGCCGAGCCCCACTCCTCGCGTGCCTGGTGGATGTCCGAGTGGCAGATGCCGGCGTAGGCGATGTCGATCAGGACGTCGTGCTCACGGAGCTCGCGACGGTCGACAGCGCCGCGCTCGAACTTCGCGCCGGGGGAGGGCGCGAGCAGCGCAGGAACGGTCAGGGACACAGCGGTCTCCTCGAGACGACGGTGGGGGGAGACACCATCATGCGCCCTCGCCGATCCAGGTGCGCGTCAGCGTCTGCACCGCGGACCCGTCGAGGTCGGCGAGCTTGAGCCCGGCGAACGCGGTGGCGCCCGGGCTCGTCTGCACCCGGACGGGCGGCTCGGGGGTGGTCAGCAGGTCGACGAGCAACGCGGCGACGGCCTGCGCGGTCTGGGCGTTGGCGAAGGCGCCGGCGGTCCGCGCGAGGTACGCGTCGAGCAGGGGTCCGTAGACGCCGCCGGTCGACGTCGGCACCGACGCATTCGCGACGAACTCGCTGGCCACGGCCCCGGGCTCGACGATGACGACGGGCACCCCGAGGGCGCGGGCGACCGGTGCGAGGCTCTCCAGGAACCCCTCGACGGCGAACTTGGCGGCGCAGTAGGCCTCGTTGAACGGCTGGCCGACGACGCCCCCGACGCTGCTCAGCGTGAGCACCCGCCCACGGGACGCGCGCAGGTGCGGCATCACCGCCTCGACCACGCGGACGACGCCGAAGAAGTTGACCTCCATGGCGTCGCGAAATGCGGGCAGACCCAACGTCTCGACGGTCCCGACCCGTCCGACGCCCGCGTTGTTGACGACGGCGTCGAGCGAGCCGTGGTCGGCGACGACCTGGTCGATCACGGCACCCACGTCGGACGACGTGACGTCCAGGGCGCGGATGTCCAGGGGGAGGGAACCGGCGCGCTCCTTCAGGAGGCCCGCACGTCCCAGGTCGCGCATCGTCGCGACGGTGGTCCACCCGGCAGCGGCCGCGGCCAGTGCGGTCTCGAGGCCGATTCCCGAGGAGGTGCCGGTGATCAGGACGGTGCTCATGACGGGGGCTCCTCAGTCGTCGGGAGCCCCCATCATGCGCGTCAGGCGTCCTGCACGAGCCCGACGACGTTCCCGTCGACGTCCGCCACCGTCGAGATGGTCCGCCCGGGGCCGACCTCCGTCGGCGCCTGCAGCACCGAGCCTCCGGCCGCGACGAGGGAGTCGCTGACCGCCGCCAGGTCGGAGACCTTCCAGTAGTAGGTGGGCCCCGTCATGCCCTGCTCGAACCCGCGCGGGTTGAGGCCGAGGTGGATGCCCGCGGTCTCGTAGCCGACGTAGAACGGCGCGTCCTGCATCGGCTCGACGCCCAGGAGCGCGCCGTAGAACGCCTTGCCCGCGTCGAGGTCCTTGACCGGCACCACGACGATCTTCAGTCCGTCCGTCATGTTCGTACCTCTTCCATGTATCAGGGGCGCAAGCCCGCTCTCCTCCACCTGACGGATCACTCACGCGAAGTGTGACGGCCGCTCCGAGATCAGTCTCGGGACGGAGGCCGCGGGGATGCGTGATCCGACACGATGAACACATGACGACGGCAGGTCATACCGAGGCTCCCATGGTGCTCCGGCTCGCGCAGGGGGCGGGCCGGCGCCCCTGGGGGCTCTCGGTGTTCCTGGCCCTCGTCGTGGGTGGCTTCCTGCTGGTGACCCCGATGTCGGTCGACGGCTACGACTTCGAGACGTCGAGCTTCACGATCCTGCACTCGGTCGGCGGGTTCGTGACCGCAGGGTTCGTCGTCGCGGGCGTCCTCGTGGGACGTCGGTGGCCGGTGCTCGGGACGGGCCTGACGCTGCTGCCCTTCGTGACGTCCGTCTTCACCGGCTGGTTCGCGTGGGGCTGGTGGCTCGGCATCCTGGCCGTGGCGGTGCTGGCGGCGCTCGACGGGATMCGCGGCGCACTGGTGCCCTACGGGGCAGCGCTCTTCATCGMGGTCTGGTACTGCGGTTCTGACCTCGTGGCGCTCATGCCGATCGGCGAGGTGACCTCCGGATCGCCGGCCAACCGCGGTGTCGTCCTGGTCCTGTACGTCATCGGCGTCACCCTCGTCGTCGGCAGCGCGTGGATGTTCGGCGTGGCTCGGCGCACCTGGGCCCGGGGCGTCGAGGTCGAGGCCGTCGAGCAGCGCGCGTTCGAGGTCGAGTCGCTGGCCGGCGAGCGGGCGCGGCTCGCCCGCGACCTGCACGACGTCGTCGCGCACCACGTCTCGCTGGTCGCGGTGCGCGCGGAGTCCGCGCCCTTCCTGCACCCGGGCCTGAACGACGACGCCCGCGATGTGCTGTCGGCGATCGCGAGCGACGCCCGCGAGGCGTTGACCGAGCTCCGCCAGGTGCTCGTCGTCCTGCAGCGCACGGACCAGTCCACCGACGACCGGACGCCGCAGCCCACCGCCTGCGACGTCGACCGGCTGGTGGAGGCGGMGGTCGCGGCCGGCCAGCCTGTCGAGGTGGTCGGCACGTGGGAGGACATCGGGCCGACGATCGGGTACGTGCTCTACCGTGCGGTCCAGGAGGGGCTGACCAATGCGCGACGGCACGCGTCGGGCGCCACGACACGCCTCGTGCGCGCCCAGTCGAAGGACCACGCCGGGTTCACGCTCACGAACGCGTCGTCCTCGGCCGACGACGAGGGTCGCGGCCTGATCGGCATGCGGGAGCGCGTCGAGGCGCTCGGCGGCACGATGAGCGCCCGCGTCGTCGACAAGGCCTTCGTCCTGGACGTCTCGCTGCCGGTGACCGCATGACGACGGTGGTGGTCGCCGACGACCAGCCCGTGGTGCTGCAGGGGTTCGCGGCGATCATCGGCGCGGCGGAGGACCTCGACGTGGTCGGCTCGGTCGGTGACGGGCGGGCTCTCCTGGACCTCGTCGCGACGACCAACCCGGACGTGGCCGTGGTCGACATCCGCATGCCGGTGCTGGACGGCATCGCCGCGACGGAGCGGATCACGGCCGACCACCCCGGCACGCGCGTGCTGATCCTGACCACGTTCGACCTCGACGAGTACGTCTACGACGCCCTGCGCGCGGGCGCGTCCGGGTTCCTGCTCAAGGACGTCACCGCCGACCGCCTGGTCGAGGCGGTGCGTCTCGTGGCCGACGGCTCGATGCTGCTGGGGCCGACGGTCACCCGACGGCTGGTCGAGGACTTCGCGAGCCGCACGCCCCAGAAGACCCCCGTGACCGGCCTCGACGAGCTGACCCCGCGCGAGCGCGAGGTGCTGCTGGCGGTCGCGCGCGGCCTGTCCAACGGCGAGATCGCGGCCGAGCTGTGGATCGCCGAGCCGACCGTGAAGTCGCACGTCTCCGAGGCCCTGCGCAAGCTCGGCTGCCGCGACCGCGTGCAGCTGGTGATCGCCGCCTACGAGTCGGGGCTGGTGTCATAAAGCACGATCGTGCTAAAACTGGACCCGTGAGCAAGGGCGACGAGACGCGGCAGGCGGTGCTCGACCAGGCGGTCGAGATCGCCGGGCGTCTGGGCGTCGCCGGCCTCACGATCGGCTCGCTGGCCACCGCAACGGGGATGTCGAAGAGCGGGCTGTACGCGCACTTCCGGTCCAAGGAGGCGCTGCAGCTGGCCTGCCTCGGTCAGGCGCGCGAGCGGTTCGTCGAGCAGGTCGTCCGGCCCGCGCTCGCGGCCCCGCGCGGCGTCCCGCGCATCCGCACCCTGTTCGAGCGCTGGATCGAGCTCTCCAACGACGGCTCGGCCGGCTGCCTGTTCGTCTCGGCGTCCACCGAGTTCGACGACCAGCCCGGACCGGTCCGCGACCAGCTGGTCCAGGATCACTGGGACCTGTCCGACTCGCTGGCGCAGATCTACCGGTCGGGCGCCAAGGACGGCCAGCTGCGCGACGACGAGAGCCCCGAGCAGTTCGCCTACGACCTGCACGGCCTGATGCTCGCCCACTTCCACGCGCAGCGGCTCCTGCGTGACCCCCTGGCCGACGACCGGGCGCGCCACGCGTTCGAGCGCCTCCTCCAGACGATCGTCGTCTCCTAGCTCCCCAGAAGGACGTTCCCGATGACCCAGACCGCCGCGCAGAAAAGCACGATCGTTCGGCCCAACGTGCCGCGCACGCTGACGGTGACCGTCCGGACGCTCGACCGCGTCGCCCCGAGGCTCGTCGCCCGCGGGGCCCTGCGGATGTGGTGCACGCCGACCCACGCCAAGCCGGGCGTCCACGTCCCGGGGGGCACGCGGTGGCAGCTTCCCGACGGGACCGTCGGCGAGACGTGGGGCACCGGCCCGCGCGTCTACCTCGTCCACGGCTGGGGCGGTCACCGCGCCCAGCTCGCGTCCTTCGTGGAGCCGCTGGTGGACGCCGGCTACCAGGTCCTCTCCTACGACGCACCGAGCCACGGCGACTCCGGGCCTGGATCGCTCGGGCCGAAGCGGAGCAGCCTCATCGAGCTGATGGACGCGATCGGGACGGTGACCGCGGCGCACGGGTCCGCCCACGCGATCGTCGGCCACTCGCTCGGGGCCGCCGCGGCAGCGCTGGCCGTGCTCGACGGGACGACGACCGAGCGGCTGGTCCTCGTCGCGCCGCCCGCGGAACCGGTGGAGTACACGCGCGCGTTCGCACGCGCGCTCGGGTTCAGCGAGGACACCCGCCAGCTCCTGCTCGCCCGGATGGAACGCCTGGCGGGCCGGGAGCTGAGCACGCTGGACATCCCGGCGCGGGCCGCCGGTCGGGACGACCTGCCGGCGCTGCTCGTCGTCGCGGACCGCGCGGACAAGGAGACCGACCCCGCGGACGGCGAGCGGATCGCGGAGGCGTGGCCGGACGCCGAGCTGCTCCTGTCGGACGGCCTCGGCCACCGGCGGATCCTGCGCGACGCCGACACGATCGCGGCCGTCGTCGACTACCTCGGCTGAGCGCGCCGCCCCACCCACAGCAGGTGGTCCGCGGTCGCCAGGAGCGCGGGGTCGTCGGCGGTGGAGACCAGGCGGTCGAGCGTGGCCCGGTAGCCGTCGGGGTCGACGAGCCGCAGCGCCTCCAGCTCCTCGTCGTGACCGGTGGCGAGGGCGTGCGGGGCCGCGACCGTCACGGTGTCGAAGCCGGGTACCCCGACGGGCCCGCGGGGGGCGACCGCGAGCGCCAGCAGGCCGCCGGGCCGCGCGAGCCGGGCGAGGCGGCGCGTCGGGGGCAGCAGCGGGTCGAGCCCGAGCACCGCGTCGAACACGGCGCCATGGGCCCGGCCGCGCACGTCCCAGCCCAGCTCGATGAGCCATACGGCGTACGGCCCGGTGCCGCCCGCGAGGTCCAGCGCGACGCCGGGTGGACCGAGGTGCGGCTCGAGCAGGCGCGTCACCAGGACGCGCTCGAGGCACGTCTCCGGTTCGCGCTCGGCCACCACAATGCCCGTCCCGACGATCATCACGGTCGCTTCATCAGGGCGAACACGCCCCAGCCGAGGTAGGGCCGCTGGTAGGTGACGTACTCCAGCGGCGCCGTGTCGAGCTCCGCGCGCATCTCGGCCCAGAGGGGGTCGGCCGGGAACTCGTCGAGCCACTGCCGCGTGCTCAGCCACTGCGCGGCGACGTACCGGTCCCAGCTGTCCTCGTCGGCGAGCACCATCTCGACCAGGTCCCAGCCGGCCTCGCCGAGCTCCGCGACCTGCCCCGGCAGCGAGAGGAAGGTCTCTGGTCGCCACGGCGCACCGGCTGGGGGATCCTCGCGCCAGAACGGCTGGCCGATGAGCGCGACGCCGCCCGGCGCCAACGACCTCTCCAGCAGCGCCAGTGTGCCGACGACCCCGCCGCCGATCCAGGTCGCGCCGACGCACGCGGCGACGTCCACGGGGGAGTCGGCGACGTACGTCGAGGCGTCGCCGTGCACGAACGTCACGTCGACGCCGAGCTCCTGCGCCCGCCCGACGGCGCGCTGGATCCATACCGAGCTGAGGTCGACGCCCGTCCCGACGGTGCCGTGGTCCCGCGCCCAGGTGGAGAGCATCTCGCCCGTGCCGCACGCGAGGTCGAGGACGGTCGTCCCGGGGGTCAGGCGCAGCGCTGCCCCCAGTGTTGCCAGCTTCTCGTCGGTGAACGGGTCCAGGATCCGGTGGTGCGCCTCGCGGATGGTGTGCTGCCGAGGGATGTCCATGATCCGGACGGTACGTCCGGCAGGTCGCGACGACGAGCGAATAGACGATCGACAGGGTCAACTGATCAGTTGCCCTGTACACTTGAGTCGTGATCACCACCGACACTGCCGAGCTCGCCTTCGGCCTGCGTGACGCCCTGGGGCCCATCTACCGGCGTCTGACCAGCGAGAAGACGCTCTCCATCGGGCAGAGCCGTGCGCTCAACCGGCTCGCCAACGACGGACCGGCGACCTCGTCGGCGCTCGCGGCCTCGGAGTTCATCACCCCGCAGTCGATGGCCGTGATCGTCGCGGACCTCGAGCGCGCCGGGCGGATCAGCCGGTCGTCCGACCCGACCGACGGCCGCCGGATGATCATCGAGATCACCCCGGCCGGACGCGAGGCGCTCGAGGCGGACCGTCACGCGACCAACACGTGGCTCGCGCACGCGGTCGGCTCGCTCGACGACGACGAGCGCGCGGCCCTCGCCGGTGCGATCGACGTGCTGCGCCGGCTGGCCACCGCATGACCGGCCGGCGCCTGGTCCCGGCCCTCGTCTACGCGGCGCTGGCGGCCGCGATCATCAGCTCGCTCGGCCTGCTGCTCGTCCCGACGATCGCGGCCGAGTTCGGCGTCACGGTCAGCGCCGCGCAGTGGACGTTGACCGTGAACCTGCTGGTGGGGGCGGTCGCCACGCCCGTGCTCGGGCGGCTGTCCGACGGGCCGCACAAGAAGCGGATCCTGCTGCTCACGCTCGCGATCATCTTCGTCGGCTCGGTGCTGGCTGCGACCGCGCAGACGTTCTCCGTGCTCCTCGTCGGCCGGGCCCTGCAGGGTCTGTCGTACGCGATCACGCCGATGGCGATCGCGCTGGCCCGCCGGTACGCGGCGCCCGAGAAGGTGCAGCCCGGGATCGCCGCGCTCTCGGTCACCGTGGCCACGGGGATCGGCATCGGGTACCCGCTGACCGGCATCATCGCCTCGACCTTCGACTTCCGGTGGGCGTTCTGGTTCGCCGCCGCGTTCGTCGTCTCCGCGTTCGTGGTGCTGGTGGTCGCGGTGCCGAAGGGCCCCGACGAGCTCGGTCTGCGCCGCCGTTTCGACACCCTCGGCGCAGCTCTGCTCGGCGCCGGCCTGGCGATGCTGCTGCTCGGCATCAGCGAGGGCCCGCGGTTCGGGTGGGGCTCCGCGACGACGATCGGGCTGCTGGCGGGCGCCGTCCTCGTGCTCGCGGCGTGGGTGTGGCGCGAGACGAGCACCGACCACCCGCTCATCCGGCTCGACCTCATGCGCAAGCCCGACGTGCTGCTGGCCAACGCGACAGGCCTGTCGATGGGCGCCTCGATGTACATCGGCGTCTCGGTGATCAGCCTGGTCGCGCAGGCGCCGACGAGCACCGGCTACGGCGTCGGCATGTCGCTGTTCTGGGCCGGGTTCGTCATGCTGCCGCTCTCGATCGGCAGCCAGCTGGCCAGCCGGTTGGCCCGCGCGTTCGCGCACCGGCTCAGCTACACCGTCATGCTGCCGCTCGGCGCGCTGTTCGTCACCCTGGCCAACCTGCTGCTCGTCGTCCGGCACGACGCCCTGCCCGAGCTGCTCGCGGGCATGTTCCTCGTCGGTGTCGGCATCGGCACCACCTTCGCCGCGATGCCCGGGCTGATCGCCCGCGGCGTGGCGGCCCAGGAGCTCGGCTCGGCGGTGTCGTTCAACCAGGTGCTCCGCACCATCGGCGGCTCGCTCGGCGCGGCCGTCGCCGGTGCCGTGATCGCGGCCCACCTCGCGCCCACCGGCCGGCCCGCCGGCCAGGGCATCGAGCTCACGTTCCTCATCGCCGCGGTCGCCTGCGGCCTGGTGTTCCTCGGCCTGGCCACGCACGCGGTCCTGTCCGTGCGCCGTGCCCGCCGTGTCGCGCCGCACCACGTGATCGAGGAGATCCAGGAGCGCGAGCCTCACGACGCCGTGCCCGTGGGCGCCGCCGAACGTGCCGAGGTGTTCGACGCGCCCTGAGAATGGGCGCATGGAGATCGACCAGATCCTCGACCACGTCCGCCGGCTCGACCACGTCCTGGTCCTCGCGCCCGCGAAGGGCAGCGAGTTCCCCGCGATCGCGTGGGGCGACTCGTTCGTCTACTACGCACCCGACGGCCAGGTGCCGACGAACACCCAGCCGTTCACGACGATCGTCACCAAGAACTACCCGGACGACGAGCTGTCGCGGCTCGACGACGAGGGCCGCTGGCGGGTCAACGTCCACGTCGGCCGCGGCGCGGTGCCGGAGCCTGCGGCCGATCCGGCGGAGGCGGACGTCGTCCTGCGCCACCCCGTCTACGGCGACCTCGGCTGGGTGGCCGTGATCAACCCCGGCGCGCGCACGGAGCAGACCGTCCTGGACCTGATCGACCGCGCCCACGCCGACGCGCGTGCCCGCTGGGACCGCCGCGCCGAGGTGTAGCGGCCGGCAATTGAGGTTGCGCAGGCGCGGCACCGGCGCCTACCGTCGCCGTGATCGAGACCGGACGTCAGGAGGTGAGACCCATGAACGCAGTATCCGCATCGGGTGCTCCCCTGCAGTCCGCGACCGCGCGACTGGGCTAGTCGCCACCGGGAGTACCCGCCACGCACCGTGCGAAAGGCGACTCCCATGAACACTTCTTCCTCCCAGCACGACCACCAGCGAGCGCTCGTCCTCGGCGGTGGCGGCTCGACCGGCAACGCCTGGCTGATCGGCGTGATCGCCGGCCTGTTCGACGCCGGCCTCGACGTGACCACGCCCGACCTGACCGTCGGGACGTCCGCCGGCTCGACCGCCGCGGCCCAGATCGCCGGTGCGACGCCGGCCGAGCTCTACGCCGCCACCCTCACCGCCCCCGACCCCGGGCAGCTGCCCGACCGGAGCCGTGGCCCTGCCAGGCCGGTGACGGACCACCTGGAACGGCTCCTCAGCACCATCGACGCCTCCGCCGACGTGGCCGACCTGCGCCGCAGGCTGGGGGCGTCGGCACTCGAGCTGGAGGCGGCGTCGGACGGCTCGTGGCAGGCCCGGTGGCGCGCCACGGTCGCCGCGCGGCTGCCCCACCAGGGCTGGCCGGACCGCGCGGTGCTCATCACGGCCGTCGACGCCGAGACCGGTGAGCCGGTCGTGTTCGACCGCGGCAGCGGGGTCGACCTGGCCGACGCGGTCGCCGCCAGCTGCTCCAGCGGCCTCCCGTACCGGATCGGCGACGGCTGGTACATCGACGGCGGCTACCGGTCCAACGCCGAGAACGCCGACCTCGCGGCCGGGTACGGGCGGGTGCTGGTGCTCTCGCCCTTCGGCGGCCGGTCGCTGATGCCGTCCGCCTGGGGCACGCACCTCTCGACGCAGGTCGACGAGCTGCGCGCAGGCGGCAGCAAGGTCGAGACGGTCTTCCCGGACGACGCCTCCGAGCATCTGTTCGGCACCAACGCGATGGACCCGTCGCTGCGCCCGCCTGCGGCGAGGGCCGGCTACGAGCAGGGCAGGGCCCGGGCCGAGCAGCTCGCCGAGCTCTGGCGCTGACGCCCGGCCGGCGGAGGCGCTGCGAGGTCAGGCCTAGGTCAGGCCTCCGCCAGCGCCTTCGTCATGCCGGCGACGTCGGACTTGAGGCCGTAGGCCGCGTGGTCCTTCTCGAACCGCCAGCTCTCGGAGAGCGGGCCGGCGTCGACGGCGTCGAAGCCGAGCTCGTCGATGAGGGCGACGACCGTCGCGCGCGACTCGGGGTCGTCGCCGGCCACGGACAGGGCGAGGCGTCCGGGCGTCCCGGCGGGGACGCCGAGCGTGCCGAGGTCGCCGGAGCCGATGTTGTTGAACGCCTTGACCACCGACGACGACGGCAGGTGCTGCTGCAGGTACCCGGAGACGGTCGTCGAGCCCTCGTCGAGGACGGCGATCTGGCCGTCGCGCTGCGGGTAGTAGTTGTTGGTGTCGATCACGAGCTTGCCGGCCAGCTCGGCGACGGGCACGGACGGGACGGCCTTGACCGGGATCGTCACGACGACGAGGTCACCGGCCGCTGCGGCCTCCGCGGGCGTGCCGGCGCGGGCACGGTCGCCCAGCTCTGCGACGAGGTCGACGAGCGTCTCCGGCCCGCGCGAGTTGCTGACGACGACGTCGTAGCCGTGCGCGACAGCCAGCTTGGCCAGGGTGCCGCCGATGAGTCCGGCGCCGATGAATCCGATGGTGGTGGTCATGTCCTGGCCAACTGTCGGGGAGCCTGGGCTGTTCCGTGACGTCGGCGATACCGTGAGCACGGAGGCACGACCCATGGCCCGCTCGGCACCGCACCCCTGGCACGGCACCCCGCTCACGGGCGCGCGGGCGGTGGTCGTCGGAGTGATCCCGGAACAGTCGGCGCGCGTGGTGCACGGCGCCGCCGAGCTGGCCCAGGCGCTCGGCACGAACCTCGTGTGCGTGTGGTCCGACACGTCCCGGACCCTCGTCGCGACCGACAACGACGGCTCCCTGGAGACGACCCCGCTGGACCCGGACCACGTCGACTCGGGCGACTCCGTGGCCGCGGAGTGGGACCTGGCGACCGAGGTGGGCGACCGCCTGAGCGGGTACAAGGGTCCGTGGCGGTTCGTCTACACGGTCGGCGAGGCGACACACGCTCTCGCACGCGTCGCGCACGAGCACGACGCGTGGATGATCGCCGTGGGGAGTCGTCGCGCGGGCCTGGGTGGCTGGATGAACCACCTGGTCGGAGGGTCGACCGCTGGACGCCTCGCGCACACGCAGCCCGTACCCGTCACGATCGTGCCGCAGAACCCGAAGGAGAGCCCGTGACCCGTCCGCCGCACCACGACCCGCGCCTGATCGCGGTCGTGGCCCTGGGCGGGATGGTCGGCACGACGGCTCGGTACGCGCTCACGTCCGCGGTGGGCTCGTCGGCGAACGGGTTCCCGACGGCGACCCTGATCGAGAACGTGCTCGGCTCGTTCCTGCTCGGCGCGCTCCTCGAGGGGCTGCTGCGGCGTGGGGCGGAGAGCCCCCGAGGTCGCGTGCTGCGGCTCGGGCTCGGCACCGGCGTGCTCGGCGGCTTCACCACGTTCAGCGCGCTCGCGTTCGAGCTGGAGCGGCTGCTGGCGAACGGCCAGGTGACGATGGCGCTGGTGTACGCGGTGGCGAGCCTGGTGCTCGGGGTCCTCGCGTGCGTCGGCGGGATCGCGCTCGCGGCCCGCGGACGGGACACCGCCTGATGGTTGTCCTGATCGCGGTGCTGGGCGGGGTCGGGGCCGCCACCCGGTTCGTCGTCGACGGCTCGATCCGTGCCCGCTGGACCCGGGTGTTCCCGCTGGCCACCCTGCTGATCAACGTCTCGGGGTCGCTGCTGATCGGCCTGCTCAACGGCGCGCACCTCTACCACGGGCTCGGTCCGACGGCCCTGGTGGTCGCCGCGACCGGGTTCTGCGGGGGGTACACCACGTTCTCGACCGCGATGGCCGAGACCGTCCGGCTGATCCAGGCCGGCGAGACGCGGCGGGCGACCGTGAACGCCGTCGGCTCGGTGGTGCTCTGCCTGGCGGCGGCGGCCCTCGGGGTCGCGGTGATGGCGGCCTGGTGACCGTCGCCCCGGCCTGGAGGGTCGCGCTCGCGCTCGTCGTCCTGGTCGGCGTGGTCCTCGCGGTGCTCACCGCGGCGCGCGTCCACGTCCGCCGGGACGCGCTGGTCGCGGTCGGTCGGGCAGCGGTCCAGCTCACGCTCGTCGCACTCGTGATCGCATGGGTGTTCCAGCACCCGCAGTGGGTGGCGGTCTACCTCGTCGTCATGCTCGTGGCGGCCTCGTGGACGTCCGTGCGTCGGATCGGGCTCGGCCGCTCGACGTGGCCGCCGATCGCGCTCGCCATCCTGGTCGGGGCACTCGCTGCGGTCGTCCCCGTCCTCGCCAGCGGCGCCCTGCCGTTCCAGGCGCAGACGATCGTGCCGTTCAGTGCGCAGATCATCGGCGGCGCCATGACCGCGGTGTCGCTCACCGGTGGGCGGCTCCGGGACGACGCGCGCGGCGAGTGGGACCAGGTCGAGGCGTGGCTCTCCCTCGGCGCCACCCCGCGGCAGGCGGTCGCCGGGCACGCGCGCCGGGCCGTCGCACGGTCGCTGGTCCCGGCGCTCGACCAGACCCGCAGCGCCGGGCTCGTCACCCTGCCCGGTGCGTTCGTCGGGCTGCTGCTCGGCGGGGCGTCGCCGGCCGCGGCCGCGCAGGTGCAGCTGCTCGTGCTGGTCGGGCTGCTCGCGGCGGAGTCGGTCGCCGCCGTGCTGACCGCGAGGCTGCTGGCACACCGCCTCGGGTCGCGGACGCCCGCCGCCGTCTGAGCAGGGCTCGTCCTCGACCGCGCGGCGACGTCAGAACGTCGGCAGGTCCAGGCCTGCGAGCCTGGTTGGGTCGGCGAGGAAGTCGATCTCGGCGATGCGGTCACCGACGACGGTCATACCGACGACCGCGGTCACCTGCCCGCCGCCGACGATCGCCGCTCCCGCCGCACCGTTGACGAGCGCGGGGATCGACGTCGTTGGCACCCGCGCGAACATGACCGCGCGCCGAGCCACCGTCTCGGGGTCGTCGACCATCGTCGAGATGGCGTGCTCGCCGGCGTCCGAGCGCAGGGTGACACCGCCTTCGTGCAGCAGACCGCGGACCGCGTCGGCGTCGCCCCGCTTCGCCTCGCGGTAGTAGGCGCGGACCAGCCTGCGCTGGCTGAGCAGGGGGACGTCGGTCTCCGGGGCTGCGCTCACGCGCTCGCGGCCCGCACCTGCGAGCGACTCGGCCGCGCGCGCGGACACGTCGAGCAGCTCGCCGATCTCGTCGTACGCGACCCCGGCGCCGTCGCGCAGGACGCTGGCGACGCGCTCCTCCGGGGACAGCGTGTCGAGCGCGACGAAGAGCGCGACGCCGGTCGCGCCGCCGAGCAGCGCGAGCTGCTCGGGCGTGTGGCCGTCGGCGTCGCTCACCACGACGTCGGGTACGTGCCACTCGTGGTGCTCGAGCGAGCGGAGCGTGGTCAGGCAGTGGCGAGCGGTGGCGGTGATGAGCCCCGCGCGGAGGGCGTCCGGTAGGCCCTGGCCGTCGAGCTGCGTCCGCGCGGCCTCGACGGCCGCCTCCGACTCCCGGACCGACCCGGTCAGACGGAACGCGAGCGCCCGCAGCATCGGCCGATTGTCCTCGAACCGCCCACCGAGCGCCGTCGCCAGCTGTTCCGAGCGCGTCATCGCCACCTCCTCCCGAGCGTCGGTCGTCGCCATCTTGACCCACGACCGAGTCCGGGAGGAACGGCGGGGAGGGGTGATCCTGGCGACGAACGGCTGGCCGCGCAGCCGCCGCGTCGACCGCGCCTACACGGGATCGGGGGCGTCCTGGGCGTCGGTGTGCGCGACGTGGCGGAGCTGGTGCCAGATGGCGACGACGAAGATCGCGGAGCCGACGAACGCGAACCAGAACGGTGCGGTGATCCCGTAGTGCTGCGCGAGCACGCCGCCGATGCCCGCGCCGATCACGAGCCCCCCGTACACGCCGACGAGGTTGACGCTGCCGACGCGTCCCTGCAGGGCCGTCGGAACGGCGCGCTGGCGGATGGTGACCGACGTGGTGCCCCAGACGAACGCGTGCGCGCCGAACACGAAGAAGATCCCCAGGGCGACCGCGGGAGTGGTGGTCAGCGCGAGGCCGAGGTGCGTGAGGGTCTCGATGATCAGGCCGATGCGCATGAGGTTGGCGAGCGAGACGTACCGCGTGATCCAGCCGTAGGAGAGGGTGCCCGCGAGCCCGCCGAGAGCGCCGACGGTGGTGATCAGGCCGAAGCCGATCGCGCCGAGCCCGAGCCGCTCGCGGGTGTACAGGACGAGCACCGACCATGCGGCCCCGAACGTCACGTTGAAGATCAGGATCGTGAGCACGAGCGTCCGGACCGCGGCATGATGCCGCACCCAGCGCAGTCCCTCGGCGATGTCGTGCCGGATGTGGGTGTCGTGGTGCTCTGTGCGGTGCGGCGGCAGCGAGATGCGCGAGATCAGCAGCGCGCCCGCGGCGACCAGGACGGCGTCGGCGGCGAACGGCAGCGCCTGCCCGGCGGCGAACAGCAGGGCGCCCAGCGGCGGTCCGACCAGCTGGTTCACGGTGACGAACCCGGCCTGGATGCGCGAGTTGGCCAGCGCCAGGTCGTCGCGGTCGACGAGCATCGGGACCAGCGTGCTGGACGCGTTGTCGGCGAAGGTCTCCGCCGTGCCCAGCAGGAACATCGCGACCAGGACGAGCCAGATCGTCGCGATGTCCGCGAACACCGCGGCCGCGAGCAGCCCGACGATCCCGGTCCGGATGCAGTCGACGGTGATGACGAGCCGTCGCCGGTCCAGCCGGTCGGTGACCGCGCCGGCCCAGAGCCCGAAGAGCAGCGGCGGCAGCCACTGGAGCAGCGCGGCCAGCGCGACGAGGAACGCATCGTCCGTGCGGGACGCCACCAGCAGAGGCCCTGCGGCGATGAGGATCCCGTCGCCGAGGTTCGAGGTCCACGACGAGGCCAGCAGCCACCGGAACCGACGGTCCAGTCGCGGCGGGACCACGACGTCGAGGAACCGGCTCACAAGGCTCAGACGCTAACCCGGGTGGATAGGCTCGATCGACTTCTTACGCACTGAGCAGACGGAGGACGAGCGTGGACTGGACCCTGGAGGTTGTCGTCGTGCCGGTCAGCGACCTGGCCGCATCGATCGCGTTCTACCGAGACCAGGTCGGATTCGACCTCGACCACGACACCGAGAACGAGTTCATGCACGTCGCGCAGCTGACCCCGCGGGGCTCGGGCTGCTCGATCGTCATCGGCAACCTCCCGTCGCAGAGCGAGATGGCACCGGGATCCCTGAAGGGGCTGCAGCTCGTCGTCGCCGACGCGGCGGCGGCCCGCGAGGAGCTCCTCTCGCGCGGCGTCGAGGCCTCCGAGATCACGGTGTTCGACGAGCGCGACGGGGGCACGTTCTTCGGCTTCGCCGATCCGGACGGCAACACCTGGGCGGTCCAGCAGCTGAAGGTCCGCGCCGAGAAGCCCCTGATCCCCGTCGAGCACCGCGGCCGCTTCGGCGCGTGATGGTGCAGCGTCAGGCGGGCGGTCCGAGGAGTGCCTCGAACGGCGCGACCTGCACGGTCCCGTCGACGGCGGCCGCCAGAGAGTCGTCCAGCGTCACCAGGTAGTCGGCCTGCAGCTGGGTGAGGGCGACGTACTCGGCGTCGTAGGTCGAGGCCCAGCCGAGCTGGTCGGCGACCTTCCACGCGACCTGCCGCAGGACGCCGTCGCCGAGCAGCCGGATCCGCAGCTGCTGCAGCCGCGCGAGCCGCCGGTGGGCGTCCGCGGCGGACAGGTCGCCGCGGTGGACGGCCTCGTGCATGAGCGTCAGCGCCTGCGAGCGCAGCAGCGTCGGCGCCAGGAGCTGGTGCCCGTCCGGGACGTCGGCCCCGGACTCCGCCAGCCGCAAGGCTGCGGCGGCATCGACGACGAACCTGGTCACCAGCGCCTCCTTCGTCGCGTCCCGAGAACGGGCCCGACGCTACGCCCGGACGCCGACACTCACAGCCCGACGGCCGCCATGCCGGCGGCGTTGTACCGGTTGCCCCGCACGCCGATCCGCTCGGCCGTCGCGTCCAGGAGGGCGACCTCGTCAGCGGAGAGCGCAACCTCGGTCGCGCCGACGTTCTCCTCGACGCGCGCCGTGCGACGCGTGCCGGGGATCGGCACGATCCAGGGGTGCTGAGCGAGTAGCCACGCGAGAGCGACCTGCCCCGGTGTCGCGCCCTTGGCGTCCGCGAGCGTGCGGACCTGGTCCACGAGTGCCTCGTTGGCAGCGCGGTTCTCGGCCGTGAACCGTGGGATCGTCGTGCGGATGTCCCCCGCGGCGAACGGCGTGGACGCGTCGACGGTCCCGGTGAGGAATCCCTTGCCCAGAGGGCTGAAGGGCACGAAGCCGATGCCCAGCTCGGCGCACGTGGGAAGCACCTCCGGCTCGGGGTCCCGCGTCCACAGCGAGTACTCGCTCTGCAGGGCGGCGACGGGGTGCACGGCGTGCGCGCGCCGGATCGTCGACGCGCCCGCCTCGGAGAGTCCGAAGTGCCGCACCTTGCCCGCAGCGACCAGCTCCTTGACCGCGCCGGCGACCTCCTCGATGGGCACGGCCGGGTCGACGCGGTGCTGGTAGTAGAGGTCGATCACGTCGATGCCGAGCCGGCGGAGCGACCCGTCCGCGGCGCGACGGATGCTGTCCGGACGGCTGTCGACGCCGGCCGACCGCCCGTCCTCGAACCGGAAGCCGAACTTCGTCGCGACGACGACGTGGTCGCGGACCGGGGCGAGCGCCTCGCCGACGAGCTCCTCGTTCACGAAGGGCCCGTAGACCTCGGCGGTGTCGAAGAACGTGACGCCGCGGTCGACCGCAGCGCGCAGGACGCCGACCATGTCGGCGCGATCGCCGGGGTTGGGTCCGTAGCTCTGGCTCATCCCCATGCAGCCGAGGCCGACCGCCGAGACCTGCAGGCCCTGTCCGAGGGTTCGTGTGTGCATGCCTGCGACGCTACGTCCGCGGACGTCGCCGAGGGAGGTCCTGCCAGACACCCCCAACCCCGTGGGTGGCGCAGGACCAGAGCAACCGATCAGCGGGGGGCCGTCGTCTCCCCGACGACGAGCGCCGTAGGCAGGACCGACTTCACGATCGAGCCCGGTGACGCGAGCTGTTCGAGGACGCCGGACAGGGCGGCGCGGCCCAGTCCGCGCTCGTCCTGCGCGACGTGCGTGAACGCCTGCAGCGCATCGTCGTAGGCGTTGTCGGGCGAGTCGAGCGAGACGATCGAGACGTCCTGCGGCACGCGCATCCCGAGCTCCAGGCAGGCCCGGCGCAGCAGCAGGCTGACGGAGTACTCGCCGCCGACGAACCCGGTGATCTCGGGGTTGGCCTGCACGAACTCCTTGAGCGCGGCGACGTCGTCGTCCATCGAGGCTGTGGAGTGCGGCACGGTCGAGCGGACGTCGCGGAACTCGTGACGCGGTTCGAACGCGCGCCCGCGGGCCGCGTGCGCGTAGACGAAGCCCGTGTGCCGGTCGTCGAGCGACGTCACGTGCCCGGCCGACGTCACGAGCCCGATGTTGCGGTGGCCGAGGGAGAACAGGTGGTCGGTGGCCTGCCGGCCGGCGCCGACGTTGTCGGAGCAGACGGTGGATATCGGCAGGCCGACGAGCAGACGGTCGAGGATGACCAGCGGGTGCGCCTGGTGGACCAGCTCGAGGATCGCGGGCGGGATCCAGTCCGACGAGGACGGCAGCAGGATCAGCCCGTCGAGGTCCTCGTACTGCGCGATGAGCAGCTGCTCGCGCTCGTGGTAGCCCTCGGTCCGCGACAGGACGACGTTGGCGACGCCGAGGCTCGCGTCGAGCAGCCCGTGCAGCACCCGGGTGCCGAAGCTGTCGTCGAAGTTGGTGAGGATGCAGCCGATCGTCGGCAGGGTGTGCCGCGCGGAGGTCGTCGGGACCGCGCTGACCACGACCGACCCGATGCGGGGGCGGCGCTCGATGTACCCGGCCTCCTGCAGCAGGGCGAGCGCGTGCTTGACCGTGATGACGGAGACGTGGAACTCGGCGGCGAGCTCGTGCTGGGTGGGGAGCTTGTCGCCGACGGCCACGTCGCCGCTCTCGATCCGCGCGCGCAGCCCCTCGTAGACCTGCGTGTAGAGCGCTCCGTCCACGGCCCCGCTCCTGTGCTCACGGGCCTCGCGACCGGGCCGTCTCTGGGTATATCTAGCACACCTTGTGCTCCTCCAGACTCTCGATATATTGAGAATCGCACGATATGTTCAGACTGGTTCTACGACGGAGTGGGAGCAATGAAGCTGACACGACTGATCCAGACCACGGCGCTCGTCACCGGGACGGCGCTGGCCGTCACGCTCGGCGCCGTGCCGGCGGTGGCCGGGCAAGGTCACGAGGACGGCCACGGGCAATCACGCAACGCCGACCGCGCGGTCGCCGCCTACCAGGCGATGCAGGACCACCTCTACACGACCGACGGCTCGAGCCTGTACCTCGAGCGCACCGTGCCGACGGCCGACGACCGGACCTACTCGTTCGAGTGGCCGTTCTCGCAGGCCCACATCGCGACGCTCGACCTCACCGGTCTCCCGGGCCGCGCCGGACGGGAGTTCCGCGACGACCTGGCGGACCGCAAGGTCGGCCAGGAGCGCTACTGGAACGCGACCGGCGGCAGCACCGGCCTTCCCGGCTACGACTCCTACGTGCGCGCGCCCTACGGCGAGGGCGGCGACATGTTCTACGACGACAACGAGTGGGTGGCGCTCGCCAAGGTCCAGGAGTTCCTCCAGACCGGCGACCGCGCGTCGCTCGACCGGGCCAAGGAGATCTTCGCGCTCGTCGAGTCCGGCTGGGACACCGACCCGTCGCACGCCTCGCCCGGCGGCGTCTTCTGGACGCAGGCGCCGTGGAGCCAGGACCGCAACACGGTCTCGACGTTCCCCGGCGCGGAGCTGGCCACCCGCCTGTACCTGATCACGCACGACACGGCCTACCTCGACTGGGCCAAGCGCAGCGTCGCGTGGGCCGACGCCACCCTGCTCGCCCCGAACGGTCTCTACTGGGACAACATCAAGCTCGACGGCTCGATCGACAGGACCCAGTGGTCGTACAACCAGGGCACCCCGATCGGCACCTACACGCTGCTCTACAAGGCCACGGGTGACCGTCAGTACCTGACGAAGGCCAAGGCGATCGCCCAGGCGTCGCTGGCGTTCTACTCGACGGACGACCGGCTCGCCGGTCAGCCGATCTACTTCAACTCCATCTACTTCAAGAACCTGGCGCTGCTGGAGTCGGTGACCGGTGGGCACACCTACCGCGACGCGCAGCAGGCCTACGCCGACAGCCTGTGGACCGATGTCCGCGACCCGGCGACCAACCTGTTCCCGGTCGGCGCCGAGTCCACGACGCTGCTCGACCAGGCCGCCGCGGTCCAGCTCTACGCCACGCTCGCGTGGCCGCGAGGGCTGGCCTCGACCCTGTACTGAGCGAGCGCACACCGCGAGATCGACCGTTCGGCGCGAGATCGGCACGTCACAGTGTCGATCTCGAGCCGGGCGGTCGATCTCGTTGCTCGCCGCTAGGCGACGGCTCCGGCCCCGCGCGACGCGGGGCCGGATCGGACCCGTCCACGCACGGCGACGAGCGCGACGAGCGCCATCAGGATGAACAGGAGGTTCGCCGGCCCGGCGAGCGTGAGGAACACGCTCTCGGTGCCGGACCTGACCTCGTCGATACCGCCCGTGGCGAGGAACAGGGTCGGGTCGTAGAGGCCGTGGATCAGCATCGGCCAGATCAGGTTCCCCGTGGCGCGCAGGGTCAGGTACATGCAGATGCCGAACCCGAACGTGAAACCCACGGTCGCCAGGACGGTCGAGAGCTCCTGCCCGCCGAGGATGTTCGTCGCGTGCATCCCGGCGAAGATCGCCGACGAGACGACCATGACCACCCACTCGGACCGGCCGGCGTCCCGGAGCATCTTCACCGCGATGCCGCGGGTCAGGATCTCCTCGACGAACCCGACGAGCAAACCCGCGGCGAACGTCACGAGGACCACGCCCTCGGCGTAGGACGCGTAGTCGATGCCGAGCAGCCGCAGCACGACCGCGAGCAGCACGAGAACCGGCGCGATCCACATCCACCAGCGTCCGCGGATCGGCTGCCGCGCGAACAGTGCCGGGAACCAGCCGAGCGACGCGACGAACGCGGCCGCGACGATCGAGCCGAGCAGGAGCGGCAGGAACAAGCCGAAGAAGACGCTCTGGGCGGAGGCGAAGATGTCGTCGGCATCGACCTTGTCACCGAACAGGAGGCCGACGAGCTGCCCGGCTCCCACGTAGAGCGCAAGGTAGACGACCGTGACGATCACGGCCCGCCACCAGTCGCCCTTGTTCCAGAACGTCTTCCAGCCTGAGATGGACTCGGTCATGTGTCGGCTCCTGTCGGGGTCGGCCTCGGCGCGATGCCTCGTGCCCCGACCATCGCCGACGTCACGGGGTCGGTGCAAACGACTCAGAAGGGCATCTCCGTGGTGACCTGGTCGGCCGGGGGAGCCACGACGGGCGTGCCGGAGCCGATGTTGGAGACGTCCGTGGTGGTCGTCGTGCCGGCGACCTCGAACACGGTGCGGACGGGCAGGTCGCGGTCGTCGATCCAGAACGTGTACGTGAGCGTCGCGGGGAGCGCCGCCGCGGGGTCGTCGCCCAGCAGGCCGGCGGTCGCCTCCGGCGCAAGCTTCGCGGTATCGAGGACGGCGGTGTACTCCTGCGCCTCGACGCCGTTGATCGTCTCGGCGTTGCCGGTCTTGGTGAGCGTGGTGACCGCGCCCTCCATGCCCTCGTAGCCGGACTTGAGCATGTCGTCGCCGAACCCGGCGAACGACGACGCGAGCGGGTTCGAGGCGTCGTTGGGGTCGATCTGCAGGAAGAGGCCCCCGCTGAGCTCGCCGAGGTTGATGTACATGATCCCGTCGACGAGCCGCAGCTCGAAGGTGCCGCTCGCGGGGTCGTTGATGGAGGCGGCGATGTTCTGCTTGCCGCCGGTGAGGTCTGCGGACCCGGTCAGGTCCATGGACGTCGCGCCCGTGATCGACATCGCCATGTCGTAGCTCTGGGCGGCGGCCTGTGCGGCGGCCAGGCGAGCGAACAGGTTCTCCGCGGTCAGCTCGTCAGCGGCCGGTGCGACCGTCGCCTCCGCCTCTGCGGCGGCTGCCGTCGTGCTCGGCGCCGACGGCGGCTCCTCGGACGCGCCGCCGCACGCCGCGAGGGTCGCGGCCAGGACGACGGAGACAGGGATGGCGAGCAGGCTCGAGCGACGCATGTGAGGGACCCCCTGGTCACGGCCGCATCTCGGGCGGAAGCCCCCGGACGTCGGCGCGCGGACAGTCTCTCAGCCTGTGCGCGGACTGTGGAGGGCGATTGCGACGATCATCCGATCGGGCGTGACGGCCGCCACAGCCGAGCCGTCAGGACGGCGCCCCGCCGCCGTCGATCGCCGCGAGGAGCGCGTCGAGCACACGACGGGCGTCGTCGAACTCGTCGGCCTCCTCCCACAGCTCGCGCCACTCCGACTCCTCGTCCATCACGCGCACCAGGGCCTGTGCCGCCAGCGTGTCGAGGTCGGGGTCGAGCCGCAGGTCGGCCAGCGTCTCCGCGTCGGGGCCGTAGGTGGGGTCGATCTCGGGACCGTCGGGACGTGTCCCGGCGATGACGGCGGCGGCGGCGATCGCGCTCATCGCGTCGTCGGCGTCGAGGTAGCCCGTGGCCTTCACGACGGTGGTCAGCGCCTCGCGGACGAGCGCCGGCCGTGCCGCGGGTGCGGCCTCGTCCAGGTGGCCCGCCCAGTCGGCGGCGGTGTCGTTGTCGAACGGTCCGAATCCCCAGGTCCCCATGGAAAAACGGTAGCCGCTGCCCCGGCCTCAGTCCGTCAGCGACGGGTCGACGAAACCGGGGATGTCCTCGACCCGGTGGTAGACGGGCAGTCCACGTTCGTGCGCGATTGCCACGTCCTGGTCGGCGCCGGTCGACTCGCCCTCGAGGCGCAGGACGGCGTCGCAGTGCTGGAGCAGGCGCTCCGCCGTGGGGTACATGACCGTGCTCGCGAGCGGGCTGAGCGGACCGTCCGCGCCCGCGCTGCTGAGCACGGGGAGCGCCACCCACTCGCCGATCATGGGGATGTGGCCGCTGCGGAAGATCGGCCACGCGGCCTCTTCGAGCCGCTCCAGGTTCCGGGCCATCAGGGCGGGGTCGTCGCCGGTCCCGGAGCGGTACGGGCCGGCGATCAGAATCATCAGAGGTGTCGTCATGTGCAGTAGTATGCACGAGTCGGAACAAACAAGGGAGAACGTGCAGATGCTCGCGGCGCAGCGCAAGGAGCTCCTGCTCGACCGGCTGAGGGTCGACGGCCGGCTCGTCGCGAAGGACCTGGCGATCGAGCTGGACACCTCCGAGGACACCATCCGCCGCGACCTGCGCGAGCTCGCCGACGCGGGGCTGTGCCAGCGCGTGTACGGCGGCGCGATCCCGGTGCCGGCGGCGGCCGCCAGCTACGCCCGCCGGCAGGAGATCGCGACGACGAGCAAGCACCGCGTGGCCCTCGCCTGCCTGGAGCTGATCCAGCCGCGGAGCACGGTGATCCTCGACGGCGGCACGACCGCGCTCGAGGTCGCCCGGCTGCTGCCGCGCGATCTCGGGGTCACCGTGATCACGCACAGCCCGACGATCGCCGTCGCGCTCGTCGACCACCCCGCCGAGGTGTTCATCCTCGGCGGTCGGCTGTTCAAGCACTCCGTGGTCGCGTCCGGCGCGGCCGCGGCCGAGGCGGCCGCCCAGGTCACCGCCGACCTCTTCCTGATGGGCGTCACGGGCGTGCGGCCGGACACGGGCCTGACGACGGGCGACGTCGACGAGGCCGCGATGAAGCGCGCCCTGTCGCGGCGGGCCGCCCAGACGTGGGTCATGGCGAGCGAGGAGAAGATCGGCGCGGCGTCCCCGTTCCGGGTGCTCGGGCTCGACGAGGTCGACGGGATCGTCAGCGACGCCGACCCGGACAGCGCGGTCGTCAGCGAGCTCGAACGAGCGGGCGTCGACGTGCGCAGGGCATAGGTCGTCAGGACCGCGTGCCCTCGGGCGCCCACGCGGTGACGGCCACCGATCCGGCGTCGACGATGTCGAGGGTCGTCTGCGGCCCGCTGTCGTACACGTCGGCCGACGACGTCATCGCGAGCCGATGCATCGGTAGCCCCGTCCCCACGCCGAGCTCGATCTCGGACGTGACGTCGTCCACCCCGGCCGTCGGCATGGCCGTCCAGCCGAGGACGGAGAGCACCCGCGCCCCGACCGGCACGACCACGGGGGACGGTCCGGGGTCGCTGGCCATGAACGAGCCGCCGTCCTCGACCGTCACCTCGAGCGCGGTGCCGTCGAGCGAGCGGAACGCCACCGTCGGGTAGCCGCCCATCGAGCACGGTCTCGGCCCGGTGTTGGTCGCTGCGAGGATCTGGGCGCGGTGCCCGGTCGCGGCGTCCCCGCCGCCCAGCGAGAGCGTCAGGTCGTCGTCCGTGCACGCCGACGCCCCGGGGTCGGCCGGCCACGGGAGCGGCACGATCGTCGGCGGAACGACCTGCGGAAGCTCGTCGAGGGCGGCGAGCGTCGACGCTCCGTCCACGGTCTCGGCGCTCGCCACGAGCAGGTGCCGCGCGGTGATGACGTCCGCCAGGACCGCGAGATCCTCCTCGGTGCCCACGCGCACCTCGAGCGCTCCGCCGGCCGAGGAGGCGCTGACGACGCCCGGGGTCGCGCCCACCAGGTACAGGCTCCCGACGGCCGCCGGGTCGGTGCCCTCGGGGTAGGCGCGCACCGTGAGGTCCGCGTCGGCGGTCGTGACCGGGTCCACCCAGATCTCGACGCGGGCCGGCGGCGAGGACGCGGCGACGAGCCCGTCCACCTGCTCCCGCGCCCGGGCGGCGCCGTCGCGCGCGTCGACGACGAGGTGCACCTGGGTCACGCCGTCGTCGGCCGGTACCACGGCGACGTCGTCGACGCCGTCGATCGCGCGGGCGGCCGCCGCGACCCGCTCCGCAGCCTCGGCCCCAGCCGCGTCCGGGGAGCCCGCTCCGCCACAGCCCGAGAGCGCGGCCACCAGGACGAGGGCCGTGAGCGGTGAGCGGAGACGCACCCCGGCAGGCTACGTGGCGCTCGACGCCTCGGGCGCGGACCCGACATCCTGAGTCCGATGACGACCGTCCTGACACCGCGCGCCCTCAACCGCGCCACGCTCGCCCGCCAGCTGCTGCTCGACCGCGCGGACCTGCCCGTGCTCGACGCCGTCTCGCACCTCGCGGGCCTGCAGGCCCAGGAGCCCCAGGAGCCGTTCGTCGGTCTCTGGTCGCGGTTGCGCGGCTTCGACCCGGCCGACCTGGATGCGCTCGTCGTCGGCCGGGACGTGGTCCGCACCCACCTGATGCGCTGCACCGTCCACGTCGTGACGTCCGCCGACATGCTCGCCTGGCGCGCCCGCCACGACGCCATGCTGCGCGGCCGGATGCTCGGGATCTTCCGCGCCGAGCTGGAGGGCGTGGACCTGGTCGAGTTCGCCGACGTCGCGCGCGCGTTCCTCTCCGACGGCGAGCCGCGGACCATGGGCGAGCTCGCGCAGGTGCTCCACGCCCGGTGGCCCGCCGCCCGGCCGCGGGCGCACGCCGAGCTGGCCATCGCGTGCCTCGTCCCGGTCGCGCAGACGCCGCCCCGCGGCCTGTGGCGCGTCAAGGCCGGCGTGCAGGTCGCGCTGCTCTCGTCCTGGCTCGGCCGGGACATCGACCCCTTGTCGCCCGACGACGACCTCGTCGGCCAGGCGATCGTGCGCCGCTACCTCGCCGCGTACGGCCCTGCGGCGACCGCCGACATCCGCTCCTGGTCCGGCATCGCCGGCCTGCCGGCCGCCCTCAAGGCCATCCGCGACGAGCTGGTGACCTTCCGCGACGAGCGCGGCCGCGTCCTGTGGGACCTCCCCGGCGCACCGCTCCCCGACGCCGGCACCCCCGCACCCGTCCGGTTCCTGCCCGCGTTCGACAACGCCCTGCTCGGCTACGACGACCGCACCCGCATCGTCGACGACGCCCACCGCAGCCTGTCCGTCGCGGGCACTCGCGTCGTGCTGGTCGACGGCCGCGTCTCGGCGACCTGGAAGGTCGACGCGGACACCGTGAGCGTCACGCCGCTGCGCGAGCTGACCGCCGCGGAGCGCCTCGCTGTCGTCGACGAGGGGGCCGCGACGGCCTCGTTCCTGTCCGACGGCGCGAGCGACCGCGTGGTCGTCGAGTGATGCTCGTCATGTCGGAACGAGGACAGAAGGAGTAGTTTCCCGCGCATGGACCCGACGTCCTCGACCCGCCTCCCCGGTCGCCTCGTGCCGACCGGCGGGGGGCACGTGCCCGTGCGGGTGCACGGGTTCCTCGGGTCTGCTGCGCCGATCCGGGCCGGTCGCGCCGAGCGCGGGTTCGCGGTCGCGCTGGCGCGCACGTCGCACGGCGTGGTCAAGGTGCTGGACGGCGACACGGTGCTCGGATTCCTCACCCCGGCGTGGTCGCAGCGCATGGACTTCGAGCTCTGGGCGTGCGAGCAGGCGGGCGAGCCGGCGCTCGCCCGGGCGGTGCTCGAGGGGACGGCCGACGAGCGCGACCTGTTCGTCATGCTCTCCTGGCGGCGCTGACCTGCCCTAGTGGTCGTGCCGGTGGTGCGCGTCCGGGTAGTGGTCGTGCATGTGGGTGGTCGCGGCATGCGTGTGCTCGTGGCGGTGCCGGACCCCGGCCGGGACCGGTGAGGCGTGGTCGTGGTCGTGGTGCCCGTCGTCGTGGGCGTGCCAGTGCTCGTGCGTGACGGCGGCGTGCGCGTGCTCGTGCGCGTGCTGCTCGCTGAGGTGCAGCCAGACGCCGACCGCCATCAGCGCACCGGCGAGCGCGAGCTGCCATGTCAGCGGGTCGCCCAGCGCGACGGCCAGCACCGCACCGAAGAACGGCGCGACCGAGAAGTAGGCACCGGCCCGGGCGGTCCCGACGTGCCGCATGCCGACGATGAACAGGGCGAGGCTCAGCCCGTACGCGACGAAGCCGAGCGCGAGGGCGCCGGCAGCGGTGGCGAGCGACGGCAGCTGCGCGCCGAGCAGCAGGGCCAGCACGAGGTTCGTGGGACCCGCGACCCCGCCCTTGACCGCCGCGAGCCACGTCGCGTCCGTCAGCGACACCTTGCGCGTGAGGTTGTTGTCGAGCGCCCAGAACGCGCACGCGCCGACGATCGCGACGGCCGGCCACAGGCTCGACACCTCGGCCTGCCCGGACGGCACCGCGATCACCACCGCACCGGCGACGACGAAGGCCATGCCGATCACGACGCGGCGCTCGGCGTGCTCGCGGAACACCACCCAGGCGATCACCGCGGTCAGCACCGCCTCGGCGTTCAGGAGCAGCGACGCCCCGGACGCGGGCATCGACGCGAGCCCGAACATCAGCAGCACCGGCGCGACGACCCCTCCCGCGGCCACCGCACCGACCAGCCAGGGGACCTCGTGCCGCTCGAGCCGGACCCGCGGGCTGCGACGGACGAGCCGCCACAGCCCGAGCCCGACGCCGGACCCCACGTACAGCAGCCCGGCGAGCAGCCACGGGCTGACGTCGCCGAGCAGCAGCTTGGCCAGCGGCGCGCTCGCCCCGAACAGCACCGCGGCGAGCAGGGCCGACCGCACCCCGACGTTGCCCAGACCGCGCCCCTCGCTCACCGGCCCATCGTCGCACCGGGCCGGTGAGCGAGGCCGCCGCTACTTGATGGACCCTCGCGTCACGCCGGAGATCACCCAGCGCTGGGAGAAGATGTAGACGACCAGCAGGGGAGCCATCGCCATCAGGTAGGACGCGAACGCGACCGTGTAGTCGGTGTTGAACTGCCCCTGGAACACGTACTGCGCGAGCGGCAGGGTCCGCGCCCCGGGGTCGGTCAGGACGACAAGCGGCATGATGAAGTCGTTCCACGCCCACACGCACGTGAGGATCCCGACCGTCGCGTTCATGGGCATGAGCAGCGGGAAGATGATCTGCCGGAACACCCGCCAGGTGCTCGCGCCGTCGACGCGGGCCGCCTCCTCCAGCTCGATGGGGATCGACCGGATGTACGCGGTGTAGATGAAGATGTTCAGCGACAGCCCGTAGATCGTGTAGAGCAGGATCATGCCGCCCTGGTTGTCCAGGCCGAGGAACGCCGTCTGCTTGACCAGCGGCAGCATGATGATCGGGAACGGGATGAACAGGGCCGCGAGCAGGTAGAAGAACACACCCTTGAAGAACGGTCGGTGGATGTTGCGGGCCAGGGCGTAGGCGACCACCGAGCTCGTCAGCAGCGTGAAGACGACCGACCCGACCGCGATGAGGGCGGTGTTGGTCAGCGCCTGCGGGAAGTCCGTGCGGGTCCACGCCTCCGAGAAGTTCTCCCACCGGATCGGGCTCGGCCACTCGAAGCCGGTACCCGAGGCCAGCTGGGCGGGGGTCTTGAGCGCGACGACCACGGCCAGGTAGAGCGGCACGAGCACCGTCAGGGAGCAGACCACGATGAGCGCGGTGGCCCACCAGTTGATCTTGCGGGTGTCGTCGTCTTCGGACCTCTTCGAGGTCCGGCGACGGATCGAGGTCGGCATGACCGGCTCGGCCTGCCCGAAGGTGGTAGCGGCGTCGGTCATCAGAAGTCGGCCTCTCTGCGCTGAAGGACCCGGAACTGGAAGAGCGAGACGATCGTGATGACGATGAAGAAGATCACCGCGTTCGCGGTCTGGTAGGCGAACTCGCCGCCGGAGAACCCGCCACGGAAGATCAGGAGCGTCACGGACTCGGTCGACGTGCCGGGGCCGCCGTTGGTGAGCGCGACGATCGGGTCGAAGACCTGCAGGAAGCCCTTCAGCGACAGCACGACGTTGATGGTGAAGAACGCACTGATCAGGGGGAACGTGATCGACCGGAACACCCGCCACGCCTTCGCGCCGTCCAGGGACGCGGCCTCGTAGAGCTCGCGCGGGATCGTCTGCAGGCCCGAGAGATAGATGATGATCGTGAAGGCGCAGGCCTGCCAGACCGCGAGCAGCACGATCGCCGTCCACGCCCACGTCTCGTTGGTGAGGATGTTGTCCCGGAACAGCGGGATGTTGGACAGGATCTTGGGCAGCGAGCTCGAGAAGAAGAACTGGAACACGTACCCGACGACCAGGATCGCCAGCACGTAGGGCACGAAGTACACGCCGCGGAACAGGTTGCGGGCCAGGATCTTGGCGTTCAGGCCCATCGCGATGGCCAGCGAGGCGGCATTGGTCAGGAGCGTCGCGACGATGGCGAACAGGAACGAGAAACCGTACGCCTGCAGGACCCGGTCGTCCTTGAAGAGGTTGAGGTAGTTGGACAGGCCGACGAAGTTAAAGTCGCCGTACCCGGCGTAGTTGGTGAACGAGTAGAAGACGCCCGTGATGACGGGCACGGTGTGGAACGCGAAGAACGCGATGACGGCCGGCCAGACCATCCAGTAGTACGTGGACTGCGCACGGCCGAGCTTGACGGGTGGCACGGTTGTCGTGCCTGCCGCGCCGGCTTCGGGTGTCGTGGGCGGGGACTTTGTCGAGGACGTCATCGTCATTCTCCCGTCACGGGGATGGTGCGAGCGGCGACCTTGCGCCACTCGCTGTCGAGGGTGGCGAGCGCGGCTTCCGCGTCGCCGCTGAACAGGAACTGCTGATCGATCGCCGTCAGCGGGATGCTGGGCGGGATCTGGTGGTCGATGAAGCCCGCGATGCGGCCGTCGTCGAAGTACGGCTTGACCGACTGGAGCGCGGGGTCGTCGCTGAGCTGGGCGCCCTTCACCGAAGGGACCATGTTCTGCGAGGCGGCGAACTTCTCGATGACGTCCTTCTGGAACAGGTAGTCGACGAACCGCATCGCCTCGTCATGGTGTGCGCCGTTCTTCGGCAACGTGACCGCGACGTCGACACCGGAGACCAGCACGCGGTCGTCGGGGTTGTCGGTCGCCGGGTACGGGAAGATCCCCGCCTTGACGTCCGGGTTGATCGCCTTGATCGGGCTGAGTGCCCAGATGCCCTGCAGGAGCATGGCGGCGTCACCGTTCGCGAACGCCGCGTTGCCGTCGTCGTAGGTCTTGCCGCGGTAACCGTCCTGCATGTAGCCGAAGAGCTGGGCCTGCTGCTCCATCGCCTCGGGGAAGTCCTTCTCGAACGACACCTCCGAGTCGGGACCGGTGTCCTCGCCCTGTGCGCGCATCTTGTCGAAGAAGCCCCCCTGCGCCGGGTAGGCGCCGAGCGCGTTGAACGACGGCAGCCCGGTCCACGAGTCACCGAGCGTGCCGTAGAACGGCGTGATGCCCGCGGCCTTCAGCGTGTCGCACACGGCGATGAACTCGTTCCACGTCTCCGGGACCGCCAGGCCCTGCTGCTCGAAGATCTCCTGGTTGTAGATGACCCCGTTGGCGTTGTTGACGTAGCCGAGGCCGTTGACCTCGCCCTCCTTGTTGCCGAGGTCCGCCAGGATCTGCTGCACCGCCGGGTTGATGGTCTCGAGCACCGGTTCGTCGGAGAAGTCGTAGAACACCCCGGCCTGCGCGAGGCGCCCGAAGCCGCCGTTGGCGTTGAGCGTGATGACGTCGGGGGCCTTGTCCTTCACCAGCAGGGTCCGGATCATCGTGTCGGCCTCGGCGACCTGGTTCTGCACGACGCGGATGTCGGGGTTCTCGGCCTCGAAGTCCGCGATGATCTGGTCGAAGTCCTCGAGCGCCTCGCCTTTGAACTGGAAGAAGTTCAGGGTGGTCACGCCGTCCGACGAACCGGACGCGCAGCCGCCGACCGCCGCCATGGCGGCCACCAGGACTGCGGCCGCGAACGGTCGTCCGCGTCTCCTCGTGGGGTGTCTCATCGTGCGCCTCCTCGCGCTTGATGGAGCAGCAGGTCAGGTCGTGGCAGTCAGCTCGACCACGGTGGACTGCTGCGGGAACTGCACAGGTGGCCGGACGCCGACGGCGTCGAGCTCGTGACCGGTCAGAGCGACGGGATGCGTGCGCCAGGACAGGGGGGACTGGGCAGCGTCGTGCCCAGGTTCGGTGGCGTCGACGGCACGGAGCCGGTAGCGACGCGTCGGGTCGAGCCCGGGGAACCGGACACGGCCCGGCGGGTAGGCCGCGGTCGTCGCGGTCTGGGTGATGGTGAAGACGGCGGTGCTCCGGTCGGCGGCGACCATGCCGCGCACGTCGATCCCGGGCTCGGTGTGGTCGACGTCGACCGTCCGTCCGGTCGCGACGAGGGGACGCAGCTGCTTGGCGTAGGCGACCCAGGACGCGATGCGGCCCCGGGTGCGGTCGTCGGTCGCCGTGAGGTCCCACTCGATGCCGAAGTGGCCGAACAGCGCGACCGCGGCCGAGAAGTCGACGTCCACGGTTCGACCCGTCGAGTGCACGACCGGGCTCGTGAGGTGCATGCCCATCATCTCGGGCGGCACGACCAGGGCCGTGTAGCGCTGGTTGTCCAGCCGCTCGAGCGGGTCGAGGGTGTCGCTGGTCCAGATCCGGTCGGTGCGGTCCAGGATCCCCAGGTCGACGCGCGCGCCGCCGGAGGCGCAGCTCTCGATCTCCAGACCGGGGTGCGCCTGCTTGAGGGCATCGAGCAGCCGGTAGAGGGCGAGTGTGTGCTCACGGACCCGGGCCACGCCCTGCGGTCCGCTGCCCGCGTCGAGCAGGTCGCGGTTGTGGTCCCACTTCAGATAGGTGATCGGGTACTCGTCGAGAAGCGCGTGAAGGCGCTGCGCGATGTACGTGTAGGCCTCGGGGTGGGCCAGGTCGAGCACCTGCTGGTGCCGGGCCGACGGGGGCATCCCCATGCGTCCGCGCATGATCCAGTCCGGGTGCGCGCGCGCCAGGTCGCCGTCCGGGCTGACCATCTCGGGCTCGACCCACAGGCCGAACTCCATGCCGAGCGCACGGACGTGGTCGACGAGCGGGTGCAGGCCGTCCGGCCACACGTCCGTGTCGACGTACCAGCTGCCGAGGCTGGTGGTGTCGTCCTGGCGACCCTCGAACCAGCCGTCGTCCAGGACGAACCGCTCGGCACCGACCTGCGCGGCGACGTCGGCCAGCGCGGACAGACGACCCAGGTCCTGGTCGAAGTACACGGCCTCCCAGGTGTTCAGCGTGACCGGCCGCGCCCGGCGCGGGTGGGCGGGGCGCCGGCGCCACTCGTCGTGGAAGCGGTGGGCCAGCGCGTTGAGCCCGTCGCCCCAGGAGCCGACGACCTCCGGCGACGTGACCGAGGCGCCGGGCGCCAGGACGACCTCGCCGGCCGCGAGCAGCTCGCCGCCGACGAGCACGGCGTCACCCGTGACGGTCCGCTCGGCGAGGACGCGGTGGTTGCCGCTCCACGCGACGTGGATGCCGTGCACTCGGCCGCGCTCGAACCCGAAGCCCGGGCGACCGGCGGCCAGCAGCAACGTCGAGTCCGCGCCCGGCCGGCCGCGCCGGCTCTCGCGGACGTACGTGCCGAACGTGAACGCGTGCCGCTGCGGAGCGCGCTCCCGCAGGTGCCGACCGGTCGTGTCGAGGAGCTCGGTCGCGTCCCAGGGCACCGGGAACGACAGGGCGAGCGACTGGACCGTGTACGGGGTCTCGCCGGTGTTGCGCAGGGTGATCCGCTGGTGCAGCAGCCCCGCCGTCCCGACCCGGAGCTCGAGCTGGGCGCCCAGCTGGGCCTCCCTGTCGACGAGCGACAGCAGCGCACGGTGGTCGTTCGCCTGCAGGTCGACGAGCTCGAACCGGACGCTGAACGAGGCGCCGTCCCGGTGACCCTCGATCCCGGGCGTGCCGAGCCATCCGCCGGCGGGGGTGGGCAGGAGCGTCGGACGGGCTGACTCGTCGAGCCCGCCCGAGACGCGCTGCGGCCGCGCCGCGACGGCGAGGTCGACGAGGCTCTCGTCGGTGGAGCCGGCGAGCTCCTCGCCCCAGTGCACGATCGTCGGGTGCGGTGTGGTGCCCAGGTCGAGCACGACGCTGGTGCCGCCACGGCGCAGGTGCAGGACGGTCGGTGCCTCAGGTGTGCCGACGGCGTCTTCGCGGTCGGTCGCGGGGTCCGGGTGAATCATGCGATTAGTTCTAACACGAAAGAAATCGGCCCGCAAGAGTGAGATCCACCCAGGGTATTCGGCCGGGATGGCCGGGGTTCGTGCCAGGATGGAAGCAATGGAGCCGCACGAGACCGCGCTGACGGAGACCGAGAAGGCACTCGCCCGGGCTGTGCTCATCCACGGGCCCATCTCGCGTGCCGCTCTGACCAGCCGCCTCAACCTCTCGCCGCCGAGCCTCACGCGCCTCGCGAAGCCGTTCCTCGACCACGGCCTCATGGTCCAGCTCGAGGACAAGTCCGGGTCCGTCGGCCGCCCCGCGCGTCCGCTCGACGTCGCACCGGGTCTCGCGTCCTTCGCGGGCGCCAAGATCACCGGCGACGCGGTGCACGTCGTCGCGACCGACGTGCGCGCCGGGTTGCTCGCACAGGGGTCGCGGGCGTTGACCGGCACGGAGCCGGCCCAGGTCGCCGTCGATCTCGCGGCCGCGGTCCGCGCGCTGGGTGTCGGCCGGCTCGCCGGGGTCGGGGTGTCGCTCGGCGGGACCGTCCGGGACGGGCGCGTCAAGTTCGCACCGTTCCTCGGCTGGCACGACGTCGACTTCGCCGGGCTCGTCGAGGCGGAGCTCGGGGTGCCGGCCGTCCTCGAGAACGACCTCGTCGCGCTCGCCGAGGCGGAGCTGTGGTTCGGCCTGGGCCGCGACATCCCGGGCTTCGTCGTCCTCACGATCGGCGCCGGGATCGGGTACGCCCTGGTCGTCCACGGCGAGGTGGTCCGGTCCCCGGACGCGGGTGTGGGGCTCGGCGGGCACATCCCGCTGAGCGCGACCGGCCCGGTCTGCCAGGACGGTCACCGCGGGTGCGCCCAGGCGATGCTGACCTCCGGGTCCATCGCGGCGCAGGTGTCCGCCGCAGTGCAGCGCACCGTCACCTACGACGAGGCCCTGGAGCTCGCGCGCACGGGCGATCCGGCCGCCGGGACGGTCGTCGACTCGGCCGCCGAGGCGCTCGGCCGGTTCGTCGCGCTCGCCGCCAACCTCACGCTGCAGCCGGCGGTCGTGCTCGCCGGCGACGGGATCGGGCTCATGTCGGTGGCGGGCGACCGCGTCCGCGCGGCGGTCACCGCGAGTCGCGACCCGCGCGCCACGGAGGTCCAGCTGTACGTCGACGAGTCCAGCTTCACCGCGTGGGCGAGAGGGGCGGCCGCGGTCGCCATCCAGGACGCCTTCGACCGGTTCCGGTTCGACGGCCCGGGCGCCGGGCTGCTCGCACCGTAGGTACAGCGCGAATCATCACGAACACGGGCACGTGCGTTGCCTGGGCGTCCAGGGCGCCGCATCTGCGGCTACGCTTACTGCATGCCCACCTACCGGATCAAGGATGCCGCCGACCTGCTCGGCGTGAGCGCCGACACCGTCCGCCGCTGGGCCGAGAGCGGCCGGATCGAGACGACCACCGACGCCTCCGCGCGTCAGGCGATCGAGGGTTCCGTGCTCGCGAGGTTCGCCGAGGAGCTCGCGAAGGAGGCCGCCCAGGTCCCACCCGGCGACATCGCGGCCGCGTCGGTCCGCAACCGGTTCACCGGCTTGGTCACCCGCGTCGTGAAGGACACGGTCATGGCCCAGGTCGAGATCCAGGCCGGCCCGCACCGCTTCGTCTCGCTGCTCAGCCGCGAGGCCGCCGACGAGCTGGGCCTCGAGCCGGGCGTGCTCGCGGTCGCGGCCGTGAAGGCGACGAACGTGTCCGTCGAGATCCCCCGCACCCACTGACCCAGGAGTCCTCCGCATGCGTCGACGTCGTGCGCTCGTCCTCGTCGCGGCCGCCGCCACCCTCGGCCTCACGGCCTGCAGCTCCTCCGACGGCGGCGCCGCGGGCAGCAGCAGCGCGCCGTCGGCCACGACGACAGCCTCGCTCGAGGGCGACATCACCGTGCTCGCGGCGGCGTCGCTGACCGAGTCGTTCACGACCCTCGGCGAGCAGTTCGAGAAGGCGAACCCGGGGGTCCACGTGACCTTCAGCTTCGCCGGCAGCTCCGCGCTCGCCGGGCAGATCGCCGACGGCGCCCCCGCGGACGTCTTCGCGTCGGCGAGCGCCACGACGATGGACGACGTCGTGGCGGCCGGCGACGCGACCGACCCGGTCGTGTTCGCCACCAACAGCATGGAGATCGCGGTCCCGCCCTCGAACCCCGCCAGCATCACCGGGCTGAACGACCTGGCGAACCCCGCGGTGAAGACTGCGCTGTGCCAGCCAGAGGTGCCCTGCGGAGCCACCGCGGCCAAGGTGTTCACCAACGCGAACCTCGCGGTCACGCCGGTGACCCTCGAGCCCGACGTCAAGGCGGTGCTCAGCAAGGTCACCCTCGGCGAGGTCGACGCCGGCCTCGTGTACGTGACCGACGTGGTCGCGGCGGGCGACGACGTCAAGGGCGTGCTGATCGACGAGGGCGACAACGCCTCGACCGACTACCCGATCGCCACGCTCGCGCACAGCACCAACGCGGAGGTCGCGGCGGCCTTCGTCGACTACGTCCTGTCGCCCGCCGGGGTGAAGGTGCTCACCCAGGCCGGCTTCGAGCTGCCCTGACCTCCATGGACACCTCTACCGGCCCGGGACGCGGGGCCACATGCCGTCGACGCTGAGCACCCGCGAGCGCGCGCGCCGCACGACGAGCGGGGGCGGGTCGCGCTCCGCGCCCGTCCCGCTGCTGATCCCGGCGCTCGTCGGGATCCTCTTCCTCGTCGTCCCCCTGCTCGGTCTGCTGATCCGGGCGCCCTGGGGCGACGCGTGGACGATCCTGCACGGGTCGGCCGCGGGTGAGGCCCTGCGCCTGTCGCTGTGGACGTCGACCACCGCCACGGCGATCTCGCTGCTGGTCGGGGTCCCGCTGGCCTGGCTCCTGGCGCGCACCGACTTCCCCGGCCTGCGGCTGGTGCGCGCCCTGGTCACCCTGCCGCTGGTGCTGCCGCCGGTCGTCGGCGGTGTGGCGCTCCTGCTGGCGTTCGGGCGCACCGGGTTCGTCGGGCAGTACCTCGACCAGTGGTTCGGGATCACGCTGCCGTTCACGCCCGCCGCCGTCGTCATCGCCGAGACGTTCGTCGCCATGCCGTTCCTGATCGTCACGGTCGAGGGGGCGTTGCGGTCGTCGAACCAGGGCTTCGAGGAGGCCGCCGCGACGCTCGGCGCGGGTCGGATGACGGTGTTCCGACGAGTCACCCTGCCGCTGATCGCGCCGTCGCTGGCCGCGGGTGCCGTGCTCTGCTGGGCGCGGGCGCTCGGGGAGTTCGGCGCGACGATCACCTTCGCCGGCAGCTTCCCGGGCCGCACGCAGACCATGCCGATCGCCGTCTACTACGCCCTGGAGACCGACCCGGACGCGGCCATCCTGCTCAGCCTGGTGCTGCTGCTGGTCTCGGTCGTCGTGCTCGTCGCCCTGCGCGACCGGTGGCTCCGGGGCGGGGTCGCGTCATGAGCCTCGTCGCCGCCGCCCAGGTGACCCGCGGGCCGTTCACGCTCGACGTCGACGTCGTGGTCCCGCCCGGTGAGGTCGTCGCGGTCCTCGGTCCGAACGGCGCGGGCAAGTCGACGCTGCTCAGCGCGGTCGCCGGGCTCACGCCGGTCTCGTCGGGCCGGATCGAGCTCGACGGCGAGGTGCTCGACGACGCGAGCACGGGCGCGTTCCGCGAGGCCTCCGAGCGTCCCGTCGGATTCGTCTTCCAGAGCTACCGGCTCTTCCCGCACCTCAGCGTGCGGGACAACGTCGCGTTCGCGCCGCGGGCCCAGGGGCTCGGAAAGGCACAGGCGCGAGCGGCCGCCGACCACTGGCTGGCGCGCCTCGGCCTGGCCGAGCTGTCCGACCGTCGGCCCGGCGACCTGTCCGGAGGGCAGGCGCAACGCGTCGCGCTGGCCCGCGCGCTGGCCGGCGACCCCGGCGTGCTCCTGCTCGACGAACCGCTGTCGGCCCTCGACGCACGCACGCGGCTCGACGTGCAGACCGAGCTCAAGCGCCACCTGTCGGGCTTCGCCGGTCCGTGCCTCGTCGTCACCCACGACCCGCTCGAGGCGCTCCTGCTGGCCGACCGGCTGCTGGTCCTCGAGCAGGGGCGCGTCGTGCAGGAGGGCAGCCCGGCCGACGTCGCCCGGCGCCCGGCCACCGAGTACGTCGCGAAGCTCGTCGGGCTCAACCTCTACGCCGGCACCGCGGACGGTGCACGCGTGACTCTGGACACGGGCGGGGCGTTCGTCGTCCCCGACCACGCCGAGCGCGGTGAGGTCCTCGTCGCGCTGCGCCCGTCCGCGGTGATCGTCAGCCCGCACCGGCCCGACGCGTCGAGCGTCCGCAACACCTGGCCGGCGACGATCGTCGGCCTGACGATGCTCACCGACCGCGTCCGGCTCGACCTCGCCGGATCACCCTCCGCGCTGGTCGACGTGACCCCGGCGGCCGTCGCCGAGCTCGGGCTGGGCCTGGGCGACGAGGTGTGGCTGTCGGCCAAAGCCACCGAGCTCGAGGTGTACGGGAGGTCCTGACCGCCGCCGCACCCGGGCGCTACGTTCGGTCCATGAGGGCGATGATCGTCAAGGAGTTCCGCGAGCTCGTCCGCGACCACCGCACGCTCGCGATGATCGTGGTCCTGCCGCTGCTGCTGCTGGTGATCTTCGGGTACGCGGCCAACTTCTACGTCTCGACCGTGAAGGCCGCCGTCGTCGGGCCGCAGGCCGAGCAGGTGGCCGCGCAGCTGCCCGAGTTCTTCGACGTGACGGTCCTCGAACCCTCGGACACGCAGGCCGACGCCGAGCAGCTGCTGCAGGACAACAAGGTCGACGTCGCGTTCGTGACCGGCCAGACGCCCGTCCTCGCGCTCGTCGACGGGTCCAACCTCTTCGCGGCGCAGTCGATCGTCGGGACGCTGAACGCGGCGGGCGACGCGGTGCAGACCGAGGTCCTCTACAACCCGGACCTGACCACGTCGTGGGTGATGATCCCCGCGATCATCGGCCTGATCCTCACGTTCATCGGCACCCTCGTCACCAGCATCGGGCTGGTCCGCGAGCGGGAGGCCGGCACGCTGGAGCAGCTCGCGGTCATGCCGATCAAGCCCAGCTCGGTGATCCTCGGCAAGATCGTGCCGTACTTCCTGCTGGCCTCGATCGACATGATCATCGTGACGGTGCTCGGGATGCTGCTGTTCGACGTCCCGTTCAACGGCAGCGTCGCGGTCTTCGCCCTGGGTGCGGCACTGTTCCTGTTCGTCGTGCTCGGGATCGGGGTGTTCATCTCGACGATCTCCAAGACGACCGGGCAGGCCATCCAGACCGCGTTCCTGGTGATGTTCCCGCAGATCCTGCTGTCCGGGATGATCTTCCCGCTCGACGCGATGGCGCCCGGCGTGCGCTGGATCGGGTACCTGCTGCCGCTGACCTACTTCACGATGATCTCGCAGGGCGTGATGCTGCGCGGCGCCTCGTTCCCGTCGCTGTGGCTGGCGTTCGCGGTCCTCGCGGTCATGGCGGTCGTGGTGTTCACCGCGGCCACCCTGCGGTTCCGTCGCGACCTCGCGCCGGGCGGCCGCACGGCGAAGAAGGTGGCCGCGTGACCTACGGGCTGCGGTCCGCCACGGTGCGGTTCGGCGGCACGGTCGCGCTCGACGACGTCACGGTCGAGGTGCCCGCCGGGTCCGTCGTGGCCGTGGTGGGCGGAGACGGCGCGGGCAAGTCGACTCTGCTGCGCGCGCTGGTCCGCGAGCAGCGGCTCGACGACGGCGAGGTCGAGGCGCCCGGCAAGAAGGACATCGGGTTCCTGCCCGCGTCGTCGGGAAGCTGGGCGGGCCTGTCGGTGACGCAGAACCTCGACTTCGTGGCGGGGATCTACGGTCTGGCCGGACCGGGGCTCGAGCAACGCCGGGCGGAGCTGCTGGAGGGTGCCGGCCTGGTCCGGGCGAAGGACCGGCTCGCGTCGCAGCTGTCCGGCGGGATGCGTCGCAAGCTCGGGTTCTGCCTGGCCAGCGTGCACCGGCCCGCGCTGCTGGTGCTGGACGAGCCCAGCACGGGAGTCGACCCGGTGAGCCGCATCGACCTGTGGCGGATGGTGTCGCAGGCGGCCGCCGACGGTGCCGCGGTGATCATGTCGACGACGTACCTCGACGAGGCCGAGCGCGCCGGGCACCTCGTGGTCATGGACTCCGGGCGCGTGCTGGTCCAGGGGTCGTACGAGCACGTGCGCGCCCAGTTCGACGGCACGGTCACGAGCTCGGCCTCCGCGGTCCGCGACGCCTGGTCATGGCGTCGCGGGACCGAGCGGCACGAGTACTGGCCCGAGGGCGGGTCGCCGTTGGCGGGGCAGGTCATCGATCCGGACCTCGAGGACATCGTCATCGCCCTGTCGCTGCTGCGTCGGGTGCCGTCATGAGCGAGGTGCTGCTGCGCGCGTCGTCGGTGACGCGGAGGTTCGGCGACTTCACCGCGGTCTCCGACGTGTCGATGGCGGTCGGGCCCGGCGAGGTCGTCGGCCTGCTCGGCGCGAACGGCGCCGGCAAGACGACCCTCATGCGGATGCTGCTCGGCCTGATCGAGACCAGCGCGGGCAGCGTCGAGATCCTCGGCGGCCCGCCGTCGCGGGAGCGCAGGCGACGGATCGGGTACGTGCCGCAGAACCTCGGGCTGTACCTCGACATGACGGCCACGGAGAACATGCGCTTCGTCGCCGACGCCTACGGCACCCCCGTGCCGACGCTGCCTCCCGACCTCGCGCGGTACGCCTCGACCCTCGTCGGCGACATGCCACTGGGCGCGCAGCGCACCCTCTCGTTCGTCGTCGCCCTCTCGCACGCTCCCGAGGTCCTGCTCCTCGACGAGCCGACGTCGGGCGTCGACGCGCTCTCGCGCGCGGCACTGTGGGACACCATCCGCGAGCAGGCGTCCGACGGCACCGGCGTGCTGGTGACCACGCACTACATGCAGGAGGCGCAGCACTGCGACCGGCTCCTGCTGATGTCCGACGGGCTGCTGGTCGGGGAGGGCAGCGAGGCCGACATCGTCGGGTCGACGAGCGCCGGTGCGGTCCGCACCGACGACTGGGCCGCGGTGTTCGGTGCGCTGAACGCCGCCGGTGTGCCGGTCACGCTGGACGGCCGCGACGTGCGCGTCGCCGACGTCGACCTGGACGAGGTGCGTCGGATCCTGGCCGCCGCCGCCCTGCCCGCGACCGTCGAGCCGGTGCCCGCGACCATCGAGGAGCGGATGCTGGTCCTCGCCCGCGGCAGGGCCGGCTGAGGGCCGTTCCGGGGCGGGAGACGGAAAAGTCCGCGGGCCTCGGAGGGGGATGTACCGAGGCCCGCGGACGTCAGGGGTGCCGAGTCAGTCCTCGGCGTGGGCGCCCGGGTCGGCAGGCGCCTTGTCCGTCGGCGGGGTCACGTCGGGACGGTGCTCGAGAGCGGTGTCGCTCGCGGACTTCTGCCGAGCCTGCTCGGCGATCTCCTGGCCGTCGACGCCGCCGTCGCGGGCGTCCTCGGCCACCGACTGGCCGAACGAGGCCGTTTCCGGCAGGTCCTTGTCGGACGCCGGCCGTGTGGGCTCGGGCGCCGGGGCGCTCGGCTCCTCGGTCGGGGTCGGCGCTGCGGTCGCGTCGTCGGTCGGGATGGCGGTCGGCTCGTCGGTCGGTGCCGTGGACGGCTCGACGGTCGGCTCGCCGGTCGGCGAGGTCGTCGTCTCGACGACGGCCGGCGTCTGGTGGGACGAGTCGACGGCGTGAGCCACGGCGGGCACGCCGCCGATCACACCGACGGCCACGGCCACGCCGGCAGCCTTGGCGGGCAGGCCGAGTGCGGCCAGCTTCGCCACGACGGCGGCAAGGGTCGTGGTGCTCATGGGGTACCTCCTGAGTCCGGTGCGACCCCGGGACCACCCCGGGTGGGGTGGGGACCGCGCCTCTCAACCACGTCATCGCCGGACCGGCCCGCAGGGGTACGGGTGCGACGAGATTCGCGTCAGCCGCCGTGCGCGGGGGCCTGCGTGGGGCGCACGGCCGGGGCGCCCTGGGCCGGCGTCGCGGCCGGTGCGGGGGTGGCCTTGCGGTCCTGGCCAGGGGCTTCGTCGGAGCGACCCGGGTCCGTGGGCTTCCCGGGCTCCGCCGGTCGGCCCGGGTCCGCGGGCGCGCCGGGGGCCTCGCCGGTCTGCCCAGGAGCGGTGGTCGAGCCCGGGGGGACGACGACGGGACCGCGGCCCGGTGCAGGGTCGACCGCGCAGCTGCCGTCGCACGGCGCCGCAGGCGCGGCCGGGACGGCGGGAGCCCCGTCCTGGGGGTCCGACGGCGCGGCGGGCACCTGATGGGGCGTGGCGGGCTCGACCGCGGGGGCCGTTCCGGTCACCGCCTGCCACGTGTCGACGACCGCACCGACGACCGCCTGCGCGGGTTCGCGCACGATGTCCGGAGCGCCGTCGAGCTGCGAGGTGCCGACGACCGCGGCCGCGGCCACGGCGACGCCGAGCGCGACCTTCAGGGCGACCGTCGTTCCCGCCACCGCGCCGGCGCGGCGCAGGGTGCGGCGCCGTGAGCGGTGCGCGCCGAGGTCGACGACGTCGGCGTCGGCGGCGGGCTGCGCGGTCGGGAGGCCGTCGCGCAACAGGGCCGCCAGCGCCGCCGACGGGGTCGGCGCCGGCCCGTCCGCCAGGTCCCGCAGCGTCGCGACGAACGAGGTCAGCTCCGGCTCGCTCGGCACGGACTGCCCCGACAGCAGCTGCTCGTCGGGGATCCTCATGTCCTGGTCATCGTCGAAAAGGCTCACAGGGGTACGCCCTGTCTCTCGATCGCCCGGCGGACGGAGGCGAGACCGCGACGCTGCAGGGCCTTGACGGCCCCCACCTGCCTGTCCATCACGGCGGCGACCTGCTCGACGGTGAGGTCGGCGACGATGCGCAGCGTGAGCACCTCGCGCTGGTCGTCGGTCAGCGTGCCCAGGACCGCGAGCACGCGCTCCCGCGAGAGGGTCTCGAGCGCGCCGTCCTCCGCGCTCGGCACCGACCCGCCGTCCTCGTCGTCGGCGAGCGGTGCGACCGCGACGGTCCGCGCCCGCCGGCGCCACGCGTCGACCGACCGGCGGTGCGCGATCGTGAACACCCAGGAGCGGAAGTCGTCTTGGTCTCCGCGGAAACGGTCGAGCCCGGTGAAGACGGACAGGAAGACCTCGCTGGTCAGGTCGTCGGGGTCGTCGGCGCCCCGGGAGCGCAGGAACGCGGCCACCGGGCGGGACAGGTCGGTCCAGATGGTCGCGAACGCGTCGCCCGAGCCCTTCCGGGCGCGGGCGAGGACGTCGTCGAACCCCTCGATCACGGCGTGCGCGCACGTGCCGACGAGCGTTCCACGCGCGCACCTCCGTCCGGTTCGGGACCGCCGTTGCCGGCCGACGGTCGGCCGTCACGTTACGAACATGCCGCGAGCCGGGGCAAGCCGCCTGCGTGCGGGCGTCGACGGTGTGCGACTCTGGACGGACGCAGGGACCGCGGCGAGGAGGCCGACGATGTGCCGCTGGATCGCCTACACGGGTTCGCCCGTGAGGCTCGACGAGCTGCTCTACAAGCCCGCCAACTCGCTGGTCATGCAGAGCCGGCACAGCCGGCTGGGCGCGGAGCCGACCAACGGCGACGGGTTCGGCGTGGGCTGGTACGACGAGCACTCGTCGACGCCCGGGCTGTTCCGCAGCATCGAGCCCGCGTGGAGCGACCGGAACCTGCGCGAGCTGGCGCAGCACGTGCGGTCGGGCACGGTCCTGGCGCACGTGCGGGCGACGAGCGGCTCGGCCGTGCAGCTGACCAACTGCCACCCGTTCCGGCACGAGCGCTGGCTGTTCATGCACAACGGCCTCGTCTCCCGGTTCGGAGAGCTCAAGCGGGACCTCCAGCTGGAGATCGACCCCGAGCTCTTCCCGACGATCGAGGGCACCACCGACTCCGAGACGCTCTTCCACCTCGCGCTGACGTTCGGGCTGACCGACGACCCGCCCAAGGCGATCGCCGCGACGATCGGGCTCGTCGAGGACGTCGCGCGCCGCCGCGGCGTCGAGTACCCGTTCCAGGGCACGATCGCGACGACCGACGGCGAGCGGCTCTGGGCGGTCCGGTACTCGTCCGAGGGGCGGTCGCGGTCGCTGTTCCACAACCAGGACGTCGCCGTCCTGCGCCACCAGTACCCGGACAACCCGGTGCTGCACGACCTGTCGGAGGACACGCGCATCGTGGTGTCCGAACCGCTGGGGGACCTGCGCGGCGCGTGGCTCGAGGTTCCGGAGGCCACCTGCCTGGTCATCGGCGGAGGCACGCAGGAGACCCGGCCGTTCGTCCCGTCGGCTCCGTAGGTCCTGCAGGGGAACGTTCAGCGGCCTGCATGCCCCGGCGGGCAGGTTTCTCGTGCAGGGGACGACCGGTCGGGTCGCCCCGCGACGAGAGCGAGTCGACATGGAGACCATCACCACCCTGCCGTCGGTACGCGGCGACGCCGTCCTGCTGGCGGTGACCGACCGCGGCACCTGGCGCGGCTACGAGAGCGAGTGGCTGCTTCCTGCCGCCGGCCTCTGCGCGGACGCCTGCCTGCTCGGCGTCATCGACATGGTCGGGACCAAGACGTTCGGGATCGACCGACGACGGGTCGTGGCCGGACCGGCCGCGCTCGCGGACGACCTGCCGGCGATGCTCGCCCGCCTGGGGCGGCGGTGCGCGCAGGTGGCGCCGGAGAAGCCGTGGGAATGGGTCCGGCACGCGGCGACGTTCGCCCCGTCCGGCGTCCTGGACGAGCTCGGCCCGGTCGGCGAGCGGTTCGAGGGTCGCTGGCACCCGTTCGGTCGCACGCCGGCGCTCGTCAACGTCGCCGAGGCGGCACGGTCCGCCGCGCTCGGCCGCGTGGAGCGCGCCTGCTCGGGCGTCGGTGAGCCCAGCCCGCAGGCCGTGGTCACCGCGTTGCTGCTGCAGTCGACCGAGGTGCTCCACCGCGTGGTGCCGGGGGCGCGTGATCGCGCGACCGTGCGGCGGCTGGCGGACGCGCGCGAGCGTCTACCGCTGTCGGCCCGGCACGTCGTGGACGTCGTCGCGGCCCGCAAGGCGGCCCAGGACCGCATCGGCGGCTACTGAACGCCCGTCCTTGACCCGCGTTCTTCGGGTGCGCGAGGCTGCGGCCATGAGCGGGCCCGGTGGTTGACCTCGTCCCCGCCGGCGTGCGGATCCTGGGCCCGGTCTCCGCGACGGTCGGGGGCCACGAGGTGTCGCTCGGCTCGCCCAAGCAGCGGGCCGTCTTCGCGGCACTCGCCATGTCGTCGGGCCAGGTCGTCTCGACGGACCGGCTGGTCGACGAGCTGTGGGGCGACGACGCTCCCGAGTCCGCCCTGTCCACGCTCCAGGTGTACGTCTCGCGGCTCCGCAAGAGCCTCGTCGACGACGTCCCGGGGTCCGACGGGGCGCGTCCCCAGATCGTGCGGCGCGCGCCGGGCTACGTCCTCGAGGTGCCCGACGACGCTGTGGACGCCCGGCGCTTCGCCCGGCTGCTCGCGGATGCGCGCGCCGGTCTGGCGGACGACCCCGGTGCCGCGCTGCGCAGTCTGGACGCGGCGTTGGCGCTCGTCTCCGGGCCGCCTCTGGCCGATGTCGTCGACTCGCTCGGCGACGCCGCCGCGGCCGAGGCCTCGCGTCTCGAGGAGCTCGTGCTCCTGGCCCAGGAGGCGCGCCTGACCGCGCTGCTCAGCCTGGGCGACGCGTCCGCGGTCGTCGGCGCCGCGAGCGCCCTCGTCGAGCAGCACCCGTTCCGGGAGAGCCTGCACGCGCTGCTGGTCCTGGCCCTCTACCGGGACGAGAGGCAGGCCGAGGCGCTCGCGGCCTACGACCAGGTGCGCCGGCGTCTCGATGACGAGCTCGGCGTCGAGCCCGGCAGGTCGCTGCGCCGGCTGCACGCGCAGGTGCTCGACCAGGACCCGGCCCTCGACCTGCCACGATCGGGTCCGCGACCGGCTCCTCGCGGCGACCTCGACGGCGGCCGCCACCACAACCTGACCGGGTCCGTCACGCCGTTGATCGGCCGCACCGGCGAGCTGCGGCTCCTCGCGGAGCGCCTCGACGCCCAGCGCCTGGTCACGATCGTCGGCACCGGCGGGATGGGCAAGACCCGGCTCGCCCTCGAGGCGGCGCGCGCGCGCCGCGATGCCGACGGGCCGTGGTTCGTCGACCTCGCCGGTCTCGCCGACGGCTCCCTGCTCGTGGAGGCGGTAGCGACCGCGCTGGCGATCGGCGGTGCGCAGGACGCCGCCGCGCTGGCGACCACCCTGCGCGAGCGCCAGGTCGTCCTCGTCCTGGACAACTGCGAGCAGATCGCCGACGACGTCGCGCAGCTGGCGACAACCCTCCTCGAGACGTGCCCGGGCGTGCGGGTCCTCGCGACCAGCCGGCAGACCCTCGGTGCTCCGGGTGAGCTCGTGCTCGACCTGCGGCCGCTGCCGAGCGGCCAGGCGGAGCAGCTGTTCCTCGAGCGTGCGTCCGTCCTCCTGCCGGGGTGGCACCCCGACGCGTCCGAGCGGGAGGCGCTGGCGCGGCTGTGCCGGGGACTCGACGACCTGCCCCTGGCCATCGAGCTGGCCGCGGCCCAGTGCCGGGCCCTGTCGGTCGAGCAGCTGGCCGACCAGCTGGGCGACCGGTTCGCACTCCTCAGCGGCGGGCGTCGCGGCAACCAACGGCACGCCAGCATGACGGCGGCCATCGCCTGGTCGTACGACACCCTCTCCGCGGACGAGCGTGCGATGTTCGAGGTGTTCAGCGTGTTCGAGGGGTCCTTCGACCTGGAGGGGGCCACGGCGATCGCCGGCGGGCGCAGCGTGCTCGCGACGCTCCTGTCGTTGGTCGACAAGTCGCTGGTCTCGGTCCTGGAGGGCACGCCGAGGCGCTACCGGATCCTGGAGACGCTTCGGCAGTACGCGGCACTGCAGCGTTCCGACGAGACGACGCAGCGGGTCCGCGAGGCGGTGGTCGAATGGGCCGCGGCAGTGGCGGAGCGGGCGGACGTCGAGCTGCGCGGGCCGGCGAGCCGCGAGTGGATGCACCGGCTGGACCAGGACAAGGACACGATCCGGGCGGCGCTCGCCTGGCCGGTCGGCGACCCGGAGGTCCACCTGAGGATCGCGGTGGGCATGGTCTGGTTCTGGTACCGGCGGGGGCACATCGTCGAGGGCCTGCGTGCGCTCGAGCCGCTGTCGGCCGCCCAGGACCCGGCACTGTTGCTGCGCGGGTCGGTCGGCCGGGTGCTCCTCAGCTATCTGGCAGGGGACTACGCGACGCTCGTGCACGAGCTCGGGACCGCCTCGGGTCTCGCCGCCGAGTCGCAGGACGAGGCCGCCAAGAGCTACGCGCTCTCGACCGTCGCCTTCTTCGAGGCCAACCTCGGCCAGATCGACCAGGCGCTGCGGGACTCCGGGGTGGCCCTGGAGCTCGCCCGCAGCATCGACTCGCCGCAACGGGCCGCCGACGCGCTGCTGGCTATGAGCACGGGCTATCTGCGCGCGGGCGACCTCGTCGAGTCCCGACGACACTCCGCGGCGGCCGTGACCGAGGCGGACGCCTGCGGATACGCGTGGTGCGCGGTCGCGTCCCTGTGGATCGGGTCGAAGGCGCGCATCACGGACGGCGACTTCTCGGACGAGACCCAGGCCGGGCTGGCGCGCGTCATCGGCGACTCCCTGGCCGACCGCGACGTCACGTCCTGGTTGGTCGGCGTGGTGAGCGCCGCCTACGTCCTGCTCCGGCGCGGGCACAGCGGTCACGCCGCCGAGTTGGCGGGCATCGCCCACCGGCAGGGCCAGCTCGTGGGCTTCGCCCCCGAGCGGATGGACCCGGTCGAGACCCTCGCGTACCTGGGGGAGATCACCGGGCGGATCACCGCCGAGGACCTGACCGCGCGGTACGACGAGGGCCACGCCCTGGACACCGACGAGGCGTTCGCCCGGGTCGCCGTGCTGGTGCACGGCTGACCCGGGCAACCTCCCGCACGATCAGCCGACCGGCTGGGCGCGTCCGAGGATCCGTGTGGCGAGGAGCACCGGAGTGCCGAACACCACGGCGATGAACGCGCACTCGACCAGGCCGCCGTTGGAGCCGAAGGCGCCGGAGACGAACCAGAGCAGGAGCACGAGCGAGGCGGTCGCAGCGAACCGGGTACGGCGTCCGAGACCGGGCTGGCCCGAACGCCGCACACCGGAGGCCAGCAGGAACGTGCCGACGATGAGGACCAGGAACAGGACCAGGGACACCAGGTTGTGGACGACGTGGTGGCTCGAGACCAGGCCGGCCTCCTCCTGCGCCAGGCACGCCTGCTGCAGGTTCGAGCAGTCCTGCCGGGCGAAGCCCGCTACGAGCGTGAGCACGCCGGCCACGACGACCAGGGCGGAGCCTGCCTTGCCCGCCTTGCCCTTGAGCCGGGTGAACAGGTAGCTGCCCGACGCGAGGAGGGTGACGGCCATCGCGACGAACCCGAAGATCATGATGGCTGCGGACTTCGACTCCTCCGACGCGAGTGCGCTGATCGCCTCGCTCCGGGCGCTGTAGCCGGGGTCGAGAAGGCCTGCCAGGGCGATCGCGGCGACGGCCGCGCCGGCGCTGACGACGGCCAGGCGCACGAGGCGCTTGCCCTTGTCGACCTGCTCCGGGGCGACGAGCTCCGGGCTGAGGGTGGTGGTCATGAGAACTCCTTTGAGTGGTGGCGGCCGTGGTGGTCCGCTCGATGTGGACGACTCTGGGTGGAGTCGCTTGCAGACGGCCTGCAGGAACCTGAACGCCGTCAGCGCACGGCGACGACCTGCGACCTCAGAGCCGCGATCTCGACGATCACGTCGTCGATCAGCCGGGGTTCGACCGCCCGTGCCGCGAGGGTGTCGAGCAGGTGCCCGGCGGTGCGGTCGAACACGTCGTCGGTGAGGTGCAGGGGCGCGTGCGCGCTCGTGAGCCGGGCCTCGTCGGCCGGGCGCGTCCGCGGGGCGAGCACCGCGAGCAGGAACTCGGTCATGTGCCGGCGCTGCGCGGCCATGTCGACGTGCGCGAAGTACGGCTGCAGTGCCGGGTCCGCGAGGACGCGGCGGTAGAGGTCGTCGACCGCGAGGTGGACGGCGTCGACGCCGCCGAGGCGTTCGACGAGGCTCGTCGGCGGCCTCATCGGTCGCCCCGCCGGCTACCCAGCTCGACCACGTACATCGCGCCGAGCAGCAGCACCGCGCCGACCACCGTCCGGGCTGACAGCGCTGCTCCCGTCAGGACGGCCGTCAGTCCAGCCGCGGCGGGCTCCAGCGTGAGGATGACAGCCGCGCGGGTACCGCTCACCCGGGACTGCGACCAGCTCAGCAGAGCCATCGCCAGTGCGGTCGCGACGACCGCGAGGAAGCCGACGCAGGCCCACGCCTCCGCGTCGGGCGGCAGGGCGGGCATCGGCGGGGTGCCCGTGGCCGCGGAGCGGAGCGCCACGACCACCAGGGCGAGGCCCGCGACCGCGACCGTCTGGACCCGTGCGAGCCGCAGCGCATGACCAGGCACCGACCAGCGCGAGAGCAGGACCACATGGGCGCCCCAGGCCGCGGCGGACGCCATCGTCAGCAGCTCCCCCGGCCCTAGGCCGGCGCCTCGCAGGCTCAGCACCGCGACGCCGGCGGTCGCCAGCGCGACGCCGGCCCAGGTGGCGCGTCCGAGCCGCTCGCGGAAGACCAGCCACGCGGCGAGCGGGGCGATGACGACGAGCAGGCTGGTGAGGAAGCCCGACGTGAGGGCGTCGGTGTAGGTCAACGCCCAGGTCTGCAGCAGGAACCCCGATCCCAGCAGGGCGCCCAGGGCCAACCCGCGTCGGCGCAGCGCGGACGGCAGGGGCGGTGCCGACCGGGTGGCGAGGGCGAGCACCAGGGCGCCCAGCCCGAACCGCCAGGCCACGAGGTCTGCGGCGGGCAGCGCCGCGGCGGCGTCGTCGGCGACCGTGAAGGTCACGCCCCAGATCACCGCGACCAGGGCGAGTGCCGCGGGCGGCAGCCAGGTCCGGGACGGACCGGGTTCGAGCAGGGTGGAGCCACGGGTCGGGGCGCTCGTCGGGAGCAGCGTGGTCATCGGTTCGTCCTTCGATCGGTTGCCCGGATCGTCACGGGACCGACCTGCAGAAAACCTGCAGCCCGCTTCAGCCCTCCCGGCTGCAAGCTCCTCGCAACCGTCCTGCAGGCGTGACCGGGTTGCCTGGGCTCAGCACCGGGACGCGGTGCGTTCCCCACCGTTGACGAGGTCGTGCCATGTCTGCTCGGCAGTTCCATCCCTCCCACGACGACCGCCTGTGGTCGGACCGTCTCGGCTCCACCCGCGGCGTGCACGAGGTGCACCTCGGTCGGCTCGCCGCCGACCGTGACGCGCTGCGCCAGGCGCGCGTCGCACGCTCCCGGTCGAAGGCCCGCGCCAGGGCACGTTCTCGGGGGACGTCGTGAGCGTCGACATCCCGGCTCTGCTGGAGCTGTGGACGAGGCCGCTCCCGACCGGCTCCGACGCCGCCGAGGCGTTCCGCGGGCTCTACGCCAACCCGGTCCGCGTGAACGGCACGCTCCTGAGCGCCGAGGACCTGGTGCGCAGCGCGCGCACCCTGCAGCAGGCGTTCGCGGACGTGAGCCGCGACATCCTGGACGTGTGCGACGCCGGCTCGAAGGTCGCCGTGGCCTTCCGCCTCGAGGGCCGGCACGTCGGACCGCTGACCACCTCGGCCGGCGTGCTCGCCCCCACTGGCGAGAGGCTGTCGCTCCGGGTGATCGACGTGCTCACGGTCGTCGACGGCAGGATCGCGGCCGTCACCATGGTCGCCGACGAGCTCGGCGCGCTGGCGGCAGTGCACGCCGCGGTCCTCGTCGCCCCGGCGACCTAGGCTCGGGCCGTGCCCGTCGAGCTCGTCGAGATCACAGCCGCCAACGAGGCGGAGGTGTGCGCGTTGCGGGTGTCCGCAGCCCAGGAGCAGTTCGTCGGGACCGTCCGCGGCGCGTTGTCCGACGCCGCCGCCTACCCACAGGCGCGGCCCTGGTACCGGGCCGTGTACGTGTCCGGGCGGCCCGTGGGCTTCGTGATGCTCAGCTGGGACGTCGTGCCGGAGCCTCCGAACATCGTCGGCCCGTGGTTCCTGTGGAAGCTGCTCGTCGACGAGGCCGAGCAGGGCCAGGGCTATGGCGCGCAGATCGTCGCTCGCGTCGCCGACCTCGTCCGGGCCGAGGGGGCGACCGAGCTGCTGACGAGCTACGTCGAGGGCGTCGGCGGCCCGGCCGGGTTCTACGCGCGGCTCGGCTTCGTACCGACCGGGGAACAGGACGGCAACGGCGAGGTCATCGTGCGGTTGCCGTTGCGCTGACCCGCTCAGACCTGGGCGGCAGGGCCGTCCGTCGGCTCCAGCAGGACGACCGGGATGACCCGCGACGTCCGCTCCTGGTACTGCGCGTAGCGCGGCATCTCGGCGACGACGCGCGGCCAGAGGCGGTCGCGCTCGTCCGGCGTCGCCACCCGGGCCTGCATGGGACCGGCCGGGCCGCCGGCGACCGCGACCCGCACCTGCGGGTGGTCGCGCAGGTTGAGGAACCACGCGGGGTCGAGGTCGTCGCCGCCCCGCGACGCGACGATCACCAGGCTCTGCCCGAGCTGGACCGGCGACGTCAGCATCGACGTACGCGCCCGCCCCGAGCGGCGTCCGACCGTGACGAGCTCGAGCGACGGATGCCCGAGCAGGGTGCCTCCGAGCCGGCCGCGACTCACCGTCAGGATCGCGCGGTGCACCCCGCTCAGCGTCCTCATCACGAACGTGCTCGTCATGCCCTGGTCCTCGGGAGCCGGCTCATGGCTCGATGAAAGCACGCGAGCTCGTCGGGTACGGCCCCGCGGGGACGACGGGCGTGAGACCGTGCGTACGTCGGACCTTCGACATTCGAACCGTCAGGGAGGCACCCGATGAAGGTCTTCGCGTCGTACAACATCAAGGGCGGGGTCGGGAAGACGTCGACCGCCGTGAACCTCGCGCACCTGTCCGCGCGCGAGGGCCGCCGAACTCTGCTGTGGGACCTCGACCCGCAGGCCGCGGCGACGTACATGTTCCGCGTCAAGCCGCGGGTCAAGGGCGGCGGCCACGCCCTGGTGACCGGCAAGCGCCCGATCGAGGACGCGATCAGGTCGACCGACTTCGGCGACCTGGACCTCCTGCCGGCCGACTTCAGCTACCGCAACATGGACCTCGAGCTCGACGACGCCAAGAAGCGCACGCGGCGGCTCCGCCAGCTGATCGGCACCGTGCCCGACGTCTACGACATGGTGTTCCTCGACTGCCCGCCGAGCATCTCGCTGATGTCCGAGAACATCCTGAACGCCGCCGACACCCTGCTCGTGCCGCTCATCCCCGCGACGCTCTCGCTGCGCACCTTCGACCAGCTGAGCACGTTCGTCGCCGACTCGGACAAGCCGAGACCCGAGCTCGTCGCGTTCTTCTCGATGGTCGACCGCCGCAAGCGGCTGCACCGCGACGTCATCGAGTCGATCCCGCGCGACGGCACGCGCGTCGCGAGCACCGAGATCCCCGCGCTCTCGATCATCGAGCAGATGGCCGAGCAGCGCGCCCCCGTGACCGCGTTCGCCCCGGCGAGCCGCGCCGCGCGGTGCTACGAGCAGCTCTGGGCAGAGGTCCGCCCGGCGGCCAAGGCCTCGCGCCAGAAGTGACCGCCGGGCGAGCACGCACCCTCTACCGGTAGAGGCGGATGTCGGCGAGGCGACCGAGCTCGTGGTCCGCGGATCCACGGGTCCGGCGCCTGCCGACGCGTGAGCGTGCGCGCGTCGGGACGCGTGATCCCCCGGCGCGGCGTCATGATCGGCACATGGAGGACGAGGCGCCGGCGAGCACTGGCGTGGACTGGCGCGAGGTCGTCGTGGTCGTGCTGCTCTCCGTGACGACGATCCTGACGGCGTGGGTCGGCTTCCAGTCGAGCAAGTGGGGCGGGGCGATGTCGATCTCGTTCAGCCAGGCGTCGACGGCGCGGATCGAGGCCACACGCTACGAGGGCGTCGCGAACCGCAAGATCAGCGTCCAGGCGACGCTGTTCTCCCAGTGGGCCGCGGCCTACGCGGCGAACGACACGGCGCTCGCGGAGTTCCTGTCGGCACGGTTCCCGGAGCCGCTCGCGACCGCGTTCCCGGTGTGGATCGAGTCCAAGCCCCTGCAGAACCCGGACGCCGCGGCGACGCCCTTCGACCTGCCCGAGTACAAGATCCCCGAGCTCGACCTGGCCAAGGCGTCCGACGCGCGTGCCGACGCGAAGTACCAGCAGGCGCTGACCAACAACCAGCGCGGCGACAACTACACGGTGCTCACGGTGGCGTTCGCCGCGGTCCTGTTCTTCGCCGCCATCTCCGGCCGGATGAAGTCCACGCGCGGCGGTGACGTGCTGCTCGGGCTGGCGCTCGTGCTCTTCGTCGTCGCGTCGTCGTTCCTGGTGGCGTACCCGAAGCTGGTCTAGCTCCCGGCCAGACCGCCGTCGATCGTGTTCGCGTCGCCCTCGAACGGGCGCAGCGTGTCCGGCGCCGGGAAGGGCAGGACGTAGCTGGCCGTCACCACGTCGACGGCCCCGAAGTCGTCCACCTTGACGACGACGCGCTCGGGCGTCACCTCGACGATCCGGACGCGCTCGCGGGTGCCGTCGCTCAGGTCGAGCTGCCACAGGTCGGCGATCCAGCGCAGGCCGCGCTCCTCGAGCGCCTCTTCGGCGTCCAGCCAGTCGACCGTCCCGGTCACCGCGCGTCCCAGGGCGTCGTGGGCGACGAACCCGTCACCCTCCGGGCTGATCCACCCGACGATCTCGCGGTCGCTCGGGCGGCGGTGCTCGATCCAGCTCTCCGGCGGCATCGGCCGATCGTCGTCGGAACCTTCTGCCTTGTCCAGGTCGATTCGACGGTCCGACTTGCGTTCGAGTGCACTCGAAGTCCTAGCGTCGAGGCATGACGCAGAAGACCTGGTTCCTCACCGGCACGTCGCGCGGCTTCGGCCGGGAGTGGGCGGTCGCGGCCCTCGAACGCGGTGACCGGGTCGCGGCGACGGCCCGCGACGCCTCGACCCTCGACGACCTCGTCGCGACGTACGGCGACGCGGTCCTGCCCCTCACGCTGGACGTCACCGACCGTGCCGCCGACTTCGCCGCCGTGCAGCGGGCGCACGAGCACTTCGGCCGGCTCGACGTCGTCGTGAACAACGCCGGCTACGGGCAGTTCGGCTTCATCGAGGAGCTGAGCGAGGCCGAGCTGCGCGACCAGATGGAGACCAACCTGTTCGGTGCCTTCTGGGTGACCCAGGCCGCGCTGCCGTTCCTGCGGGCGCAGGGCGCCGGGCACATCATCCAGGTCTCGTCGATCGGCGGGATCTCCGCGTTCCCGAACATCGGCGCGTACCACGCGTCGAAGTGGGCGCTCGAGGGGTTCAGCCAGGCGCTCGCCCAGGAGGTCGCGGGCTTCGGCATCCACGTGACGCTCGTCGAGCCGGCAGGCTTCTCGACGGACTGGGGCGGCTCGTCGGCCCGGCACGCGACCCCGCTCGCCGAGTACGACGACTACCGGGCGCAGATGCAGGAGGCGCGGGCCAGGCGCATCGGCACCCCGGGCGACCCGACCTCGTCGGCCGCGGCCATCCTGCGGGTGGTGGACGCCGAGCAGCCGCCGCTGCGCGTGTTCTTCGGCGCCTCGCCGCTCGGCACCGCCAAGGCGGACTACGCGTCGCGGATCGCCACGTGGGAGCAGTGGGAGGACGTCGCGAGGCTCGCGCAGGGCTGAGCCGCTCCGCGCACCCGTGCCAGGCGCAGGGGTGGTGTCCAGCGGGATGTCGGAGGGTGCTCGTACCGTCGGCCCATGACAGTCCGACCGTTCACCATCGACGTGCCGCAGCCGGTTCTCGACGACCTGCGCGAGCGGCTGGCGCGGACGCGCCTGCTCGACGACTCGCCCCGTCGTCCGGCCTCCGGCATGACCGCGGCGTACCTGAGCGAGCTCGTCGCGACGTGGTCGTCGTTCGCCTGGCGTGCGCGCGAGGCGTGGCTGAACGAGCATCCGCAGTTCCTCGCCGAGGTCGACGGGGCGACGCTGCACTTCGCCCACCGGCGGTCGGCCGTCCCCGACGCCCCGGCGCTCCTGGTCATGCACGGCTGGCCGCACACGTTCGCCCTGCAGCTCGACTTCGCCGACCTGCTGCCGGACTTCGACGTGGTCGTGGTGAGCCTGCCGGGGTTCGCCTTCTCGCCGCCGCTCGACGGGCCGATCACCGAGCAGCGGATCGCCGGGCTCGCGCACGCGCTGATGACCGACGTGCTCGGCTACTCGCGCTACCTCACCTACGGCGAGGACGTGACCGCCAACGTCAGCGACCTGATCGCGGCGACGCACCCCGAGGCGGTCGCGGGGATCGTCGTCACGCACGCGCACTTCCTGGCGCAGGACGAGCGGGAGGCGACGACCGACCCGACCGAGCGCGCCTTCTACGACCGCATGGCCGACGGCTGGCACCAGCAGGCCGGCTACGCACACGTCCAGGGCACCCGGCCGGACGTCCTCGCCGCGGCGCTGAACGACTCACCCGCCGGACTGCTCGCGTGGATCGCCGAGAAGCTCGTCGAGTGGAGCGACACCCCGCCCGGCGACCCTTCGGCGGTGGAGCGGCGCATCTCCCGCGACCGCATCCTCACCGAGGCCACGCTCTACTGGGTCACGCAGACCATCGGCACCTCGTTCCGGTCGTACTTCGACGGGCAGGACGCCGAGGTCCCAGCCGTCGAGGTGCCGGCGGCGGTCTTCGTGCAGCGGCACGAGCACGACAACCCCGAGTCGGTCGCGCGGCGGTTCTACCGCGACCTGCGCGTGTTCGAGCGACTGCCCGAGGGCGGCCACTTCACCGTCGCGGAGGTTCCGGCGGCGATGGCCGAGCGGGTGCGCCGGTTCGCGGGCGAGCTCGAGGGCTGATCAGGCCTCCGGGATCGGGCGGCCGAAGGCCTCGAGGGTCATCGCCTCGGGCTCCGGACCGCCGCGGTGACCGGTCTCGAGGCCGTCGATGGTCGCGAGCTCCTCGTCGGTGAGGTCGAATCCGGTGACGTCGAAGTTCTCCGCGATGCGCGACGGGGTGACCGACTTCGGGATCGCCGAGCGCCCCTGCTGCAGGTGCCAGCGCAGCATGACCTGCGCGGGCGTCCTGCCGTGCGCGGTGGCGATCGCGCCGATCGTCGGGTCCTCGAGCGTCGAGGTGTGCCCGGAGTCGCGGTAGAACGTGATGCCGCCGATCGGGGACCACGCCTGGGACACGGTGCCGTGAGAGGCGTCGGCGGCCAGCACCGCCGGCTGGCGGAAGTACGGGTGGATCTCGAGCTGGTTGATCGCGGGCACGACCGTCGTCGCGGCGAGCAGGTCGTCGAGGTGGTTCGTCATGAAGTTCGACACCCCGATCGCGCGGACCCTGCCGTCGGCGAGCAGCGTCTCCAGCGCGCGGTAGGCATCGATCGTGAGGTCGAACCGGCTGGGCAGCGCCTGGTGCAGGATCAGCAGGTCGATCGTCTCGATGCCGAGCTTGGCCGCGGACTTGTCGAACGCGTGCAGGGTCGCGTCGTACCCGTAGTCGCTGATCCAGACCTTCGTCTCGACGAAGACGTCGTCGCGCGGCACCCCGGACTCGCGCAGCGCCTGCCCGACCTCGCGCTCGTTGCCGTAGGCCGCCGCCGTGTCGATGTGCCGGTACCCGACCCCCAGCGCCGAGCGCACCGCCGCGATCGTCTCGTCGGGCTGGGTCTGGAAGACGCCGTAGCCGAGGGCGGGCATGGTCACGCCGTTGTTCAGGGTGAGGGTGGGGATCGTCATGCGCTCCACGCTAGGCCCGCAGCAGCCGTCGAGGCAGGGGCCGTCGGTACCCCTTGACCCCTTCCGCGCTCCGAACCCGGGGAGGACGGGCCACCGTGCGTTGAGGGGTTCAAGGGATCGTCGACGTGCTCGTCCGGACCGCGCGCGCGACGGTGACCTGTCTCACGTTCCGCCCGATCGGGCGTGCTCAGGTCTCACCATGAAGTGCAAGCGGCCCGACGCCCCGCTGGCCGCCACCCTCGGAGGAGGTGCGCCATGGCCCAGGACGACACGACGCTGCACTGCGGTGAGTGCCGGACCCGCTACCCCGTCGGTCGCCTCGCGCGCGAGTGCGAGCTGACGCACGGCGTCCGTCTGGTCTACGACAACTCGAGCTTCTGGATCGGTGCCGGCGACACCGGACCGCGCTACTCGCAGGACCGCGGCTGAGCGGTCGTCGCTAGTCGAAGAACGGCGGGAGCAGGTCCTCGTCGGGTTCGTCGGACGTCTTCAGCGTGCCGTCCGTCTGCGCGATCTCGACTCGCCACCAAGGTGCGTTCACGTCTTCGATCCTCGTGCGGCGCCAGACGACGGCACAGGGCCGAAAGGCCCGACAAGGCAGCACTGTCGGTGCGTGCTGCGTTCGCGCGCCGACGCAGCGGCCCCGGGAGCGAGACCGGGTGTGCCGAGCGTGGTGGTGACACGTGCCTGGTCGTCGCCGGTCGCCGGTGCCACAGTGGTCCTATGCCGAGTCTGTTCGAGGCCGCCGACGGGCACGACGGGCTCTACCGGCTCGCCGAGGCCTGGCACGAGCGTGTCCTCGCCGACGAGGTGGTGAGCCACGCGTTCAGTCACGGCTTCCACCCGCAGCACACCGAACGGCTGGCGGCCTACTGGGTCGAGGCGCTCGGCGGTCCCGACGAGTACTCCCAGCGGTACGGCGACGAGTCGTCGGTGGTGCGGATGCACAGCGGGAACGGCCCCCACGAGGAGATGGACCGCTGCGCGATCGCCTGCTTCGAGGGCGCGCTCGACGACGTCGGGCTCACCTCCGACCCGCGCCTGGCCGCCGCCTTGCGTGACTACTTCGCGTGGGCGACGACCACGACGATGGCCCGCTACGAGTCGTCGGCCGACGACGTGCCCGCGGGCCTGACGATCCCGAAGTGGACCTGGGACGGGCCGGCCGACTGAGTGATCGCCCCGCCTGAGCCCGCACCGGCCCTGGTGCGGCCAACGCGGCCGACGAGGGTGGCCTGGGAAGGCATACGGGCAGGTCGCGACCGATAGCGTGCCCTCGTGACGACCGTCGACCGCACCCGCCTGGCCGCCCTGCTCGAGCGAGAGGTCGAGAGCTATCGCGCTCTGCACCCGGAGTCAGCGGCGCTGCGCGATCGCGCCGAGCACCTGTTCGGCCGGGTGCCCATGACCTGGATGAACATGGGTGCAGGTGGGTTTCCCCTGGCGTTCAGCACGGCCGGCGGGGCGCACATCACGGACGTCGACGGTCTCGACTACGTCGACTTCGCCCTCGGTGACACGGGCGCCATGGCGGGCCACTCGCCGGAGCCCACCGTTCGTGCGGTGCAGCAACGGATCGCCGAACAGGGCGGCATCACGACGATGATGCCGACGCAGGACGCCGAGACCGTGGCGGCCGAGCTCGCCGACCGCTTCGGGGTCCCACAGTGGTCCTTCACGCTGACCGCCACCGACGCGAACCGCTGGGCGATCCGGCTGGCGCGCATGGTGACCGGGAGGCCGCGCGTGCTCGTGTTCTCGTACTGCTACCACGGGACGGTCGACGAGTCGCTGGTCGTGGTCGGGCCGGACGGCACTCCCCAGGTCCGTCCCGGCAACGTCGGCCCCGCGGTGGATCCGACGACGACCACCCGGGTCGTGGAGTGGAACGACCTCGACGCCCTCGACCGCGAGCTCGCCCACGGGGACGTCGCGGCGATCCTCACCGAACCGGCCCTCACCAACATCGGCATCGTCCTGCCGGATCCTGGCTTTCTCGACGAGATGCGCGCCCTGGCCACCCGGCACGGCTCTCTGCTCATCATCGACGAGACCCACACGTTCTCCGCCGGCCCGGGCGGCATGACGAAGCGCGACGGCCTCGCTCCCGACATCGTCGTGATCGGGAAGTCGATCGGCGGCGGCATCCCGAGCGGCGCGTACGGGCTGAGCACCGACGTCGCGAACGCCGTCCACGACTGCGTCGCTCGCGGTACCGCCGACATCGTGGACGTCGGGGGAGTCGGCGGCACGCTCGCGGGCAACGCGCTGTCGCTCGCGGCGATGCGGGCGACGCTGCAGGAGGTGCTCACCGCGCAGGCGTTCGAGGGCATGGTGGAGCTCGCGACCCGCTACACGGCCGGGATCCAGCAGACCATCGACGCCCACGACCTGCCCTGGTCCGTGGTGCAGCTGGGCGCCCGGGCGGAGTACCGCTTCGCGCGACCTGCGCCGCGCGACGGCGGGGCCTCGGCCGCCGCTGCGGACCCAGACCTGGACGCCTTCCTCCACCTCTTCCTGGCCAACAGGGGGATCCTGCTGACGCCGTTCCACAACATGGCGCTCATGTCGCCGGCGACGACCGCGGCCGACGTCGACCGTCACCTCGCGGTGTTCGCCGAGGCGGTCCGGGAACTCGCCGGGTAGCGGGTGGATCACCCGTGCGAGCGGGCGAGATCGTTCAACAGCTCGGGCCTTCGAGCCGATAAGTCATTCGTGCGTCGCCGGCGCACGGTCAGCCATCGTCTCGCCGGGAGGGTCATGCCTCCGACCGAAGTGGGCGCCACCAGCCGCGAGCTGGTCCTGGTGTCGGAGTTCGGCCCGCTGGACGAGCTCTCCGACGTGGCGCACCAGAGCTACCTCGACGGCTTCTCCACGCGGGCCGTGGCTCAGTGCCGCCAGTGGGTGTGTGTGACGGACGCCGCCGGCGACTGGCTCACGTCGCTCTACCTGCGCTACATCGAGGCGATCGCCCTCCAGGAGCTCGGCGAGCACCGGGCCGCCGTGACTGCTGCCCAGACTCTCCTGACGAGCCTGGGCGAGGCGGCCATGCCGACATGGCGCGCCAAGGCGCTCGCCATGGTGGCCGAGGCGAGCAACAGCCTGGGCGAGCACAGCGTGGCGATCGCCGCGACGGCAGAGGCGGACTGGCTGCTCCAGGACATCCCGGCCGACAGCTACGGCCATCTGTCGGCGAGCATGGCGGTGGCACTGGCGATGCGGTCGGCGCACCTGGTCGAGCAGTCGGAGGCCGCACTCAGCGCGATCACCCGGCAGGACGAGCCCGAGCTCCAGCTCCTGGTCGCGCAGGAGATGGCGATGCTGAGCGCCTACTGGGCGACCGCACTGCTCACCCAGGGGCGGGTGGACGAGGCCGACGCCCACCTCGCGCGGACCGCCAGCAGGGCAAGCCGCATGCGACGGCTCGCGCAGAGGGCGTCCCAGCCGTCGATGGAGGCCCGCGCCGGCGTCATCGAGGCGTACGCGCTGCTGCACCTGGGCGAGCCGGACCTGGCGTTCAGTCGGGCCCGTGGCGCGGCTGAGGGCTTCTCGGCGCGCCCCGAGCTCCTCGAGACCCACCTGCTGGGGCTCGTCCTGGCCCGAGCGCACGTCGAGGCGAGGGAGTACGGCGCAGCGGCCGAACAGCTGCACGCCGTGCTCGAGGCGACCCAGAGCCCGAGCCGCGAGGTGTGGGCGGGAGCCGCTCGAGCCGAGCTGGCCGACCTCATCGTCGCCGAGCACGGCCCGCAGCCCGCGATGGACCTGTGGCGGCAGACCGCGCAGGCGGCCCTCGGGCGCGCGTGGGCCGAACGAGAGGCTCGGTACTCCGCGCTGCGGGACCGGCACGACCTGCGCCGCCTGGCCTCGGAGACCTCTCGAGCCGGCCGGGCGGCCGGCCAGGACCCGCTGACCCAGCTCGCCAACCGCCGGGTCCTCCCGGAGGCGTTCGCCTCGGCCGCGGACGGCGCGTACGCGGTGTTCGTCGACATCGACCAGTTCAAGGCCATCAACGACACCTGGTCCCACTCGGTCGGGGACCTCGTCCTGCAGACCCTCGCGGAGATCCTGCGGGCCGCGTCGCGCAGCGGCGACGTCGTCGCGCGGTACGGCGGCGACGAGTTCGTGATCCTGCCGAGCGACGGGGGACTGGCCGCACAGACCGTCGCGCGGCGCGTCCACGAGTTCGTGCGGCGGCGTGCCTGGGGCGAGCTCGCCCCAGGCCTCGAGGTGACGGTGTCCGTCGGTGTCGGGCCGCTGGTCGCCGGTGACCATCCGCTGCACGCGGCCGACCTGGCCCTGCTCGCCGCCAAGGACGCCGGCCGGGACCAGGTCGTCGTCGCGTACGCCTGAGCCACCGCGAGCGACGTGGCCGGTACAGCGACGGCCCGCACGTGCCTCGACGAAGCCGACGGACTCACTCCCCGATAAGTTGCCTCAGTGATCCACGCCCGCCCCGTCGCCGTCGCCGTCGCCGTCGCCTCAGTGATGCTCACGCTCGCGCTCGGGGCGTGTGCCGGACGAGCCGCCTCGGCGACCGATCCCGCTGAGCCCACCGAGATCGCCGCCCGGACCGAGTACGTCGGGATCGCGCCCGAGCTCGTCTACGTCACGGAGGTCGACGGGTTTGACCTCTGGCCGCAGTCCGTCGGCGTCATGGGCGACGACGGCATGTCGGCGACCTACGGCACGAAGGACGGGGGGCGCACGGTGGCGCTGACGACCGATCGGCACACCGACCCGAGCGTCGCCCGATGTGCCGAGCTGCCGGACGCCGCGGCGGCGGTCCTGCGGTGCTCCGTCCAGCGCGGCGAGGCGTACATCCTGCTCGAGGGCGACGGCGTCGACCCCGAGACCCTGCGGACGGCCGCCGACGCGGTCCGCGTGCCGACGTCGGGCGAGCTCGGTGACCTGTTCGCGGAGCTCCCGACGCCGCAGGGCCCGGTCGAGCGACCCGATCTGCAGCAGGGCGGCGAGGGCCAGCAGGCTGACCCACCGGCGCTGGGCGGCTGACGCATGACGCACGACGTGACATCGGTGGCACAAGGGTGCATCTTCTGCGCCATCGCGGCCCGACGGGCCGAGGCCAGTGTGGTGTACGAGGACGAGACCGTCGTCGCCTTCATGGACCTGAACCCCGTCACGCCCGGACATCTTCTCGTCGTCCCACGCACCCACGCCGCGGGCCTCGACGACCTCGATCGAGGCACGAGCGCTCACGTCTGGTCGGTCGGTCACGACATGGCGCGAGCATTGCGACGATCACCCCTGCGCTGCGACGGGATCAACCTCCTGCTCTGCGACGGCGAAGCCGCGTTTCAGACGGTCTTCCACTTCCACCTGCACGTCATCCCTCGCTTCGACGGAGACGGCTGGATCCTCAGGTCGGAGCCGCCGGAACGGGCGAGATCGCTCCTCGACGGCGACGCACGAGCGATCACGGATGCCCTCGCGTCGATGTTCTGAGGCATCTGCCGACGAGCTGGACCCACGTCGGGCACCTGCCCGCGGCCTCGTCGGGGGAGACTGGTGACAGCAACCTGCTGCCTCGACAAGGAGTGACCCGTGCCCCAGGGAACTGTCCGCTGGTTCGACGCCGAGCGAGGCTTCGGCTTCCTCTCCCTCGGGGACGAGGCCGAGGACCTTTTCGTCCACGCGTCCGAGATCCTCGACGACGGCGGACCGCGGCTTCTCCGAGAGGGGCAGGTCGTCGAGTTCGAGCTGGGCGAGGGAGACCGCGGCCCGCAGGCTCGTCGCGTCCGGGTCATCGGCGACCACGCGCCCGATGCACCCCTGGGCGTGCTCGGCACCGTCTCCTGGTACGAGCCGGGCAAGGGGTACGGCTTCGTCACGCCCGACGGCGGCGGCGCGGAGATCTTCGTGCACAGCTCGGCCATCGTGGGCGGCGGCGTGGTCACGGACGGGCAGCGGGTCGCGTTCCTCGTCGTCGACGGCGAGAAGGGGCCGCAGGCGGACCACCTGCTCCCGCTCGGGGCCCAGGCCGCACGGGCCGTGGCGTCCGACGGAGCCGACGGCACCGTGTCCTGGTACGACGCGGACAAGGGCTTCGGGTTCGTGACCCCGGACGCCGGAGGCGAGGACGCCTTCGTCCACGTCCGGGAGCTGCTCGGAGGGCTGACCGAGCTGTCCGACGGGGATCGCGTGACGTTCGACGCCGCCGCGGGCGACAAGGGACCGCAGGCCCGCAACGTCCGGCTCGTCGGCGGTTCGGGACGTCGCGGTGCGCCGCCCGCGCCGTCKGGCCGCGGTCGATACGGCGCCCCGAGCGAGTCCGCCGGCTCCGTGCGCGGCGGCGAGGGAGTCGTCGCGCGGTACGACGCGGAGCGCGGGTTCGGGTTCATCACCCCGGACGCCGGGGGCGCGGACCTGTTCGTGCACGTGTCGGTCGTCCGCGGCGCCGACGCGTTGGAGGAGGGCGACCGGGTCCGCTACAAGGTGCGCCAGAGCGATCGGGGACCGCAGGCCGACAGCGTCGAACGGGCCTGAGGGCCGGGGCCTCAGCCCGCCGGGATGCCGTCGATCACGGCGCGCAAGGCCGCAACGTGCACGCCGAGCGCCGTCCGGCCCGTCGGAGTGAGCGCGATCCAGGTGGTGCGGCGCCCGCGGTGCACTCCCTTTCGGCTCACGACGTAGTCGGCGGCGGCCAGTGCGGACACGTGCTTGGACAGCACCGAGTCGCTGACGTCGAGCTGGTCGCGCACGGTGGCGAATTCCGCCTCGGACACCGCGGTCAGCATGGACAGCAGCATCAGCCGCGCGGGCGGGTTGATCAGCGGGTCGAGTGCTGCGCTCATCGGGAGTTCGCGGCCAGCAGGCCCAGCGCGACGACCGCGACGCCGAGGTAGAGACCGAGGAGCACCCTCGACTCGGTCCGCAGCCCGCGCTCGGGAACCTCCCGGTAGCGGCGCATCCAGCGCCGGCCGCACAACGCGTAGGCGGCGCCGCCCCCGGACGAGACCAGCAGGGCCAGCCACCAGAGCCCGCTGTCCGCGGCAACGTAGGCGACGATCGCGGCGCCACCGTACGAGAGCGACGCCCACAGGTCGGTGCCCAGGACGACCCGGCCCGTGAACCCGTCGAGACGCACCCCGTTCAGCCGACGGAACCGCACGACCTCGACCAGCGCGGCGACCAGGAAGACGACGACACCGGCGGCCACCCAGCCGAGGACGGACCCCTCCGACGCTCCGACGTCGTCGGCACTCGCGATCCCGATGACCGCCGTAGCGATCTGGACCGCGACCGCGGCGCCGATGAGCACGTCGTGACCGCGTGGCACCTGGACCGAGCGTGCGATGGCGGACCGCGCCCGGTCGGACGCGTCGAGGGCGGCGGCCGCCGCAGCGGGGTCCATGTTTTCCATGTTGGAAAGTATGGATCGAACTTTCCAATATGGCAAGTATCCAGCGTCCGGACTGCCGCCAGCGAGTCCGGCGCACCGGCCGGGCGCGCCTAGCGGTCGGCCAGGAACTCGAGCATCCGCTCCACCACGAGATCCGTCTGCGCCTCGTCGTAGGTGGGCAGGGAGCTGTCGACGAACAGATGTGTGTCGCCGGGGTAGGCGTAGACGGCGCCGGACCCCGCGATCGCGATCTTCGCCTCGGCGTCGGCGACCGCCTCGGGGCCGAAGAACTCGTCGCCTGTGTGGCCGTGCACCTGCAACGGGACGCCGGGCGTCCAGCCACCGAAGTCGTCCGGGCCGGTGCACGCCTCGAGGAACACGGCGCCGCGTGCTCCCGGTCGCCTCGCGACGAGCAGGTGCGAGTACACGGCCCCCATCGAGATGCCCGCGTACACGATGTCGGTGGGCAGCCCTTCGGCCGCGGCCGTTGCCCTGGCGACCATCTCGTCCCACCCGAGCGTCTCCTCCTCGTGCGCCATGCCGGCCGCGAGGTTGTCGAACACCCGCCCGTCCCACAGGTCCGGCGTGTGGACGGTGTGGCCTGCGGAGCGCAGGCGATCGGCGAGCGCGCGGACCCCGTCCGTCAGCCCGAGGACGTGGTGCAGCAGCAGGACCTCCGTCATGCGGGCACCCTCCCACCGTCGTCCGACACCGACAAGCGGTCGGTCGCGGTTGTTGACGACACCGACTCGGGCTCCGCACTGGCGCCTCTTGCGCTCCGGGGCCAACCGCGAGAATTGCCGTGCTCACCCCGTCCTGTTCGGGCATCCTTGCCGCCGTGGACCCGTACCTGCAGACCGAACGTGTGACGCTGCGCCGCTTCGGCGCCGACGGCGCCGACCTGCTGACCGAGCTCGACAGCGATCCCGCGGTCATGCGCTACCTGTCCGGAGGCGAGCCGACCGCGCTCGAGGTGTACCGCGATCTCGGCATGCCGAGCATCCTCGCCGGCTACGACCGGTGGGCCGGCGACTTCGGCCTCTTCGCGGCGTACGAGACGGCGGGCGGCGCGTTCATCGGGTGGTTCTGCCTGCGTCCCGAGCGCGACGGGCCGCTGGACGAGGCCGAGCTCGGATACCGGCTGCGGCAGGCCGCCTGGGGCAGGGGCCTGGCCACCGAGGTGTCCGCGGCCTTGCTCGCGAAGGCGTTCACCGACCTCGACGTCCGCATGGTGTGGGGCGAGACGATGGCGCTGAACCGCGCCTCGCAGCACGTGATGGAGAAGGTCGGGATGGTGGTCACGCAGACGCTGGAGACGCCCGAGGACATGATGGCGGTCGAGGGCGCCGAGCTCGGCGGCTTCCGGTACGAGGTCACGAGGGAGCAGTGGGAGCGGTCGCGGGGCCTGGAGGAATTCATCGGGTCACCGCGCGACCTGCAGGCGGACAACCGTCCGACGACGGTCAGCCCCTCTTCCCGTAGAGACTGACGCGGCGCGGACCCGCCGCCATGCTCAGCCGACCTCGGCACTCAAGGCGACGTCGAAGCCCGCGCCGTTGCGCGCCAGGCCCATGAGGAGGATGCCGGCCCATTCGAGGACGTGAGTCATCTCGAGCCCTCCGACGTCGAGGGGGCGCATGTCCAAGCTCGTCAGAAAGGCCGCGAAGCGTGCCTTCGCGTCGGCGCTGTCGCCGGCGAACAGCACGTCCAAGGGCTTGTCGGCGGCAATGACGCCGCGGAATATCGAGTTGAACGCCTTGACGACGTGCGCACCCTTCGCGGCGGCGGCGATCTGCTGGGAGACCGAGTTGCCGGGCGTGGTCACGACCCCGCTCGCGTCGGCGTTGAACGGGTTGGTGATGTCGACCAGGATCTTGCCGGCCAGCGCATCGCCGTAGTGAGCGACGGCGTCGACCGCGCCTGCGTACAGGACGGCCACGATGACGATGTCGCCCGCCGGCCTTGCGCCGAACGTCCCTACGGTGGCTCCGTCGCCGATCTGGTCGGCAGCCGCGCGAGCCTTGGCGGCGTCCCGGCTCATGATCTCGACCAAGTGGCCGTGTCTCGCTGCCCGGGCGCCGATGGTCGTGGCCATGTTGCCCGAGCCGATGATGCTGATCGTGGTCATGATGATCGTCCCTCCGTGGTGTCCGGCGTGCATACCGGATCGGTGCTGGCCCTTGAGGCCGTCCCCGCTTAACCGGAGGGATGCCTCAGGATATTCCGGAGGGGTGCCTCCCGTAGACTCGGCGGGTGAGCACCAGCGACATCGAGCAGACGCGGAGGCCGCTACGCCGCGACGCTCGCGAGCGCCGTGCCAAGCTCATCGATGCGGCGCAGCGCGAGTTCGCCGCGCACGGTGTGGACGCCTCCTTGGAGAAGATCGCGCGCGACGCCGGGGTCGCCATCGGCACCCTGTATCGCCACTTCCCGACACGTCTGGACCTGCTCATGGCCGCCTTCAGGCCGCGGCTCGAGGAGTTCCTCCGTGGCGCCGACGAGGCGATGGGGATCGACGATCCGTGGGATGGCTTCGTCGCCTATCTGGAGAACCTGTTCGCGGTGCAGGCGGGCGACCGAGGATTCAACGACTTCCTCTCCCGACGCTTTCCCGGCAACGCTGTCACCGAGTCCATCCACGATCAGATGTGCCAGCAGATCGAGGACGTGCTCGCCCGAGCACAAGGAGCCGGCGCGGCACGCCTCGACATCACACGGGCCGACATCGTCAACCTCATCTGGTCCAACGGGCGGATCATCGACGCAACCAGCTCCACGGCGCCCACGGCGTGGCGGCGCCCTCTCTACCTCATGCTCGACGCCTACCGCGCCGAGGGAGCACATCCGATCCCCGAACCGCCGATGACGGACGAGCAGCTCTATGACGCCATGGTGCATCTCAGCCAGGCGGACTAGGGCGCACCTGCGCGTCACGCCAGCCGGATGTACAGGTCCCTGAGGAGGGCGATCTCAGCGCCGTGGTGGACGACTTCCTGGTTCATCCACCAGACGACGTCGAGGAAGGTCTCCTCGGAGTCGGAGCCGTTCGGGTAGGTGCTGTAGCCGACCGTGTCGAGGGCGGCGTCGTCGGCTCCCAGGAGTGTCGCGCGCCATGCCGCGACCGCTGCGGTCAGCCCCGCGACGGCTCCCGCTGCTGTGCCCTGCGGCTCGTCGGACGCCTCCGTGTGGGTGTGGGTGCCGTCGGTGTGGTCCGCGCGGCCCGCCAGCGTCTTGGCCACGTGGTTGATGCGCCAGCCGATGCTCGTGACCGGCGGCGGCCAGGGGTGCGGGCGGCCCCCGTCGTGGCCCCACTCGCCCGCTCCGACGAGTCTCGTCGCGCCGAGGCCGCCAGGCCCGTCCGTCTGCCGGCGAATGGTCCACGCGCCGGGGACGGGCTCCCAGAGGAGCTCCGCGTCCGTGAGCGGCTCGACCACCACCTGCTCGTCGTCGCCGCTGTCGACCCAGGGGCCGCTGAGGCGCTGCAGGAGTCGGGTGCTGGCGAAGTCGTACTCGGCCAGCAGGGGAGCGAGGCGCGGGGGGACGGTCACGCCCTGACCGTTGCGCGTGGGGCGTGCCGACCGCAAGAGGATTCTCGACGACGTAGGACGCAGGCTTTTGTGCTTCATCGCGCTTCAGCCGCGGCAGCGGCGGCCCGCGCCAACCACGCCGGAACGTCGCCGTAGCGTTGGCCCGGCACGAGCTGGCCCTCGGCGCTGCACTCGATCAGCTGTGCCATCCGGCGGGCGCGGGTGACGTCCTGCTTGGCTGAGGTGACCCACACGGCGCAGAACTTGCGGTAGGTCGCAGTCGACGCCTCCCAGAACGCGGTGGCCGCCGGCGACGCAGCCAGCTCCTCGGCAAACGAGTCCGGGAGTCCGGCCCACGGTCGCTCGTGACTGTAGGGCGCCTCTTCGCGGGTGCGCTGCTCCCAGATCGCCAACCCGCTCGGCTGCATCCGCCCCTCGGCGCGCAGCTTCTCGACGAGATCGAGATTGACCCGGCTCCAGTGGGACGTCTTCTTGCGAGGGGTCCAGCGCTGTCGCCGGGACTCGTCGTCGATGCGTTGCGAGACCGAGTCGATCCATCCCCAGCACAGCGCCTCGACGACCGCTAGCTCCCAGGTCAGGCCGCGATCAGCCGCGCCCTTCTTCTTCAAGCCCATCCACAGCATCGTCTCCGTGTCGTGGTGCAGTGCCAGCCAGGCACCGAACTCCTCGGGACTGTCAAAGAAGCGCGCGGGTCGTTCGGGCGAGCCGCCCATCCGCCCCGGAGTCCTGGACTGCGCCTGGTCACGTGTCATCTCAGACCGCGCTCGGACGGATCGCGATCGCCTCGACCTCGACCAGCTGGTCGTCGTAACCCAGGACGTTGACGCCGAGCAGGGTGCTCGGGGCGTCGTGGGTGCCGAAGGCACCACGGACGACGTGCCAGGCGATGCCGAGATCGGCCTGCTGGGACGACGCGACGTAGATGGTCGTCTTGACGACGTCGGTCAGCTGCGCGCCGGCGGCCTGCAGCGCGGTGACGAGATTCGCCATGACCTGTGCGGCCTGTCCGGCGACGTCGCCCACAGCGACCGTCCTGCCGTCGGCGTCGAGCGGGCAGGCTCCCGCGGTGAAGACGAGCTGGCCAGGCCGGGCAACAGCCGCGTAGGCGTAAGGCGCTCGCGCCGTCAGCTGCGGAGGTCGGACGAAGGTGATCGCGGGCTCGGACGACATGGCGACCCACGCTAGCGGGCGGAGGTCGAGGACGTGCAGGAGCAATCGCATGCCGGCCCGAGCGAGCAGTCGTCGTCGCGGTGACGGGGCGGTGGGTACTGGCGAGGGGTTCCGCCTGCCGAGCTCTGACGGGCGGGCTGCTCATGAGTCAGAGGGTGGCGCGCATGACCCACCGCCACTTGGCGATGCGCCGGTCCCTCACAAATCCATGCCGCTCGTACAGTTCTTCGGATCCGGTGTGGAGATATGCGCCTCGCTGCGGGGGTCGATCCGCCGTTTGTTCCGGGTAGGCCTCGACGACGCCGCCGCCGGCGCGGTGGATCTCGTCCAGGGCCCCTTGCACGGCGGCCGCAGCGATCCCGTGGCCGCGGTCCTTCGAGTTCGTAAAGATGCATCCGATCCGCCAGTCGGGCGGATCCTGCGCTTCAGCGTCGTAGGCGCGGCGGTTCTTGATGTTGGGGAGCTCCGGTGGGGTGCCGAACTGACACCAGCCGACACATCTCTCCTCGTCGTAGACCAGTACCTGGCGCACGGCACCGTGCTGCACGAGCTGCTGCTTGGCGTCCCGGTTGCCCTGGCGCGTCCCGGTGGAACCGCCCGGATGGAATCCCATGCACCAGCAGCCACCCCACACACCGTTGTTCGACTCGACGAGCGCAGCGAAGTCGTCCCACGTGTCCGGCGTCAGCATCCGGGTGGTCAGCGCCATGGCGCGATTCTCGCGCAAGGTGGCAACACCCTCAACGGGCCGGTGCCGGGCGGCTGGAGAGGCTGGCGAGTTTCTGGAGGAACTCATCCGGGTTGTCCGACGCCCACCTCGCTGACCTGCGACCGGACAAGTAGGTGAGACGGCCGTCGTCTCATGTACGTGTCCAAGTCCTCGGTCACTGCACCTACGGAACTCATTCCAGCTTCAATCGTGGTCGTCGAAGGCGCCGAGCGCTGGCGTCACGTTCGTCGGGCGACCTCTCGACCGGCGGCGCCGGGCCTGCTGAACCAGAGGCTGGTCACGAGAGCCAGTCCCCAGAGGGCGAACCACGGGTCCCACACGTAGGCGTGCCAGGCCAGGGCCCGCTGGTCGCTGTCCTGGCTCGCGTGCATGACGCCCACCTGGACCAGAAGGCCGACCGCGGTGAGGACGCCGCCGTAGCCAAGGAGCACGATCCCGGCGATCCATCCCAGCGTGCGGGGGAGACGGCCGGTCATCCAGCCGGGGAACCGGCCCGGGGGCCCGGCGAGCACGGGTGCGGCGAGCGCGACGCCGGCCTTGAGCGCGACGACGAGCCACAGCACGACGGCGACGCTCGCGGTCCGTCGGCGTCCCCACTCCTCGATCTCGCCGCCGACGGTGTCGAGCAGGCCGTCCCCGCCGAGCGCCCAATAGGCGCTGACCGCTGCGCTGCCGAGCCAGAGCAGAGTGGCGACTGCTGCCGCGAGCCGTGGGGCCGACCAAGGAGCGGCAGGCCGGTGGGGAACCACCTGGCCACCGTAGCGAGGACCTCCGGGGTCAAGCAGGTCAGCCGACGGTGAGAACGAGCTTGCCGCGGACCTTCGCGGACTCCCCGACCCGGTGCGCCTCCGGCCTCCCGGATGCGCTTGACGAACGGCCGTCGCCAGGGACAGTATCCAACCAACCGGTTACACAACCAGAAGGTTTCACAGATGGATGCGCTGAGCGCGACGTTCGCCGCCCTCGCCGATACGACCCGCCGGGCCATCCTCGCCCGGCTGGCCGAGGGCGAGGCGACCGTTGCCGAGCTGGCGGAACCGTTTGACATGACGAGCCAGGCCGTCTCCAAGCACCTGCGCGTGCTCGAGGAGGCCGGCCTGATCACGCGGGGCCGGCGTGCGCAGTGGCGTCCGAGCCGGCTCCGGGAAGACGCGCTCGATGACGCCACCGACTGGCTCGAGCACCATCGGGCTGCCTTCCGGCAGCGCTTCGACGCCCTGGACCGTGAGATCGCCGCACTGCGGAGAGACGAGGAGAACCTCGATGGGAACCACTGAGCTGATGATCGAGCCCGGGCGGCAGGACGTCGTCGTCGTGCACGACTTCGACGCGCCGCCGGAGATCGCGTTCCGCGCCTACACCGACCCCGAGCTGATGCCGCGCTGGAAAGGGTCCGACCGGTTCGCGGTCGTCGTCGACGAGCACGACCTGCGCGTGGGGGGGCGCTGGCGCCTGGTGATGACCCGCGGTGACGGCACGGAGTACCCGATGCGTGGGGTGTTCCACGAGGTCAGCGCGCCGCACCGGCTGGTGTCGACCTTCGAGTTCGAGGAGGGCGGGCCGGGCGCCCTGCAGCTGCTCGTCGAGACGTTCGAGCCCACCGCGTCCGGGTGCCGGCTGACGTCGGTGTCGCTGTTCGCGTCGGTGGAGGACCGTGACCGGTGGGTGCCGTCCGGCGGGCTGGAGTCGGGGACGCGCTCGTCGATGGCCCTCCTCGACCAGGCGCTGGCGTCATGACCGACCTCGAGGTGCGGCGGGCGTTCGACGCCCCGGCGAGCGTCCTGTGGGCTGCCTGGACGGACTCCGAAGCCGTGCGCAGGTGGTGGGGGCCGCAGGGGTTCACCTGCCCGGTCGCGCGGATGGACGTGCGGGTCGGTGGGGTCTCGCTCGTGGCCATGCGCACGCCCGACGGGGTCGACCTCTGGAGCACGTGGACCTACACGCGCGTCGACGTCGGCGAGCGGCTCGAGTTCCTCCACGGGTTCAGCGACGCCGATGGCGGCTCTCACGACCCGCAGGACCTCGGCTTCCCACCCGGCATCCCGCGCGAGGTCCCGCACGTCATCACGGTCCGCGACGGGCTGATGACCGTCGTCGAGCGCGGGTACGCCGACGAGCAGGTCGCCGAGCTGTCGCGACGGGGCCTGGATTCGTCGCTGGACAAGCTGGCCGCGACCTTCTGAGTGCTACGGGTGCTGGGCCCGCAACGCCGTCGCGATCCGCTCGACGAGGTCGGTCGGGACCGGATCGCGGTACAGGAGCTTCACCGTGTCCTTCGCCGCGCGGTACGGGGCGACTTCGGCCTCGAGCTCCGGCTCCAGCGGGGCGACCGGGTAGAGACCGACGTGCTTCTTCCACCCGCCGAAGTGCAGCGCATACCGGTCGCTCAGCATGAACGCCGGCATCCCGTAGCGGATCCGTTCCTCGGCTCCGGGAAGTGCCCGGCGCAGCGCCTCGGCGACCTCCGTCAGGATGGGCCGGACCTCGTCGGGGAACGACGCGATGTACTCGTCTGTCGCATTCATCGGCCTGTGTTGCTCGCCTTGCCGTCGATCCAGAGCGCTTCGGTCACGTCACGGTATCCGCTGAACCGCGGAGACGCGCCGCCCCGTCGTTGCCCGGGGCGCGCAGTGGGCGACCAGGTGAGATCCCACAGACGCAGTTGTAGGAACTCATCGGACGTGTCCGACGCTCAACGGCCTACCTGCTGTAGGACACATAGGTGAGCCTGCGCGCGTCTCACCTAGTTGTCCGAATCCTCAGCCCGGCACCTCGTGATGCCCGAGCCCGTCTCGCTGATCTGCTCAGCCAGCAAGTGGCGTCGAGCGCCAGGTCCAGCTGTTCTCCTGACGGCGACTGCGAGTTGCAGCACGTGGCCGACCGATCACGCCGGTGAGTTCCCACTGGGACGAGCCGGCGGTTCATCCACCTGCCTTCAGCCGGAACGCGAGGCGGCGGGGCGCCTGCACGCGATAGCTGTCCGTCACCAGCTCAGCAACCTCGACCCAGTCCGTCTCGTCGTCCAGCACCATTCCCACGACATTCTCACCCCAGTCGGCCCGGAAGAACGGAGGGCCGGCATGCGCCAGCGCGGCCAACTCCCCGGGCGGCGCCCGGAAGGTCATCAGGATGGCCGGATGGTCCAGATCGATATACGCCGACCGCCTCTCGTCGGTGGTGTAGACGTGCAGGAACGTCCGCCGGCGAATCCGCCACCGCAGGCCGATCCACGCCGGCTCCTCGTACGCCTCGGGCAGTTCCCCGCAGATCACCCGGAGCCTGCCCACAACGGCGGGTGGAACGTCCGCGATGTCGCTCATCTGTACCTTCCCGCGCCCATCCTCCCCGCCGGGTAGGACATCAGCACATCAGAGTCTCCGGGGTTGGCGGGGCCACGCCGACGTCATCGGACTATCGGGCCCAGCTCGGAGGACCTGTGTGGCCACGGCTGCCGAGGGATCTGGGCGTCAAGGGCCCTCTGTTCTGGAGGCCGAATCCCTTGGAGTTTCGGCGAACTGCGGACCCCCGACGGGAATGCCTCACCCTCGGCCAGAGTTGAGCCATACAGACTCAAGTTTGGCCGACACGAGTTTGCGTCTGGCCGGAAGCGGACGCAGACTTGAGCGAGCCGGACTCAAGAGCACTCCCAGCAACAGCAGCACACGAAAGAAGGCACACACATGGCACGAGCAGTCGGCATCGACCTCGGTACCACCAACTCGGTGGTCGCTGTCCTCGAGGGCGGCGAGCCCACGGTCATCGCCAACGCCGAGGGGTCGCGCACGACGCCGTCCGTCGTCGCGTTCTCCAAGACGGGTGAGGTGCTGGTCGGCGAGATCGCCAAGCGCCAGGCCGTCACCAACGTCGACCGCACGATCACGTCCGTCAAGCGCCACATGGGCACGGACTGGTCGACGGCGATCGACGACAAGAAGTACACCGCGCAGGAGATCAGCGCGCGGGTGCTCTCCAAGCTCAAGCGTGACGCGGAGGCCTACCTGGGCGAGCCCGTCACCGAGGCCGTCATCACGGTCCCGGCGTACTTCAACGACGCCGAGCGCCAGGCCACCAAGGACGCGGGCGCCATCGCGGGCCTCAACGTCCTGCGCATCATCAACGAGCCCACCGCGGCCGCCCTGGCCTACGGCCTGGAGCGCGGCAAGGAGGACGAGCTCATCCTCGTCTTCGACCTCGGTGGCGGCACGTTCGACGTCTCCCTGCTCGAGGTGGGCAAGGACGACGACGGCTTCTCGACGATCGAGGTCCGCGCGACCTCCGGTGACAACCGCCTCGGCGGCGACGACTGGGACCAGCGCATCGTCGAGTTCCTCATCGCCGAGGTGAAGAACTCCACGGGCGTCGACCTGGCCAAGGACAAGATCGCCGTGCAGCGTCTGCGTGAGGCTGCCGAGCAGGCCAAGAAGGAGCTGTCGTCGGCGACGACGACCAACATCTCGCTGCAGTACCTCTCCATGAGCGAGAACGGGCCGGTCCACCTGGACACCAAGCTCGGCCGCGCGCAGTTCCAGCAGATGACGCAGGACCTGCTCGACCGCACCAAGGCGCCGTTCCAGTCGGTCATCCGCGACGCGGGCATCAAGCTCGCCGACATCGACCACGTGGTCCTCGTCGGCGGCTCGACCCGCATGCCGGCCGTCACCGACGTGGTCACCGAGCTCACGGGCGGCAAGGAGCCCAACAAGGGCGTCAACCCGGACGAGGTCGTCGCCGTCGGCGCCGCCCTGCAGGCCGGCGTCATGAAGGGCGACCGCAAGGACGTCCTGCTCATCGACGTCACCCCGCTGAGCCTCGGCATCGAGACCAAGGGCGGCGTGATGACCAAGCTCATCGAGCGCAACACGGCCATCCCGACCAAGCGGAGCGAGATCTTCAGCACCGCCGAGGACAACCAGCCGTCCGTGCTGATCCAGGTGTTCCAGGGCGAGCGTGAGTTCGCGCGGGACAACAAGCCGCTCGGCACGTTCGAGCTGACCGGCATCGCGCCGGCTCCGCGTGGCGTCCCGCAGATCGAGGTCACGTTCGACATCGACGCGAACGGCATCGTGCACGTGTCCGCCAAGGACCGCGGCACGAACAAGGAGCAGTCGATGACGATCACCGGCGGCTCGGCCCTCCCCAAGGAGGACATCGAGCGCATGGTGCGCGAGGCCGAGGAGCACGCGGCCGAGGACAAGGCCCGTCGTGAGGAGGCCGAGACGCGCAACGCCGCCGAGGGCCTCGTCTACTCGACCGAGAAGCTGCTCGTCGACAACGCGGACAAGCTGTCCGACGACGTCAAGACCGAGGTCCAGGCCGCCGTCGGCGAGCTGAAGACCGCGCTCGCGGGCACGGACGTCGACGAGGTCAAGGCCAAGCACGCGGCCCTGCTCACGACGAGCCAGAAGATCGGCGAGGCGCTGTACTCGGCGAACAACACTTCTGACGAGGCGCCTGCTGCGGACGCCCCGGCCGGCTCTGCTTCTCAGGATGAGGACGTCGTCGACGCCGAGATCGTCGACGACGAGGACGAGGCGGCGTCCAAGTGACGTCGTCGACCGAGGGCGACGGCGACGACCTGACTCCTGAGGAGCAGGTCCTCGCCGAGGCCGAGTCCATCGCGGAGAACGCGGAGGAGGAGGTCGTCCTGGAGGGTCTCGTGGAGGCCGAGCGGATCGCCGCGGAGCGTCTCGACGAGCTCCAGCGGTCCAAGGCGGCCTACTACAACCTCGAGCAGCAGTACTCCTCGTTCGTGAAGCGGTCCAAGGCCGACGGCCTGGCCGCCCACGACCGGGGCGTGCACGCGGTCGTCGAGGCCCTCATCCCGGTGCTCGACGACATCGAGCTGGCCCGCCAGCACGGCGACCTGACCGGACCGTTCGCGTCGATCGCGGACAAGCTCGAGGCGACCCTGGGTCGCTTCGGGGTCACCCGGTACGGCGCGGCCGGCGAGCCGTTCGACCCGGCGGTGCACGAGGCGCTCATGCACTCGCACTCCGCCGAGGTCAGCAAGCCGACCGTCCAGCTGGTGCTCCAGCCCGGCTACCGCACCGCCGACCGGGTGCTCCGTGCGGCCCGCGTGGCCGTCGTGGACCCCGAGGCGTAGGCACCCTGCGTGCACAACCCCTGTAGCGTCCGAGCAGATGCCGCCCCTGGCGACCATCTGCTCGGACGCTGCGGGACGGAACGAGAGGAGGCGTCGTGACCGGTCAGGACTGGCTCGAGAAGGACTTCTATGCGGTTCTCGGCGTCCCCAAGGACGCGGACGCGGCCGCCATCAAGAAGGCCTACCGCAAGCTCGCGCGCGAGATGCACCCGGACCACAACCCCGGTGACGCCAAGGCCGAGGCCCGCTTCAAGGACGTCGGCGAGGCGTACGCGGTCCTGTCGGACCCCGAGCAGCGCGGCCAGTACGACCAGCTGCGCGCGATGGCCGGCGGTGCCCGCTTCACGTCGGGCGGCCGCGGCGCCAACGGCGGCTTCGAGGACGTGTTCGGCGGCATGTTCGGCGGCGGCGGTGCCCCGGGCGGCGGCCGCGTCCGGTACTCGTCGAACCAGGGCGGGTTCGAGGACCTGCTCGGCGGGCTGTTCGGCAACGGCGGCGGCGGTGGCTTCTCCCGCGGACCGCAGGCCGGCGCCGACCTGGCCGCGACGGTCACCATGCCGTTCCGGCAGGCCGTCGAGGGCTCGCAGGTCTCGCTGAACGTCGAGGGCCGCACCGTCAACGCGCGCATCCCCGCGGGCGTCCGCGACGGCCAGAAGATCCGGCTGCGCGGCAAGGGCCGCCCCGGCGACATGGGCGCCCCGGCGGGCGACCTGGTCGTGACCGTGAACGTCACCCCGCACCCCGTCTTCTCGCTCGACGGCGACAACCTGCGCCTGACGGTGCCGGTCGCGTTCGACGAGGCCGCGCTCGGCGCGACGATCGAGGTGCCGACGCTCGACGGCTCGTCCGTCCGGGTCAAGGTGCCCGAGGGCACGCCGTCCGGACGGGTGCTTCGTGTCAAGGGCAAGGGCGTGGCCACCGCGAAGAACACCGGCGACCTGCTGGTCACCGTCCAGGTCGTCGTGCCCCAGCGGCTCTCCGGGGCGGCGCGCGAGGCGGTCCAGGCGTTCGGCATCGCGACGTCGGGTGAGGACGTGCGCGCCGGCCTGCTGGACTCGGCGAGGAAGTAGCCGTGCCCGGCGAGGACGCGAAGGTCTACGTCATCTCGGTCGCCGCCGAGCTGGCCGGGATGCACCCGCAGACCCTGCGCCAGTACGACCGCCTCGGCCTGGTCACCCCGAGCCGCGCCAGCGGCCGGGGACGGCGGTACTCGCTGCGCGACATCGCCACCCTGCGCGAGGTCCAGCGGCTGTCCCAGGACGAGGGCGTGAACCTCGCCGGGATCAAGCGCATCCTCGAGCTCGAGCAGGAGCTCGACGGGTTGCGACGACAGATCGAGTACCTCCGCGCGTTCGTCGACCCCGGTCGTCGCGTGTTCACGGCCGACCCGACCGGCGACGTCGCCGTCAATCGCGCCCGCAGCCGTCGCCCTGCCTCCCCGAGCGACCGCGCGGCCGTCGTCCTCTGGCGACCTTCCAGCCGCTGAACCAGCTGGTCCCGCCGGCGGCGCACCTGCCTAAGATCCCCGCGTGACGATCGATCTGGACCGCGTCCGGCGTGACACCCCCGGCGTCGAGCACGTCGCCCACCTGAACAACGCGGGCGGCTCGCTGCGGCCGCAGGTGGTGACCGACACGGTCGTCGCGCACCTGCGCCGCGAGGCGGAGATCGGTCCGTACGAGGCCGAGACGGAGGCCACCGAGCGCGTCGAGGCCGTGTACGACTCGGTCGCGCGGCTCGTCGGCGCGCACAACGACGAGATCGCCCTGGTGCAGAGCGCGACCGTGGCCTGGGACGTCGCGTTCTCGTCGATCCCGCTGAAGCCGGGCCAGCGCATCCTGACGGCGCGCACCGAGTACGTGAGCAACGCGATCGCGCTCCTGCAGGCGTGCGAGCGGTCGGGCGCGACGCTCCAGGTCATCGACGACGACGAGCACGGCCAGGTCGACCTTTCCGCCCTCGGCGCCGAGCTGGAGACGGGCGACGTCGCCCTCGTCGCGCTCACGCACGTGCCGACCGGGGGTGGCGTGGTCAACCCGGCGGCGGAGGTCGGCGCGCTCACCCGGCGGGCCGGAGCGGTCTTCCTGCTCGACGCGTGCCAGTCGGTCGGTCAGCTCGACGTCGACGTCACGGCGATCGGCTGCGACCTGCTCGCCGCGACGGGCCGCAAGTTCCTGCGCGGGCCGCGGGGGACGGGGTTCCTCTACGCGTCGCGCGCGATCACCGAGCAGCTCGTCCCGCCGGTCCTCGGCCTGGGCGCAGCCACGTGGACGTCCGCGACCACCTACGCACCGGTCCCGAGCGCCCGTCGCTTCGAGACCTGGGAGCGCTCGATCGCCGACAACCTCGGCCTCGGCGCGGCGGTCGACTACGCCCTGGCCGTCGGCCTGCCGGCGATCGAGGAGCGGGTCTGCGGCCTGGCGGCCCGCCTGCGCACCGACCTGGCCGCGATCGAGGGCGTGACGGTCCGCGACAAGGGTGTGCGCCGGTCCGGCATCGTCACGTTCACCGTGGACGGGAGGTCCGCCGACGAGGTCCGGGTCGCTGCCGCCCGGGCCGGCGTGAATGTCAGCGTTACGCGCGTCTCGTCGGCCCAGCTCGACTTCGGTGCCCGGGGCCTCACGGAGGTCGTCCGGGCCTCGCCGCACTACTTCACGTCCGACGATGAGCTCGACCGGCTGCTCGCCACCCTGCTCTGATCAGTACCGGCTGAGCACCGACGCCAGGTCGAGGTGCTCGTCGACCCCGACGCCCGCGAGCGTGCGCTCCTCCACCGCGGCGACGTGCGCGACGATCAGCGCCTCGGCGCCGTCGGCGTCACCGGCGCCCATGAGCGCGACGAGCCGCTCGTGCTCCGCGACCGACCCGCGCTGGTCGTGGTCGCGCCCGTGCACGGCGAGGATCAGCGCGCACCGCCAGACCACCTCGCTGAGGTAGCGCTCCAGCAGCGCGTTGCCGCTGAGCTCGGCCAGCAGGATGTGGAACTCGGCGCCGAGCCGGCCGGAGACCTGCGGGTTGGGCGTGGCCGTCGCGGCGAGCTCGCGCTCGATGTGCGCGCTCAGGACCTCGCCGGTCGCCGGCTGCCAGCCGAGCGCGATGCGTCGCACGGCCTCCCGTTCGAGGCAGCGCCGCACCTCGAACGTCTCCTTCGCGTCGGTCAGGGACGGGTTGGCCACCAGGGCCGACTTCGCCTTGCCCGTCTCGACGAGCCCCGCGGCGGTCAGCCGGGCGAGCGTGCCGCGGATGAGCGTGCGGCTGACCCCGTACTGCTGGGCCAGCAGGTCCTCGGGCAGCCGGGTGCCGGGCGGCAGCGCGGCCTCGACGATCGCGGACCGCAGGCTGAGGAAGGCGGCGTTCGCGCGGTCGGCAGGTCGGTCCATGCGGTAACCGTATACGGGCCGGGACGCGCGAAACCTGACCGCAACGAACATTTGACGGATACGAAACGGTGGCTTTCGGTATACGAACTAACGTCAGTTCCGTATACGAGAGGACATCATGTCGCAGATCATCGTCCGCCTGACGGACCAGCAGCTCGAGCTCGTCGAGGCGTCGATCCGTGCCGACGAGGCACCGGACGCGCCGGCGCTCGTCCGGCTCGCCCTGGGCGAGAGCGCGGACGGGGTCGTCCGCCGCGTGCACCCACGAACCAACGGCACCCCGTGGCAGTGGTGGGCGGAGATCGACGCCGCCGACGAGCGGACCACCCTCGAGGAGACCGTCCTGGAGCCCGGCACCGGCAAGGCGTTCGAGGTCCGGGCCGGCCAGGTGCTGCGCGTCGAGCAGATCACCGGCGATCAGTGCGTCGACCTCAACGTCTTCAACCTGCACGACTACCGCGAGTTCATGCACGTGGGCCGGACCCGCACGCTGCACGGCACCAACCCCAGCACCGGGTCGTTCCTGTGGTCCGCGCCGCCCCGCGAGCGCGCGCTGATGTACCTGCAGACCGACACCGCCGGCATCAACGACACCCTGTTCCCGCGGTGCAGCGCCACCATGTACGAGTCGATGCACGGCTTCGCCGAGCACACGAACTGCGCGGACATCCAGGCCGAGGCGCAGCGCGAGTACGGGCTCACCCCGGACGACGTGCACGACTCGTTCAACCTCTTCATGGCCACGCGCGTGGTCGACGGGATGCCCGAGATCCTGCGCCAGTCGACGGCTCCGGGCGACCACGTCGAGCTGCTCGCGCTGACCGACGTGCTGGCGGTGCCCAACGTCTGCGGCAACGACATCATGGGCACCAGCAACTTCTCGCTGAACCCGGTGCGGGTCGAGGTCCGCACGGCCACGACCGACGAGATCGAGGCCGTCCCGCCCCTGCGGTCCTACGCCACGCAGCGCACGCCCGCGGACTTCCGCCAGCCCACGATCCGCACCGAGCGGCGTCTGGCGAAGGACCCGTCGTACGCACCCGCGTTCGCCCGGACGCCGGTGCGCCTGATCGACGTGCCGGTCGAGCTCGACGAGGCCGACGCGCTTCGCCTCCGAGCCCTCCACGACCGCGACCGCTACGCCGAGGAGGGCGACGCGCTGCGGGACGTGCTGCTCAGCTGGTGGGTGGCCTCGCATGGCTGAGATCGACTTCGACGAGCTCGGGGTCCACCAGCGCTACAAGCTCATGGCGTCGCTGATCGTGCCCCGGCCGATCGCGCTGGTGACGACCCTCAGCACCGAGGGGGTGGTCAACGCCGCCCCGTTCAGCATGTTCGGGATGGTCGGCGAGGACCCGCCGCTGCTCATGATCAGCATCAACCGGCTCGAGGGCGGCGCCCAGAAGGACACCGCCGCCAACCTCGACGCCTCCGGCGAGTTCGTCGTGCACATCCCGGACCAGCCGATGGCCGCGCGGATGCACGCGTGCGGCGAGGCGTTCCCCGCCCACGTCGACGAGCTCGCGACCGTCGGCCTCACCGCCACGCCCGCGTACCGCGTCCGCCCGCCGCGGATCGCCGAGGCGCCCGTCGCGTTCGAGTGCACGGTCGACGAACGGATCCTCACCACGAGCCGGCAGGTCTACCTCGGCCGGATCCGACACCTGCACGCGGCCGACGGCCTCGTCGACACCGAGCTCTGGCGCGTGGCGCTCGCGGACTTCCACCCCGTCGGCCGCTTCGGCGCCAGCTTCTACGTCACCACCGAGAACCGCTTCTCCCTCGCGTCGGACGCCTCCGGGACCCCCGTCTCGGCGACCGACATCGACCGGCTCTGAAGTCCCCTCACAATAAGGAGCATCACCATGACCACCTCCCAGCGCGTGGGCGCAGCCGTCGTCGCCGGCCTCGTGACGCTCTCCCTGGCCGCGTGCGGCGGCTCGACCGCGGCCGAGTCCGAGTCGTCGGCGACCGCCGGCACCCCGATCGGCGCCGTCGACCTCAGCGGCGTCTGCCCCGCGACCGTCGTCATCCAGACCGACTGGAACCCGCAGGCCGAGCAGGGCGGCCTCTACCAGCTGCTCGGTCCGAACCCCACGATCGACGCCGACGCCAAGGTGGTCAGGGGCCCGCTGTACTCCCAGGGCGAGTGGACCGGGGTCGACGTCGAGGTCCGCGCGGGCGGGCCGGCCATCGGGTTCACGCCCGTGCCGTCGCAGATGTACTCCGACAAGGACGTGCTGCTGGGCTGGGTGAACACCGACGAGTCCGTGCAGAACTCTGTCGCGCTGCCCACCACCGCGGTCATGGCGACGTTCGAGAAGGCGCCCTGGATGATCATGTGGGACCCGGCGACGTACCCGGACGTCCACAAGATCTCCGACCTGGCCGACACCGACGCGTTCGTCCGCTACTTCGCCGGCGCCACGTGGATGTCCTACCTGACGGGCTCCGGCCAGCTGCGGCCCGACCAGATCGACGGGACCTACGACGGGACGCCCGCCAACTTCGTCGCCGCGCAGGGCAAGGACGCGCAGCAGGGCTTCGCCACCGACGAGCCGTTCGTCTACGAGAACCAGCTGCCGTCCTGGAACAAGCCGGTGGACTACCAGCTCATCGCCGACACCGGCTACCCGCTCTACGCGGTCGCGCTGTCGGTGCGCACCGAGGACGTCACCAAGCAGGCCGACTGCCTGAAGAAGCTGGTCCCGGTGGTCCAGCAGGCCACCGTCGACTACTTCGCCGACCCGACGGTGGCCAACGCCCTCGTCGTGAAGGCCGTGCAGGAGTTCAACACCGGATGGGTCTACGACGCGGCCCAGGCCGCCGACGGGACCAAGCAGCAGCTCGACCTCGGCATCGTGGCCAACGGCCCGGACGGCACGCTCGGCAGCTTCGAGGAGTCCCGCGTGCAGAAGATCCTGGACATCGCGACCCCGATCCTCACCGACGCCGGCACCGCCCCGGCCAAGGGCCTGACGGCGTCGGACCTCTACACCAACGAGTTCCTCGACCCCACGATCGCCCTCCCGTAACCACACAACGTCCGAGCAGATGAGCCCCCGAGCGCTCATCTGCTCGGACGTTGCCGCTGGTCACTGGGCTGACACGGGCGCTGACACCGCCCACACCGCCGTGTCAGCGCCGTGTCGGTGCCCTGTCAGCGAGGCCGGACAGGCTGGTGCCATGACAACAGACCTGGTGATCGAGGCCCACGGCCTCGTCAAGCACTTCGGTGAGACGAAGGCGCTTCAGGGCGTCGACCTCGCCGTCGCTCGCGGCACCGTCCTCGGCGTGCTCGGCCCCAACGGTGCTGGCAAGACGACGGCGGTCCGCATCCTGTCCACCCTCCTCAACCCCGACGCCGGCACCGCCCGCATCAACGGCTTCGACGTGGTCAAGGACGCCGTGCGCGTCCGCCAGTCGATCGGCCTCACCGGCCAGTACGCGTCCGTCGACGAGGACCTCTCCGGCCGCCAGAACCTCGTGCTCTTCGGCATCCTGCTGGACCTGGGCAAGGTCAACGCCCGCGCCCGCGCCGCCGAGCTGCTCGAGTGGTTCGACCTCACGGCCGCGGCCGACCGGCCCGCCAAGACCTACTCCGGCGGCATGCGCCGTCGCCTCGACCTCGCCGCCAGCCTCGTCGGGCGGCCCGACGTCATCTTCCTCGACGAGCCGACGACCGGCCTGGACCCCTCCAAGCGCGAGGACATGTGGGGCGTCGTGCGCACGCTCGTCAACGAGGGCTCGACCGTCCTGCTCACCACGCAGTACCTGGAGGAGGCAGACGCGCTGGCCGACGAGATCACGGTCATCGACCACGGTCGGGTCATCGCGCACGACACCCCGGACGGCCTCAAGCGCGTGGTCGGTGGCCAGACCCTCGAGGTCCGCCCTTCCGACCTGACCCGCCTCGAGGAGACCGCGACGATCCTCGCGCAGGTGTCCTCCGACGGTCGCGCCGAGGAGATCCGCAAGGGCGTCCTCGCGGTCCCGGTCGCCGACGACTCGGCGCTGACCGCCACGGTCTCGCGCCTGGCGAGCGTCGGCATCGGCGTCACCGAGCTCTCCCTGCACCTGCCCAGCCTCGACGAGGTGTTCTTCACGCTCACGGGTCGCACCGCGTCCGAGGACGACACCACCGTCACCGCCGGCATCACAGACAAGAAGGAGGTGGCGTGATGACCACCGCAACCACGTCGCGAAGCGCCCTGGCGCCGAACACCCCGTCCGCCGCCGCCGTCGTCAAGAGGCGTCCGTTCCCGCTCGTCCGGCACTCGCTGGCCCTGGCCAAGCGCAGCCTCATCAAGACGATGCGCACCCCCGAGGCGCTCATCGACGTCACGCTCCAGCCGGCGATCTTCCTGGTGATCTTCGTCTACATCTTCGGCGGCGCGGTCGCCGGGGACACCCAGACGTACCTGCAGTTCCTGCTCCCCGGCATCCTGGCGCAGACCATCGCGACCGGCGCCATCGCCATCGGCGTGAACCTCAACACCGACATGGAGAAGGGCATCTTCGACCGCTTCAAGTCGCTGCCCATCCCCAGGGCGGCCCCGCTGGTCGGTTCGGTGTTCGGCGACGTGGTCCGCTACGTCATCGTCACGGTCGTCACGCTGGCCATCGGCTACCTGATGGGCTTCCGGATCCTCACCGACCCGCTCAGCGCGGTCGCGGGCTGCTTGCTCGCAGTGGTGTTCGCCCTGTCGCTCAGCTGGGTCTCGGTCTTCGTCGGGATGAAGGTCCGGACCCCGGGTGCCGTCCAGGGGATCATGTTCCTGATCATCATGCCGCTGTCCTTCGCGTCCAACGTGTTCGTGCCCGCGACGTCGCTGCCCAGCTGGATGCAGACGTTCGTGCAGTGGAACCCGCTGACGCACCTGGTCGCCGCGATGCGCGGCTTCTTCCTCGGCACGCCGATGGGCAACAGCCTCGTCTACACGCTGCTGTGGTGCCTCGGCCTGGTCGTGGTGTTCATGCCGCTGGCCCTGCGGGCGTACCGCAAGAAGGCCTGACCTTTCCGACGAGGAAGGCGGTCACCCTCGGGTGGCCGCCTTCCTCGTGTCGTCAGACCGCCGGGGCGATCACGACGGCCGTGCCGTACGCGACGATCTCCTGGTAGCCGTTGCCCACCTCGTCGGCGTCGAACCGCATCGCGATCACCGCGTTGGCGCCGCGGGCCTGCGCGGCCTCGACCATCCGCTGCACCGCCTCGTCGCGACTCTGCTGCAGCTGCTTGGTCAGGCCCTTGAGCTCTCCGCCGACGAACGCCTTGAGCCCGGCGCCGATCTGCGCGCCGACGTTGCGCGCCCGCACGGTCAGGCCCGTCACCTCGCCGAGCACGGTGACGATCCGGTAGCCGGGTGCGTCGTTCATCGTCGAGACCAGGAAGTCCATGGCCGTTCCTCTCCGTCGTGGTTCGAGCGTAGGACCGTCAGGCGAGGACGGCCGTGAGCGCGCGGATCCGCGCGGCAGCCTCGGGCGACGAGAGCGTGCGCGCCGCCGCCGTCGAGGCGTCCTGCGTCTCCTGGTCACCGAGCGTGAGCACGAGCCGGTCGGCGAGACGGAGCTGGAACTGCAGCACCAGGCTCGCGCCGAGCCGGACGCCCAGCGCCCACAGCTCGCGCGCCGTGGCGACGTCGCCCCGGTAGGCGGCCAGCTCGGCGGCACCCAGGGCGAACGAGCCGAGCACGGGCATGTCGGCCATGCTCTGCGCCTCGACCCGCGCCAGCTCGAGCAGCTCGACCGCCCGGGGCAGCGCGGTCCGCTCGTCGATCCCGGGCGTCCCCGCGGACCGCAGGTGCACGACGGCAGCGGCCACCCGGAACAGGATGCGGGCCTGCGGCGCGTGGATCGCGTCGCCCTGGATCATCGCCGTGGCCGCCTCGGCGTAGCGCACGGCGTCCGCGACGTCGTCGCCCTCCCACGCGACGTGGGCGAGCCCGAGGTAGGCCTGCGCGACGTCCATGTCCTCGACCTGCGGCGACCGCGTCACCTCGTGCAGCCGGTCGAGCGCACCGTCCTCGCCGGCGATCGCCCGCTGCACGTCGAGCAGGACCCGGATGCTGCGGACGTCCTGCATGGCGCCGACGAGCTCGAGGTGCTCGATGCTGCGGATCAGCCACTCGTCCGCGTCCGCACCCCCGCGGGCGCTCTCCCACTGGCCCACGCCCTGCGCGGCCATGCCCATGCCCCAGTGGTCGCCCGCCTGCTCGAACACGCGGTACGCCTCCCGGGCGTCGTCGCTCGACGCCAGCGGGTCGCCCGCGTTCTCGCGCGTGGCCGCCCGCATGAACAGGCCCATGCCGCGCAGGAACGGGTCCGCGGTGTCGACCAGCCGCTGGGCCGCGGCCACGGACTCGGCGGTGTCCAGGCTGCCGAGCGCGGGCATGATCGAGGTCAGCGAGGCCATCCGCGGGCTCACCTGCGTGGGCCGCTCGGCCATGACCACCTGGATCGCGCGCCAGGCCAGCGCGACCAGCCGGAACGACATGGCGACGCCCGCGTTGATCGCGGCGAACAGGCCGGCCCCGGCGATCTTGTCGGCATCGGGCAACGGCCGTCCCGACGAGGCGCCGCGGAACAGTGCCGAGGTCCGGCGAGCGACGGGGTCGTCGGCCTTGAAGATCCGCATCGACCACTCGACCACCTCGACGTGCGCGCCGCGCACGCTCCACAGGTGGAACAGCGTCGCGGCGATGCGCACCGGCGCGATCTCGTCGTCGTGCTCGACCGCCCAGCGCAGCGCCGCGACGAGCGACTCCTGCTCCTGCGCGCACCGGTCGAACGCGGCGACCTGCCCGGACCCGATGAAGTCCTCTCCGAGCCTGCCGGCCTCGACCCCGGCCCAGCGCACCAGCCCGGTCATCGCGGCCGCGCGAGCGCCCGCGGCGTCCAGCCGGGCCTCGCCGTACTCGCGGACCGTCTCGAGCATGCGGTACCGGGCCGAGCCGTCGTCGTGCTCGTCGAGGCTCAGCAGCGACTGCTCGACGAGCGTCGACAGGCCGCGCCGGACGATGTGCGGCTGGCTGCCGGCGACGGCGATCGCGGTCTCGGCCGTGAACGGTGCCGGGATGACCGACACGCGCTCCAGCAGCTCGCGGTCGGCGGGGTCGAGCAGCTCGCGGCTCCAGTCGACCATCGCCCACAGGCTCGCGTGCCGCTCGGGCAGCCCGCGCAGCGCGTCGTCGAGCAGGGAGAACCGGTCGGTCAGCCCGTCGAGCACGTCCTCGACCGTCATCGACCGCAGCCGCGCGGCGGCGAGCTCGAGCGCGAGCGGCAGGTTGTCCAGGCGGTGGCACAGCTCGAGCGCTCGCGCGGGTTCCCAGCCGACGCTCGCCCGGCCCGCGCGGGCGCGCGCCTCCAGCAGACCCAGCGCGTCGTCGTCGGGGAGCGTCCGCAGGCGGTGCACGGCCTCGCCGACGAGTCCCAGGGGAGCCCGGCTCGTCGCCAGCACGACGACGTCGTCCGACGCGACGGCGAGGAGGTCGCCGACGACCGTCGCAGCGGCGTCCAGCACGTGCTCGCAGTTGTCGATCACCAGCAGGCCGTCCAGGTCCTTCGCCGCGATCCGGAGCCGGTCCTCGGGGTCGAGCAGCCGCCGCTCGGTGGCCAGGTCCACGCGGACCGCGGTCGCGTCACCGCCGCCGATGGCCGCCAGCACGGCAGGCAGCACCTCCGCCGGCCCGCGCAGGCCGGCCAGCTCGATGACGCGGACGGCCTTGCCGTCGGCGACGGCCCGTCGTGCGACCTCGGTGGCCAGCCGCGTCTTCCCGGCACCGCCCGTCGCGACGATCGTGACCAGCGGGCTGGTCGTCAGCGCGCGCTCGAGCTCCGCGACGTCCTCGTCGCGACCCAGCAGGGCCGTCGCCGGCCGCCGCCAGGAGCCGGGCAGCACGGACCGCGCCCGGGCCGCCGGCTCCGGGGGCGTCGAGGCCAGCTCGCCGCGCAGCAGCGCCAGGTGAGCCTGCGCGACGACGGGGGATGGGTCGGTGCCGTACCGGTCGGCGAGCTCCTCGCGCACGTGCTCGACCACCTCGAGCGCCTCCGCGTCCCGCCCCTGCGCGGCGAGCACGCGGACCAGGAGCGCGACCAGCGGCTCGTCGGGCGGCGTGCGCAGCGCGCAGCGGCGCAGGTCGTCGAGAACGTCGGCCGTGTCCCCGACCGTCAGCCCGCTCTCGGCGCGCAGGGCGACCACCTCGCCCAGCAGGCGCGCCGTCGCGGCCTCGGCCAGGTCCGGGACGGCGGGGACGAGCGCGCGCGCCTGCCCGGTCAGCGCGTGCGCCACCGCGGGCTCGCCGGCGCGCAGCGCGGACCGCGCGCCGTCCAGCAGCGCCTCGGCCTGCGCGACGTCGACCTCCAGGTCGTCGACCGGCAGCCGGTACCCGCCGGGCGCCCCGGTGACGGGCAACCCCAGCCGGCGCGCCCGGGAGACCAGCGCCTGCACCGCACCGCCGGAGTCGTCGGGCGGGATGCCCTCCCACACGTCCTCGACGAGGGCGGTCGACGACACGACACGCCCGCGCGCGTCGAGCAGCGCGCCGATGAGTGCGACCAGCTTGTCGCCACGGACGGGTCGGCCGTCGACGGCCAGCGCCCCGAGGGTGGTGATCTGCACGAGGACAGCATCCCGCACGACACCGACGTCGGTCGCGCACGGCGGCTGAGGGTGTCTCAGCAACGCGTCGTGCGCAGGGTGGTCGTCGGGCCGACCTAGCCGGAGACGACCGCTATGGCGTCGATGGAGACCAGCAGCCCGCGGGGCAGGACGACGTTCGCCGGGGCGGAGCGCGCCGGTGGTGGGGTCGGCATGTGGCGTGCGTACACCGCGTTGAGCGCCGCGAAGTCGGCCACGTCGGCGTAGAAGATCGTGGTCTTGACGAGGTCGGCCATCGACGAGCCCGCCGCCTCGAGCGTCGCGGACACGTTGCGCAGGGCCAGCTCGGTCTGGGCCTCGATGCCGTCCGGGATCTCGCCGGTCACTGGGTCGATCCCGGCGGTGCCCGAGCAGAAGACGAACCCACCCGCGACGATCGCCTGGCTGTACGGGCCGAGCGCGGCGGGGGCGTCGTCGGTGTGCACGCTCTGTCGAGTCATCGGGTCTCCCTGACCGGGCCGTGTCGGGTCGAGCAGGACGGGCGTAAGGGGAGCCGCGGCCGTCCTGACGAACGTACAGCTCCTGGTGCAGGCGCCGCCCCGCGGGCCTTGGTGTGCCTCAGATCCCTTGTAGCCTCGTCGCTCCGCTTCCGCGTCGCCTACTGGAAGTCTCTGCAGATGACGTCGTACTACACGGTGGCCGCCTCCTACTCGCCCGAGGCCGGCCACTTCGCGAAGGACAAGGCTGGGATCGTCTTCAAGGAGCGCCTCCATGATCCGGGAGTATTCGTCGATCCTCCGGTGACAGAGTGGTTCTGGGGGACGCCAGGACCGGTCCCCGACTGGCCCGCAGCGTCGGTGCGGCTGTTCAGCACTCGCATGGCCGACATCGTCGCTCGGCATCTGTCAGCGACAGACCGTGTCCAGTGGCTGCCCGCTGCCGTGGTCAGCCCCGAGGGGACCCATCACGACTTTCACATCCCCCACTTCGTCGAGCGCCCCGAGGTCCTGGACCGCGAAGCGAGTTCGTGGGGACCCTCCGGACTGCCTATCCGTTGGGTCCTGTCACGCAGCAAGATCGCCGGCCGCAGCTTCTTCCCGTCGCACGACTTTGCCAAGAACGTCGTCGTCGACGAGGCCCTGCTCGCGGCCCTCCGCGCCGCCGATCTCACCGGACTCGACATCGACCGGGCCCGCGTCTCAGACCTCTGAGACCGCTCGGCGCGGGCTCGAGTCGAGTCGGGCTCCCGGCCACCGGGGTGGCCTTTTCGGGGCGAATCGGACACACGGCGTGTGCATAGCGGTGTGCACTGCCCTGTGGGTGTCCGATGGGGGTCTGTGGATGCCTGTGGAAGCCCCTGCTAACGCGCTGGTGAGGGGCTGTGTCAGTGGTCGGCTGTAGCCTGGATCTTGTCCACAGGGTGAAGAATGACATCCGTGTCACTACAAGCCCTAGTGGTCCATTGCTTCCCCGACCACTAGGTGTAGTGTCTTGCCAAGCCAATCAAGCGCGGGCTCACCTAGCGGTTCAGGAAGCACGCGGCAGCCTCGCAGTACGTGAGATCACAGGAGCCACGATGACGATCACGGTCTACAGCAAGCCCGCGTGCGTCCAGTGCAACGCGACCTACCGCGCGCTGGACAAGCTCGAGGCCGACTACACCGTCGTGGACATCAGCCAGGACGCCGACGCGCGTGACTACGTCATGTCGCTCGGTCACCTGCAGGCGCCCGTCGTGATCGTGGACGGCGAGCACTGGTCGGGCTACCGCCCCGACCGCATCAAGGCACTCGCCGAGCGACTGGCCACCGCCGTCGCCTGACGGACGCCCCAAGCACTCCCGGGCCCGGCGCTGGTCTCGAACCGCGCCGGCCCGGTGGGACAGCCGTACGTACGACCCGAGGCCGAGGGGATGGACCCGATGAGCTCCCTCATCTACTTCTCCTCCGCCTCGGACAACACCCACCGATTCGTGCAGAAACTGGGCCTGGCCGCGCTCGGCGTGAATGTGCATCGCATTCCGCTGAAGCCGACAGACCCGTTCCTGCACGCCTCCGAGCCGTACGTGCTGATCCTGCCGACGTACGGCGGGGGCAACGAGGGTGGGGCAGTGCCAAAGCAGGTCATCAAGTTCCTCAACGACGAGGACAACCGTGCACTGATCCGTGGCGTGATCGCGGCCGGTAACACGAACTTCGGCGAGAAGTACTGCATAGCGGGGGACATCATCGCGGCCAAGTGCCACGTCCCCTACCTGTACGGCTTCGAGCTCATGGGTACGAGCGAGGACGTTCACAACGTCCGTGAGGGATTGGGAAGATTTTGGCAACGACAGTCGCAGATACCCGCGTAGAGACGTCCGGCCTGGACTATCACGCCCTGAACGCCATGCTGAACCTGTACGGCGCGAACGGGGAGATCCAGTTCGACAAGGACCGTGAGGCGGCGCGGGCGTACTTCCTGCAGCACGTCAACCAGAACACGGTCTTCTTCCACGACCTCAACGAGAAGCTCGACTACCTCGTCGAGAACAAGTACTACGACCCCGCGGTCCTCGAGCAGTACGACCGCGCCTTCATCAAGACCCTCTTCGAGTACGCGTACTCCAAGAAGTTCCGTTTCCAGACGTTCCTGGGCGCGTTCAAGTACTACACGTCGTACACGCTCAAGACGTTCGACGGCAAGCGGTACCTGGAGCGCTTCGAGGACCGCGTCTGCATGGTGTCCCTCGCGCTGGCCGAGGGGAACCAGGACTTCGCCATCTCGCTCGTCGACGAGATCGTGTCCGGTCGTTTCCAGCCGGCCACCCCGACGTTCCTGAACCTCGGCAAGGCGCAGCGCGGTGAGCCCGTCTCCTGCTTCCTGCTGCGTATCGAGGACAACATGGAGTCGATCGCGCGCGGCATCAACTCCGCCCTGCAGCTGTCCAAGCGCGGCGGCGGCGTGGCCCTGCTCCTCAGCAACATCCGCGAGCACGGCGCACCCATCAAGCACATCGAGAACCAGAGCTCCGGCGTCATCCCCGTGATGAAGCTGCTCGAAGACTCCTTCTCGTACGCCAACCAGCTGGGTGCCCGCCAGGGCGCCGGCGCGGTGTACCTGCACGCGCACCACCCGGACATCTACCGGTTCCTCGACACCAAGCGCGAGAACGCCGACGAGAAGATCCGCATCAAGACCCTCTCGCTGGGCGTCGTCATCCCGGACATCACGTTCGAGCTGGCCAAGAAGAACGAGCCGATGTACCTGTTCTCGCCGTACGACGTCGAGCGCGTGTACGGGGTGCCGTTCGCGGACATCAACGTCACCGAGAAGTACTACGAGATGGTCGACAACGCGGCCATCAAGAAGTCGAAGATCAGCGCCCGCGAGTTCTTCCAGACGCTCGCCGAGCTGCAGTTCGAGTCCGGCTACCCGTACGTCATGTTCGAGGACACGGTGAACCGCGCGAACCCGATCGCCGGGAAGATCACGCACTCGAACCTGTGCTCGGAGATCCTGCAGGTCTCGACGCCGTCGACGTACAACGAGGACCTCTCCTACAAGGAGGTCGGCCGCGACATCTCCTGCAACCTCGGCTCGATGAACATCGCCCTGGCGATGGACTCGCCCGACTTCGGCAAGTCGGTCGAGGTCGCGATCCGCGCCCTGACCGGCGTGGCCGACCAGACGAGCATCGAGTCGGTGCCGTCCATCAAGAAGGCGAACGCCGGCGGCCACGCCATCGGCCTCGGGCAGATGAACCTGCACGGCTACCTGGCCCGCGAGCGCATCTTCTACGGGTCCGACGAGGGCCTCGACTTCACGAACATCTACTTCTACACGGTGGCGTACCACGCGATCCGGGCGTCGAACCTGCTGGCCCAGGAGCGCGGCAGCGCGTTCGAGGGCTTCGCGGACTCGAAGTACGCGACGGGTGAGTACTTCGAGAAGTACACCGAGAAGGAGTGGAAGCCGAAGACGGCCCGCATCGCGGAGCTGTTCGCCGAGGCCGGCGTGCACATCCCGACGCAGGACGACTGGAAGGCGCTGTCGGCGCTCGTGCAGGAGCACGGCATCTACAACCAGAACCTGCAGGCCGTGCCGCCGACGGGGTCGATCTCCTACATCAACCACTCGACGAGCTCGATCCACCCGATCGCGTCGAAGATCGAGATCCGCAAGGAAGGCAAGATCGGCCGCGTCTACTACCCGGCGCCGTTCATGACGAACGACAACCTGGAGTACTACCAGGACGCGTACGAGATCGGCTACGAGAAGGTCATCGACACCTACGCCGAGGCCACGCAGCACGTCGACCAGGGCCTCTCGCTGACCCTGTTCTTCAAGGACACGGCCACCACGCGTGACCTGAACAAGGCGCAGATCTACGCCTGGCGCAAGGGCATCAAGACGATCTACTACATCCGCCTGCGCCAGCTCGCGCTGGAGGGCACGGAAGTCGAGGGGTGCGTCTCGTGCATGCTCTGACCGCTCTGCTCGACGTTCTGCTCGACACGAAGGAAGCACACCGATGAGCGAGAAGCTCAAGCTCGTCAGCCGCGTCTCGGCGATCAACTGGAACCGGCTCGACGACGACAAGGACGCAGACGTCTGGGACCGCCTCGTCGGCAACTTCTGGCTGCCGGAGAAGGTGCCGGTCTCCAACGACGTGCAGAGCTGGGCGACGCTGACGGAGCAGGAGAAGACGCTCACCATGCGCGTCTTCACCGGCCTGACGCTGCTCGACACGATCCAGGGCACGGTCGGCGCGGTCTCGCTGATCCCCGACGCGATCACGCCGCACGAGGAGGCCGTCTACACGAACATCGCGTTCATGGAGTCGGTGCACGCCAAGTCGTACAGCTCGATCTTCTCGACGCTGTGCTCCACCAAGGAGATCGACGAGGCGTTCCGCTGGTCGGAGGAGAACGCGAACCTCCAGCGCAAGGCCGAGATCGTCATGGAGTACTACCGCGGCGACTCGCCCCTCAAGCGCAAGGTGGCCAGCACGCTGCTGGAGTCGTTCCTCTTCTACTCGGGCTTCTACCTGCCCATGTACTGGTCCAGCCGCGCCAAGCTCACCAACACGGCCGACCTCATCCGCCTGATCATCCGCGACGAGGCCGTCCACGGGTACTACATCGGCTACAAGTACCAGAAGGGCCTCGAGAAGCTGTCGGCGGCCGAGAAGTCCGAGCTCAAGGACTACACGTTCGAGCTCCTCTTCGAGCTGTACGACAACGAGGTCGAGTACACGCAGGACCTCTACGACGGCGTCGGCCTGACCGAGGACGTCAAGAAGTTCCTGCGCTACAACGCCAACAAGGCCCTCATGAACCTCGGCTACGAGTCGCTCTTCCCGCGCGACGAGACCGACGTCAACCCGGCGATCCTGTCGGCCCTGTCCCCGAACGCCGACGAGAACCACGACTTCTTCTCGGGCTCGGGCTCGTCCTACGTCATCGGCAAGGCCGTGAACACCGAAGACGACGACTGGGACTTCTGAACCCGAACGGGCGCTCAACCGCCGACCACGAACGGCCGATTCCTCGAAGGAGTCGGCCGTTCGGTCGTCGGGCGTCGAAACGCATGGGGGCACGCGTGAGCACAGCACCGCCCGGGTGGTACCCGAGCCCGGACAGCGACGGTGTGCATCGCTGGTGGGACGGTGCGCGCTGGACCGACCACGTCCGGCACGACGTGCCGCAGCCCGTGCCGGGTGAGCCGACCGCGCGCGTGCTCGACGTCAGCCACGTCGAGCCGTACAACCGCCAGGCGGCCGAGATGTGGCACGCCATGAAGGAGCGCGGCGGGCTCGCGGGCACGATCGGCGGCGCGATGTCGGCGGCCCTGGGCGCGCAGGAGGTCGCCGCACCGCAGCCGGTCGCCCGCTATGAGCCCGCCGCGCAGTACCCGCCCGCGCAACGGCCAGCTCACCAGCAGGCCGCGCAGTACCCACCCGTCCCGTACGGATCGGTCCCGATCACCGATGCACCCGGCGTGCCTCTGGTGATGCTCGGCGACCTCGGGTTCGCCCGGACGCACGACCCGGCCCTGCAGAACCTGCAGGTCGGGCTCGGCGGCGACGATGACGACGACGACCTGGACATCAGCCCCTTCGGCGCGATCAAGGCGATCGGGTTCGGCGCCGTGGTCGGCGTCTTCGGTCTGGTCCTGCTCTTCGTCGGACCGCCGGTCGTCGCGGTCGTCCTGCAGCTGGTCGGGCTGGTGTTCGTGGGCATCGGCGTCCGCGTGCTGTACGTGACCAGCCGGGACCTGCACCGCGGCGCGCGCGAGCTCGGTGCCGTGGGCCGCGCCCTGAGCGGCGCTCGGTCGACGAGGCGCGGCGGGGGGACCAACGCATGAGCACGCCGCCCGCGGCCTGGTACCCGAGCCCTGACGACGACCTGCTGCAGCGCTGGTGGAACGGCACGGCCTGGACGTCGATGACGCGGCCCAACCCGGAGACGGTCGCCGTGCCCACGCAGCGCACGGACACCGTGCAGCCCTACGGGTCCGACGAGGCGTCACCGACCGACGACCGCGAGAAGGCCGTCGCCGCGCTCGACGCCATGCAGCAGCAGGGCGGGCTCGTCGGGGTCTTCGCGGCCGTGGCGGCCGACCTGATCGAGTCCCAGACGCCGCCACCGACGCCGACCGGCCCGGGCGTCCAGCCCTACGGCCGGCCCGCGTTCGAGAACTCGTTCGGCACGAGCGCCGGCGACGGCGCGAGCACCGGGGGCCTCTCGTGGCGGGTCGGTCCGTTCACGGGCGGGCCGGACCCGGACGACCGCCATGCCGGGCGTCGTCGCCGGAGCAAGCCGATGGGACCGGTCGGGCAGCTGGTCTTCGGGCTCGTCGTGCTGCTGATCGGGCTCGTCGTCGCGACCTCGATCACGAGCGAGAACCTGACCCACTCCGACGAGTCGACGGTCTCCGGGACGGTCGTCGACCACCGGACCTGGGTCGACGACGACGGGAGCTCGATGTGCTCGCCGGTCGCGTCGTTCAGCGTCGGTGGCTCCACCTACCGCGCGGGCACCAGCATCTCGACGCAGAGCTGCCCGGCCATGGGGTCGGCGGTGACAGTCATCTACACGACGGCTCACCCGAGCGACGGCGACGCCCGGATCAAGAGCACGAGCCCGTTCATCTGGCTGATCTGGCTGATCCCGCTCGGCGGCCTCCTGCTCGCGGGCTTCGCGGTGCGCGGCCTGGTCAGGTCCCGCCGCTACGCGTCGCTGTAGCGCATCGCCGCAGGTGGGGCGCCCGGACGGCCGTCCTGGTGAGGGCAGCCTCACCTCAAAAGGGCCTCTGACCTGCGGGTAAGCAAGGCCTCACTGGCTAGGCAGGCTGCCCGCAACGGGTCTACCGTCGTGAAGAACGCACCGCTGAGTCCCCCACGGAGGTCGTCATGAGCACGCTGATGGACATGCCCGCCGTCGACGAGTGTTCGGTCGCCGGCTGTTCGTACAACGACCACTCGCACTGCCACGCGGCCGCTGTGACGATCGGTGGAGGCTCGGGCGACGCGCAGTGCACCACGTTCATCCCGCTCGGCGTCAAGGGCGGCCTCGACAAGGTGGTCACCCACGTCGGCGCCTGCCAGCGCGCGGAGTGCACCCACAACTCACACCTCGAGTGCACGGCCGCGTCGATCCGCATCGGCGCGGGTCACGACGAGGCCGACTGCCTCACGTTCACGCCCGCCTGACCGGCGCGGGGACACCCACAGACCTGCAAGAGACACGGCCGCCCTCGACCGAGGGGGGCCGTCGTCGTGTGCGGGGTGTGCGTGGACGCCGTCAGCTCGACGGCCGGGCCACGGCGATGAGGTCCCGCACCAGCCCGGCCGCCGCGGGCACCAGGGCCTTCTCGCCGGGCACCAGCGACGGGTCGGCGGACCGCAGCTCGGCGGCGGCGTCGAGCGCGTCGGTCGGGTCGACGTCGATCGCGTGCAGGAACGCCGCGAGCAGTGCGCGGGCCGCCTGCGAGTAGAGCCCGCCCGCGTCGACCGCCACCTCGGCGACGATCAACGCCGTCAGCGCGACGTCGAGCTCCGCGGTCCCGGTGCGGGCGTTCGACCAGTCGACGAGGGCCGGGCCGTGCGCCTCGGACAGGATGACGTTGGCGGGGTGGATGTCCAGGTGGACGATCACCGGTCCGGCCGGGAGGAGCGGCCAGGCGTCCGGTTCGCTCGCGCCCCAGCCTGCGGGAGCGTCGATGGCGTGCAGGCGGGTGTGCAGGTCGGCCAGGATCGCGGCTGCGTCCGGGAGCGAGACCTCGTCGGCACCCAGGGCCTGCAGCAGGGTCGGGCCGTGCAGGCGTTCCATGACCAGGTCCGGGCCGCTGGCCGCGAGCACCGCGGGGGCGGGGAACCCGTGCGCGACCGCGTGGCGGAGCAGGGACACCTCGTGGGTGGCGTCGCGTCCGGACCGGTACCGGCGCAGCACCGTCTGGTCGTCGATCGCGAACACGTCGACGGTCGCGCCGGAAGCCAGCAACGGGCCCGGCTCCGCGGCCAGGGAGGGGTCGACCGGCGGGAGGGAGCTGTCGTGCGGGGGCCGAGCGGTCGGCACGCTCGGCGGGTTGGGCGACTCGTGTACCGGCCGCCCTGTGGGGTCGTTCGGGGCAAGTCCAGCGGAGTTCATGCATAGACGTTAATACGGCAGATCGGACTTGTCCCGGCCTGGCTACCGACTCGTCGCTGACCTGCGGCGGAGCCGAGCATGACGAGTGCTTGACCTGGGCAACAGCGGATCGTCAGGAGCGCGCGACCCGCTCCAGGGTGCGGAGCGCCTGCTCGTGGGTGTCCGGCAGGGGCTCGACCCACACTCGGACGGGCATGCGTGTCGCCGCACGGATGTCGAGCAGCTCGCACCGTCGGTCGATCTCGGCGTGCAGGGCCTCCAGCGGGGTGGGCGTGTGCTCGTCCGTCCGGGCCAGCACCGCGAACACGCCGCCGCCGAGCGTGGCCATCGGGTGACCCTCGCCGTACGTGGTGGTCATTGCCGCGCCGACGGCTGCGGACCGGGCGGCCCGCGTGAACGGGTCGATGTCCCCCGCTGCCACGTCGACGAGCACCAGGTGGTGGCCGACGTCGTTCGACGTGCGGGCGCGCTGCGTCGGGATCGCGGCGTCGCGGTACGTCTCCGCGAGCCGGATCGCCAGGTACTGCCGGGTGGGGAGACCCGACTCGGGGTCGAGCGCGGTGCCGAACGCCAGCGCGCCGGCCTGGGCGTCGGCCCACCCCTCGCACAGCGCGCGGATCACCGTGGCCGGGGGCTCTGTCGCGCCGAGCGCCCGGTAGAGGGCTCCAAGGTCGTCGATCGTCTCGCCGATGCCGACCCCGTCGTAGCCGCGCGCACGACCGAGCTCCTCCGCGGCGACCGCGGTGTCGGACGGCGACAGGATGGCGGCGGCGATCGCGTCGACGGCGGGGTGATACCAGTCGGAGGGCCGCAGCCAGACAGAGCCGACGCTCTCGTCGCGCCACCGCTCGCGCAGGGCGGCGGGCAGCACGCCGTGGGGGAGCCCGTCGAGGGACTCACCGGAGAGCGCCGGAAAGGCAGCGTTGTTCGGTCCCGAGTTCATCGTCACGCCGGATGAGAGTGGGCGGTGCGCGGTCTGTGACGCCGGTCCTGCGCTTTTCACCCGGTGAATTTCACCCTGGTACGTGTGGTTCGAGTGGTTCGACGCATATGGCAGGCTGTGCCCTCGGACGCTTGTACGGACGGGAGCGTGTCGTGGCACTCAGCGCGCGGCTCGACGACGGCGTCACGGGCGACGCGGAGCTCATCGCTGCCGCGCGCACCGGCGACGCCGCTGCCGTTGGCGCGCTCTATGAGCGTCACGCGGGGGCCGCCTGGGTGGTCGCCCGGCAGTACACGAACTCCGAGGCCGACGCCGACGACGTCGTCGCCGACTCCTTCGCGGCCGTGTTCGGAGCCCTGCAGCGGGGCAAGGGCCCCGAGGCAGCGTTCCGTGCCTATCTGTTCACCGTCGTGCGCCGCGTGGCCGGGGTCGGGCGCGACAAGGCGCGGCGCGTCGAGCCGACCGACGACGTCGCGGTCCTCGAGCGCGGCACCGCGATGGCCGCGACCGCGGAGGACCCGGCGCTCGCGGGGTTCGAGCGTGGTGTCGTCGCGCGCGCGTTCCACTCTCTGCCCGAGCGCTGGCAGGCCGTGCTGTGGCACACCGAGGTCGAGGGCCTGCCCCCCGCCGAGATCGCGCCGATCCTCGGGCTGACCGCGAACGGCGTCGCCGCTCTGTCCTACCGGGCGCGCGAGGGTCTGCGCCAGGCGTACCTCCAGCAGCACCTGCAGGATCCGCTCGACGAGGGCTGTCGTGGGGTCGCGGGCAAGCTCGGTGCCTACGTGCGCAGCGGTCTCGGCACGCGGGAGACCGCGCAGGTCGAGGCCCACCTGGACGACTGCGGGGACTGTCGCGCCCTCGTGCTCGAGCTCGGCGACGTCAACCACGGCATGCGGGCCGTCATCGCCCCGCTGGTGCTCGGGATCGCGGCCCTCGGAGCGCTCGGGGTGGCGCTGCCCGTCGGCGGCGGCATCGCGGCGGGTGCAGCGGCGAGCGGCGCGGCCGGCGACGCCCCGGTCCCGGAGAAGCACCACCGCTGAACCCCGTCGAAC